>NZ_JBQOJB010000006.1:0-171905 GCF_054971365.1 Marinococcus salis | reverse complement strand
AACAACGCCTGCTTTTAGAGTGTAACGACAAGCGGGTGCAGTATTGAAGGGTCAAGAACATATTTTGGTGTTGAGCCTTAAATTAAGCTGAAAACCATTCGTAACAAAATAATAAATTAGAAAAACTAAACCAAACGCGCTTATAATCATAGAAAGCCATTTGCTGTTTTCTAACCGTTCTGCCGGCGTCTGCTCCTCGTGAAATATTTGTTTTGTTGCTGCTTTTCTATTTTCTAGCAGTACTGGATCAATTGTTACAGCTTCCTTTTGGTTCATCATTACTCTATTAACTATTGGCACAGTAACGAATAAAGAAGCAACGATAGTCAAATTAAAGGCAGAAAAAATCGTTTGGTTTGTAGATAATAAACCAATTAAGTTTTGTGAAATATTATTTGGAGTAGCAACTGTCAAGGGAATAGAACCAGCAAGACCGCCATGCCAAACTATAAATCCGCTATATGCACTGGCAATTAACAAACGGTAATCTACTTTAGGCACTTGTCTCGCTAATTCTTTTGCAAATAATGCCCCAATTACTAGACCAAAACCCCAATTAATCCAATTTGCCGCCAAAGCTACTAACGTTACTAAAACTATAGCCTGTCCTGGTGTCTTGGCTATCGATGCCACTGTTTTAAGAAGACGGCTAAAAAACGGACTACTCGCTAGTACGTACCCTGTAACTAATACAAGAACCATTTGCATTGCAAATTCTAACAAGTCCCAGAACCCATCTCCCCAATAAGTCACCATATTGATTGGTGTACTAGGTGTAAAAAGTAATCCCGAAAAAAACACTACTAAAGTTAAAACAAGAACAAAAAGAAAAGGGTCCGGCAGGTAACGCTGTACTAAACTAGTTGAGATTCTCGTTAATGTCTTCAAATAATGCCTCCTTTGTAATCGCTTACATTTAACTTTATCGAATTTTTAACTTTAAGTGAAATACCATCCAGTTATACTTTTATTCGTTTTTAAAATGATCTGGCTATTTGAAATTACTCTTATTTGGAATTTTTATGCTCACTGAAAATAGCTAAAGTCTATATTTGAAAAATATATTATATTACTTAATAAGCCTCATTCAGGTATTCGTCTTTTCTTTTTGATATAATTCTTAGGCAGTTTTTATCTGCCCACGTTATGTTTAATTCACGTTGAAAGGACGATTGCTCATGAAACATACAATTTCTTTCTGGCTGGAAGCCGCGCGGGCAAGTTTTTTGTCTGTTATGCTGATGCCAGTGCTGCTGGGAGCACTTGGGGCTTTCGCATGGAACGGTGTCTTCGAGCCGCTTTGGTTTATCATTACACTGATCGGTGCGTTTAGCGCCCATCTGTTTTCTAATATGGTGAACGACTTATGGGACTACCGCAACGGCGTTGATACTAAGGCTCAGGATACCGCAAATGATGTTTCCACCAATTCCGGTATGCTGACGGAAGGGCGGGTGTCTGAGAAGACATTCGCGCTTGTCACCTGGATGTTTTTAACCCTGGCTTTATTATGCGGTATCATATTAAGTATCGCCAAAGGATGGCCGCTTTTGGTGCTTGCAGCTGCTGGCGGGATGCTTGCTTACTTTTATGTAGCCCCTCCGTTCAAGTTCGGCTACCGGGGCAAAGGTTACGGCGAAGTCGCCATTCTGCTTTCGTTCGGGGTTCTTCCCGTAATGGGAAGCTACTACGTGCAGACAGGCTTTTTTGACACCCGGGCATTTTTTCTCTCCCTTCCGATTGGTATCCTCACCACTATGGTACTCTACAATCACCACTTCCTTCACTGGAGAGCCGATCGTGACTCCGGAAAAAATACGCTTGTAGTAGTCCTCGGGGAAAAGAAAGGATTGCTTCTCTCAAAAGCCTTCACCCTGCTCGCTATGCTCACGATCCCCTTAGGTATCCTTGTCGGGGCGCTTCCCTGGTATGCCCTGATTGCTGTTATTTCTGCCTGGCCGCTCATGAAAGCATATACTGCCCTGGGGGATACTAATCCCTCTGAATCCTACGGACCGCTCATGGGGGCGTCAATTAAAAGTACAGTACTATGCGGATTTTTCTTGGCACTGGCTCTTCTGCTTCAAGGGATCTTTTAAACTACTATTTAATTAGGAGGCTTTTTGATGAAAACAATTCGATGGGGAATCCTGGGCACTGCCGATATCGCCAAAAAACAAATGCTGCCTGCTCTGCAGCATACGGAAAATGCACAAGTTCATGCAATTGCGAGCGGCAGCGGCAAAGCAGAGGCACTCGCAGAAGCTTTTCATATTCCGGAGGTCTATCACAGCTACGACGAACTTCTTGACGATCCCGATATCGATGCGGTCTACATTCCCCTCCCTAATCATCTGCACAAAGAATGGAGCATTAAAGCTGCCAGAAAACAGAAGCACGTACTGTGCGAAAAGCCAGCTGCGCTGAATCGGGCGGAAGCTGTGGAAATCAAAACCGTCTGCGAAGAAAACGGCGTCCAGTTTTTGGAAGCCTTCATGTACCGTTTTCATCCCCAGCACCAACTTGTCCAAAAGATTCTTGCAGGCAATGCAATTGGAGAGATTGTGACGATGCGTTCTTCGTTTACATTTCCGCTGCAGCATACCGAAAGCAATATCCGCCTTCATTCTCAGGCTGACGGCGGCGGGAGCCTTTATGATGTCGGCTGCTACTGCATTCACGCCATCCGGCAGGTTATGGGGGAACCAGACTATGCAAGCGCCTATTACTCTTTTCATGAAAACGGCCGGAGCGACTGGGCGGCTGCGGGGGTCCTTACCTTTTCCGATGGCCGACTCGCTCACTTTGACTCCGGCATGAATGCAGCCACCCGCAATGAGTATGAAGTAATCGGAACAAAAGGGGTTCTGCGCGCCCACCGGGCATTTGTCCCAACAGAGCAGCCATGCAGGGTTTCCATCGAACTAGAAAGCGGAGAATCCTACAGCGAAACTATTTTAGATAACTATTATGTCACCGGTATGCAGTCGCTTTCACTCGGTCTGCTAGAGGGAAGGGACTGGCCTTCGGACGGTTTTGAAGGAAATGCTTCCGTGCTTGAACAGCTTATAAAATCATGAAAAAGCCCGCAGCCTTCTTTTTTAGAAGCTGCGGGCCCTGTTTTGTTATTCTATATATTTTCGTTCGATGGACTCCTGCACGTTCATGATCGAAACTCGTGCCGTTAAAGCGTCTCCTTCGCTGATGACCTTCCCGGTTACATCAATCAGCGAAAACTGTGAGCTCGGCTTCCCGACAATGGATACCGGCTCTTCTTCCCAGAATATTTTTGCCGGCGGCCGGACGTAGGAACGTACACTCCGAAGAATATTAAAAGCCAGTTTTTTCGGCGTGCTGGACTGGTTCTCCCGGGCAAAGTTAAAGCCGTGCGCTTCTCCAAGTGGAATAAGTCCTACAGTCATCTTTTCGTTCAATGGTTTTGTATCCCCGTATCCCACCGTACTTCCTTTTTTGATTTCCCGGGTTTCCAGAAGCGGTGTTTTCAACTCAAACGTTTCTTCAAATCGCAGGCTGTTTCTGCTAGCTGCCTGGCCGAATATGGCGTTGCCGATACGGATCATATTAAAGCCAAGCTCCGGGTATTTGACAGCTATCGCGCTGTTGGCCATGTGTACATATTCAGGATGAATACCATAAATTTTTGTTATGATTTCTACGCACTGCGTTAAGCGGTCACTCTGAACAGTAATTTTTTCCGCGTGCCTGTTGGCAGCAAAATGAGAATAAACACCCTCCACCTTCACCGAATTCAGCGTTTGGTACGTTTCCAGGAATGGGTTTAAATCTTTTTCATTCAGGCCAAAACGGTTCAACGCAATGTTAATTTTTAAATGAAATGGATACTGGCCTGCGTTTTTCTTTTCCGCAGCCTCATTTAATTTTTTCAGCTTTTCAATTGTGTCCACGGTAGGTGTTAAATTGTAATCGATTACACGTCCCTCATTAAAATACGGCCCTAAAACTAAAATTGGGGTTTTTACTCCGTTTTTCCGCAGTTCAATGCCTTCCTCTTCAACCCCCACCGCTAAGTAATCCACTTCGTTTTCAATATACTTTGCCATCGGAACCAGCCCATGCCCATAGGCATTACTTTTTACAACACCGGCAAAAAACTTATCCGGCATCCGCTGCTTGATCTGGTTAATATTATTGCGTACAGCCTTTACGTTAATTTCGATCCATGAAGAGTTCATCTATTACACGCCCTTTTCTGCTGAATATCATTCTATATTTAAGAACAATTTCATGCGTCTTCTGTTCTATACCTTTCCGAAAGCCGTAAAAAACTACCTTTCCATTTCTTTTTATACAAATAACTCTCCCTTTTAGCCTCTAAGTTCCTAATCAATTGTATCGGATTAAAAAACCAGCAGTGCGGGTATGATTAACAAAGTGTACAAACTTTGTTTTACCGAAGGAGGACCATATATGAATGATGCAAACATTACCGCAGATCAGGCCGGCACGTTCCGGATTGGCGGCGATATAGAAGTGAACCGTTTAGGCTACGGCGCAATGCAGCTGACCGGCGAGGGCGTATGGAAAGAGCCTTCCAATCCTGACGAAGCTGTCCGCGTACTCCGCCGGGCATCAGAACTCGGGGTAAATTTTATTGATACAGCAGACGCCTATGGCCCGTTCACAGCCAACCGCCTTATTAAAGAAGCGCTCCATCCGTATAACGATGACATGACGATCGCGACAAAGGTCGGTCTTACCCGTGCAGGCCCTAATGACTGGCGCCCAGTGGGACGTCCCGAATATCTGCGCCAGCAGGTCGAGCTGAACCTGATGGATTTAGGCCTTGAACGCATTGATCTTATGCAGCTGCACCGGGTTGACCCTGAGGTTCCGGTTGCAGACCAGGTCGGTGAACTGAAAAAAATGCAGGAAGAAGGCAAAATCCGTCATATCGGGCTCAGTGAAGTGAATACCGAACAGTTTAAAGAAGCACAAAAGGTAACTTCTATTGCCTCTGTTCAAAACCGCTATAACTTGGCCAATCGTGAATCAGAAGAAATGCTTGATTATTGTAACGATAACAATATTGCTTTTATTCCATGGTTCCCTCTTGCCACCGGTGAACTCGCCCAAGAAGGCGGCCCGCTGGACCAGCTGGCCGAAGACCATAATGCAAAACCAGCTCAGCTCGCACTGGCATGGCTCCTGAAGCGTTCCGACGTTATTCTTCCAATTCCAGGCACTTCTACAGTAAGCCACCTGGAAGATAATATCGCTGCAGCCGGCATTAAACTGAGCGATGAGGAATTTAATACGCTTACTAATGCTGTGAAAAGCAGCAGTTAAATAATGTTTTATATAAAAGCTTTCAGCCAGCATCCGCTTCTGCACAGGCTGAAGGCTTTTTTCCCAGAGGAGAGAAAGTTCTCCCCTGATTCCCCTGAATGAAAGGAGCAGCAGCATGCTACAAACGTCCAGTCCTTATCTGCTGACGAAAGAAGATATGGAAACGTCCGACCGGCTCCCCTCCTGGCTGCAGGAGGAATACCAGACCTTCAAGCGCGTAGTAACGAACCCCGAGTTCCCCTGCTTTTTCGGCATGAAAGCACAGCGAAAAGGAGAACTGCGCTATTCTTATATCACTCATGACCATTGGGATCACCTTGGTGGTGTGCTCGAAAGCTTTCTCCATTTAATGGCGGAACCGCCTTTTACCAGGCACGGCCTGTTTCTTTTCGTCGAACCCGAAGCACGTGAGCAGTCCGTCGACTATTACCGCTCCTATTTCTGGGAGGTACTGCAGCACCTGCATGAACAGGACAGGTACAGCTGGCCGGGAGACAAGCCAAAAGATCCCGATCATTTTCTTTGGGACTACCATTTTGCCGGCGAACCCGTTTTTGTTTTCGGTAACGCCCCTGCCTATAAGCAGCGGAAAACGAGAGACCTCGGGAACAGTTTGATTCTCGGCTTTCAGCCCCGTGCTATTTTCGAAGGGCTTGAAGGCACAGAAAAAGGAGGCATCATGTCGAGAGAAAAAGTCCGGGCCCGCGTGGAGAAATGGGATAACCTCCCTACTCACCCGGATATCAGCCACTTTGGTGATCCAACACACAACGAGTGGAAGCAGTTTTTCATTGGAGACGACATTAAGCCAATAGAAGGCAAATGCCCATTTCATCATAAAGACGTATAGGTATCTCATCTACAAGGAAATTAATGGCCGCAAGCGCTTTCTGTGTAACGCAGGAAGCGTTTTTAAATGCCTACACTCTGCATCTTTAAATTTGAAGAACTGGGAGGAAGGCTTGTATAATGAAAGATGTATCATAATATAAATAATGATTTTTCAATATACACTGCTTAGCTTCAAAAATATATTTTAAAGGAGTATTTATGGCTGAAAAAAACACAGCAAAAAAAGCGGGCTGGCAGCTTGAACACAGCTATGCCGCCCTCCCGCAAACCTTTTTTTCCAAAATCACTCCAGCTCCTGTCCAGGGACCGGAGCTTGTTATATTGAACGAACAGCTTGCTGCTTCTCTCGGGCTTGATAGTGAAGCACTGCGGGAAGACGAAAACGTACAGGTACTCGCAGGCAGCCAGACGCCGGAGAACGGACTGCCGCTTGCCCAGGCTTACGCCGGGCACCAGTTTGGCCATTTTACGATGCTCGGGGACGGACGCGCCCTCCTTCACGGGGAACAAATAACCCCTGAAGGCCGCAGAGTTGATATTCAGCTGAAAGGGTCCGGCCGGACCCCTTATTCCCGGGGCGGTGACGGGCGTGCTGCGCTTGGGCCAATGCTTCGGGAATATATTATCAGCGAGGCAATGCATGCGCTTGGCATACCAACCACCCGGAGTCTTGCTGTTGTTAAAACCGGTGAACCCGTTTTCCGGGAAAGCGTGCTGACCGGGGCAGTATTGACACGTACTGCCTCCAGCCACCTGCGTGTCGGCACATTCGAATATGCTTTAAACCACGGCTCAATGAACGATCTACGGGCTCTCGCTGACTATACAATTGATCGTCACTATCCAGAAGTCCGGGAAACGGAAAATCCTTACCTGGAGCTGCTCCGCAAAGTCGTTACACGCCAGGCTTCGTTAATTTCCAAGTGGCAGCTTGCCGGCTTTATCCATGGAGTAATGAACAGCGACAATATGGCTCTCAGCGGAGAAACTATTGATTACGGCCCATGCGCTTTTATGAACAGCTATGATCCAAAGACTGTATTTAGTTCGATTGATGCGCGCGGCCGCTACGCTTACGGCAGGCAGCCGATCATGGCAGAATGGAATCTTTCCCGGTTTGCTGAAGCCCTTGTGCCGCTTATTGATGAAAACCAGGAGAAAGCTGTGGAGCTTGCTCAGGCAGAAATCTCTCAGTTCCCTGAGCGATTTAATGAATACTGGCTCCAGGGGATGCGTGCCAAACTCGGACTTTTCACGAAAGAACAGGAAGACGAAGCGCTTATCACCAGCCTGCTCAGCCTTATGCAGACGCATGAAGCCGATTACACGAATACCTTCCGTGCTCTGACCTTTAACCAGTTCGATGACTCCGGGCTCTTTACGGACAGTGACTTTGCTTCCTGGCAGGAACAGTGGCTTGAGCGCCTCGAAAGGCAGGAGGAATCCAAAGACCTCTCCGGACAGCTGATGCGTGACCATAACCCTGCGGTCATTCCACGGAACCATCATGTGGAAGAGGCGATTGAAGCCGCTGAAAAAAACGGGGATTACAGCGTGATGAACCAGCTCCTGAATGTACTTTCAGAGCCTTACGCCCATACTAAAGAGCAGAAAAAATATACAGCACCTCCCGCTCCTTCACTTGTGCCCTACCGTACGTACTGCGGCACGTAAAAAACGATGATTAATTACTGGAAGCCTCCGCTCACTGCTGAACGGAGGCTTCTTATTTTTATCACTGTTGCTTTTTTAATTCTCAGCGCTGCAGCTTTTTCTGCCTCACCCGTACCGCACCCGGGATAAAAAGATAACTATGGAAACGGTAGTGCCGCCAAATATTGTTGAAATAAACACGCTCTGAGCAGCATATTCGGGATAATTATCATATTCGAGCGCCAACAGGGCGCTGTTTCTGGACATGGGGAATGAGCTGGCGATAAATAAAGCCTGCGCCACTGTGCCTTCGAGCTGAAGCAGAGCAATAATTCCTAAAGCAACTCTTCTTTGTCTCCTGTGGCAGAATCTTGTCTGAGTTATGTCAAAAATAAGAAAATCCTCCCTTTCCTTTTACTGCACTGACCTCTCCTATTGCATGCTTTAATGAAAGCGTTTAAGGTGGAAATAAGACATATGATGACTGAACTTTTAAAAATGATTTTGTTTCCTACTCCCCCTGTAAAGGAGATGCCTCTATGCTGATGCTGGTCGCTCTAAGTGCTGTAATTTTTCCTTTTATTTTTCTTGTTCTGCTTCGCATGCCTGCTATTAAAGGAATGACACTAAGTTCTATTATAGTTATCCTGCTTGCTGTTACGGTCTGGGGAATGGGAGGACATATCATTCTTTCTTCTATTCTTCAGGGGGCTCATAAAACATTAACGATTCTGCTTATTTTATTTGGAGCACTTGTGCTGCTGAATACCCTGCGGAAAAATGGTGCTGTAGATCGAATTAATCAGGGGTTCAAAAGCATTTCAGAGGACATGCGGGTACAGCTGATCATCGTAGCTTTTCTGTTTGGCTCCCTGCTTGAAGGAGCTGCCGGCTTCGGGACACCGGCCATGATTACAGCTCCATTGATGCTTGCCTTAGGATTTAAGCCGCTCGCTGCCGTAGCCACCGCCCTTATAGCCGACAGCTCAGCTGTAGCTTTCGGAGCAGTTGGTACACCAGTGATTGTCGGCCTTAGTACATTAGAGCCGACAGCTCAGCTGTAGCTTTCGGAGCAGTTGGTACACCAGTGATTGTCGGCCTTAGTACATTAGAGCCGGCTGGGCCGGCTTTCTTCCAGGAAATTGGTGTTACGGTTACTTTAATTGATTTATTTGGCGGCACCTTTATCCCCTTTATACTGGTTGCCGTACTCACCCTCTTCTTCGGAAAAGGAAAAGGACTGCGGGATGCATGGCCAATGCTCCCGTGGACATTGATGATTGGGGCTGTGTATACGTCATCTGCTCTGTTATACGCATTTCTATTCGGTCCGGAATTCGTCGCTATTTTGGGAGCTCTCACTGGTCTTGCTGTGGCTGCATTTACTGCGAAAAAAGGCCTTCTTCTTCCGAAATCATCCTGGACAGACGCTTTGCAGGATAATTTTAAGATTAACAATGAAAAATCCGATATGAGCCTTCTGACAGCGTGGTCACCGTACCTGATTGTAGTGGTTCTGCTGCTTTTCACAAGAATCGTTCCGTGGCTCCGGGAATTCACTACCAACGTGCTTGATCTTTCATGGACAAATATTCTTGGTATTGAAGGGGTGACTTCCAACTGGGAACTGCTGTATTCTCCAGGCACCATACTCACCGTTACTGCCCTGCTTGCAGTAATCATTCAACGACGTTCGTTTAAAAACTTTACTGCCTCTGCCATGGATGCTCTTTCCACCATTAAAATCACCGGCATTACTTTATTTGCCACCCTTGCGATGGTTCATGTTTTCAGCAATTCGGGTATCAATGCTAACGACATCACCAGTATGCCTGAGTATATCGCAGCCGGCATGGCAGCCGCCTTCGGTCCCATGTGGATCCTTGTCGCCCCCTTTCTTGGAGAACTTGGCTCTTTTATCACCGGAAGTGCCACCGTTTCTACTCTCACGTTTTCCCCAGTGCAGTACAGTATCGCTAATGCTACCAGCGTGGATGCCACAGTCGTACTCGGAGCCCAGCTCGTTGGGGCCGGGGCCGGGAATATGATCTGTATCCATAATGTTGTCGCTGCATGTGCGGTAGTCGGCATGGAGGGAAAAGAAGGAAGCGTAATACGTAAGACGCTCGGCCCGGCTATTCTTTACGGCTTTTTGGCAGGAGCAGGAGGATTCATTATAATGACTCTATTTTAAGATAAAAAAACAGGAGCGGCCTCTTCAATAGAGTCCCTCCTGTTTTTAATATCCGTTTTAAAGCTGGCCGGCTCCCATATAACGTGGACCCCAGTACGAGCTGTCGAGGCTGGAAATGGTAACTCCTGTTGAAGAACCGGAGTGGATAAATTCATTGTTGCCTACGTAAATACCTGCGTGTGAAGCTCCGCCTCTCGTGTTAAAGAATACAACATCTCCCGGGGAAGGATTCGAAACTTTCGAGCTTTCACTGTACATGCCGGAGACAGTCCGAGGTATGTTTTCACCGTGCTTCTCATAAACGTAATTAATAAATCCACTGCAGTCAAAGCCGCCTGGGGATGTGCCGCCCCAAACATAAGGTGACCCGATGTATTGCTTAGCCGTGCTTGTAATGCCAGAGCTGCTGCTTGTAGAAACGCCCGCTACCTGTTCATCCGATCCCATTAAAGAATCCTGTGTTGCTGGACCAGCTACGCCGTAATAATTGCCTGCCGGGGAAGAAATGCCGTGATCGGATTGATATTCTTTAACCGCACTTAACGTCCGTGGACCAAAACGCGAGCCGGTGTAGCCGTGGAAATAGCCTTCATCCTTCAACGTTTCCTGCAGGTCGTTTACCGAGGAATTCGTATCGCCATAGGACAAAGAACCATGATCGTCGATAGACGCGTCTGCTGCCTGCGGGGCACCAAATAGAACTCCTGCTGTAATTGCTGTTCCAAAAAGATATTTTTTCATTATAATGTTCACTAGTCGTAGCATCCATCACCGAAACTTGATTGAATAAGTATTGTTAAGTTTTCTTATATGTTTACTTGCCTTTTATGTCACACGACTGGAGTAACAACGGCTGGACACGACAGAGTGAAACTGCACCTCCATTAAGTAGTTTAAAAATTTTATATGTGCTGAATCAGCGACTCAACATGACCGAGTATATCCGACCCTGCTTTCTTAAACAACGGAATTAGGTCATTTGTAATCTCATTTTAATAAAAGTAATATTTTATACATTAATTAGGTAAATAAAATATAATATCTTTTTAAATACATAAATATTGACGACATACTGGCAAAGCAATGATTAAAGTACTCTATCGCCATGAGATCCCTATTTTAAAGTCTTCTTTATTTTCATGCCCAGACGTATCTTCCTTCTTACAAAAAACTGCTCCTGGTTGATACCGGAAGCAGCCTGTTGTTTCATTTTAAAATGCTTAAGCTGTATTTGAAGCCACAGCGGCATCTTTGTGTTCCATGCTGTGAAGGATGACCGTTAACAAAATACCGATGACAGAGAGCGCCGCTCCGCAGAGTGTGAGCACAAAAAATGTGGCTCCCGCATTCAGTACGATAGTTCCAAGAGTAGCTCCGAGCGCATTGGCCAGGTTAAAAGCAGCTGCCGCTATCGTTCCGGCAAGAGAAGGCGCATGCTGACCGCTGATCAACAGCTTGGCATTCAGCAGCGGCACCGTGCCAAATGCAAACATTCCAAGTAAAAAGCTTGCGACAAATAAAGTGCCGATAACGCTGATCATTGGTATAAAGAAAACTAAAATAAGTGTCAAAAGCAGAAATGCAATTCGCAGCCAGCTCGTTAAATGGTGAAGCGGGATACGGCTGGAAAGGAGATTTCCGGCCACAGCCCCTGTACCGAAGGCAAATAACGCAAACGTTACCCCCACTACGTCCACTCCGCCTATTTCGCGTAAAATTGGTTCCTTGAACACATAGGTTGTAAAAACACCAGAATAACCGAGAATCACGATCATAAGCGTTATAAGAAATGTTTTCTCCTTAAAAACGCCCAGTTCATTTTTCACTTTTGGTATTTCGGAAGGTTTTTCGTTTGGCAGCGTCAGCACAAGTCCAATTAGCGTAATGAGCCCTAGCACAGCAATCATCCAAAATACGATTCTCCATTCAAGCACACCGCCCAGATATGAACCAAACGGCACCCCAAGCATAATAGATATCGTCAAACCTCCCTGCACGGCAGCAATTGCCTGCCCTCTTTTTGAAGGGGCTACAATGTGATGGGCCATGGCCAGGCTGAGACCAAAAAAAGGAGCATGGATCGCTGCTGAAATCAGGCGTGCGATCACAAGTACAGTAAAAGACGTGGCCATTGCTGCTAAAACGTTACTTAACACAAAAACCGCCATACAGGAAATCAGTACCGGCTTGACTGGAAACTTCATCGTCGTTATACGAAATATCGGTCCGAACACTGCCACACTGATTGCATACACACTTAGCAGAAGACCAGTAAGAGAAACAGGTACGTTTAGGTCATTTGATAATTGAGTGACAAGACCAGTAATTACGTATTCCGTCATCCCGATAGAAAAAGTTCCTATCATAAAAGCGATAATAATGGCCCGGTTCGTACGAAAAATACTCATCTCTGCCACCTCTCTTTAATAAACTGTGAAAGACCATAGTAAAGCGTTTAACCTCGCTTGTCCAGCCTCCTAAAAAAATGCTGCCGTCGAAACGGCAGCATTTCTGTTTATTATTAATTTCTATTCCTTCCACGGTGAATGCAGAACGCATTCACAAAAGTCCGGGCTTTTATAATCCGGCATAAACCGCTCACAGACGTCCGCTTTAATATTTCCGAATGTGGTTTCGGGCTTGTGCTTGAACCCTTCATAAAAAGCGGGAAGGATTTTTTCTTTAAAATTATTCCGGGGGTATGCGCTCACCACCTCTTCCCGTAACTTTTCCGGGAACTGGTGATAGCCATCTCCCATGACGTCGAGCCCTACTCCTGAATAAAGAAGCGAAACCTCCGACTCTTTATATTCGGCAACGCCAATCGTGGTATGAAGGGCAATAGCATCCCACACAAGACGGATAGATTCATCCTCCATATTATGCTGCTGAAGGAAACTGCGGGCTGCATTCGCCCCGTCCACCTCAAAACGTTTATCCGGGCTGCTGTATTGACTGGTCAACCCGAGATCATGAAATAATGCACTCACATATAACAGCTCCGAATCATACTTCAATCCAGCTTCCCTTCCCTGAATTTCTCCAAAAAGATACGCCCGGTTCGAGTGATTCCAGAGTAGTTCCGAGCCATACTCCCGCAATAGATCTGCTGCTTCTTTTGCTATTTTACTGTCAGGGATTTTTACCCCTGCTACACTGTTTGTCATTTATAATTCTCCTCCTTTTTCTATATGTTTGCCCATGCTATTAGAAGATTCCCCTCAACGTCTTTATGTATGCGTGTTTTTAACAAGGAGACTCCTGCGGCTTATTATTGTCGTTCGTCAACAGCTTCCGTGTTAAGCTTAAAATAGTTTAAATACAAAGCAATGCTTTTTGTATACTGCCAGATTTCTGCCTTTGAAGGAGGGGAAATATGCGCTCATGCTTGAATGTTCTCAAAGGCTGCCTGTTCGTGGCTGCTTTAATTGGATTGTATTATCTCTTCAACGTCAGACTGAGCATCCATCCAAAAGAAATCCAGGAATTTATCACTTCGTTTGGCTGGATCTCACCGGTCATTTTTTTGTTTGCTTACACACTCGCTCCCTTTATTTATTTCCCTTCCTCCCTGTTGTCTATTACTGCAAGTATTACTTATGGCCTTTGGCCTGGAGTGCTCTATATATGGACGGGTGCTCTTGGCGGCGCAACAAGCGGATATTTTATTGGGCGTTTAATGGGGAGAACCATATTCAGTAAGCGCCAAATTCCGTGGAATGACCGTATGAGGTACCTAATGGAAAACCGCGGGTTCCTGGTTGTACTGGCGCTGCGGCTTATCCCGCTGATGGGGTTCAGCATGCTCAGCTATTTGTCTGGTTTTTCGAAAATTAAGTACTCGCATTTTATCTCAGCGACCATGATTGGTATTATTCCCGGTATGCTGATGTACGGAACGTTTGGGCAAAGCATCGTCTCTGGCAGCCGCCTTCTGCTTTGGGTGGCAATTGCAGTTCTTTTTATTTTAAGCGCTGGCGGCTTTTTTCTTCGAAAGAAAATCAAGAAATGGCTCGGTCTGCAGCTATAAAAAAACTGGAGCGCTTTTTCAGCACTCCAGCTCTTTCGATATTCATTTTTTGTTACCCGGCAAGTCCAATAGGAGAGAACAGCAGGTACGTAGCTACCACCGTAATAATAATGACTGCGCTCACCCATTTTCTATGCTTCCACGGAGTCATATCCACCTTGTTGATATTTTCCTGAAATTCAAACGGTTTGTCGATCGGCTTCAACCGGCTTACCAGCCATAAAACGAGAATGTCGACAAAGAACAACACGCTGAAAGCGTACAGATAATGGTAGTCCATAAACAGCCAGAAAATACCGTAAAGCACAACGTGAGTAATAAACGTTACTTTTGCAGCAAAGGCAGTACCATACTTGAAGTAGAATCCGAGTATAATAATGACAAGCAGCGGCATGCTGTATAATCCATTAAATGATTGAACGACGTTGTAAAGCCCTGAAGGAGCAAAAGAAATCAGCGGAGCAATTAAAATAGCAATTAAAGCTACAATGACCGTAATTAGTTTACCAGCCCGTGCCACCTGTCTGTCACTTGCATCCTTTTTAATGAGCGGCTTATAAAAGTCCAGTGTAAACAGCGTAGCGGTGGCATTCAACGCACCAACAAATGAACTTAAAATAGCCCCAAAAATGACTGCTGCAAAGATGCCTTCCACTGACGGCGGCAGTACTTCTGTAACTAAACGCGGATACGCATTATCTGCAGTTCTAAGCTCCCCGCCAAACAAATTAAATGCGATAATTCCCGGGAATACGAGAAACAAAGCTCCGAATATTTTAAAGAAGCCTACATATAAAGCACCCTTCTGGCTTTCCTTTAAGTTTCTCCCTGCCAGCGCTTTTTGTACGATCATCTGGTTTGTGCACCAGAAAAACAAGTTATTAAAAAACATTCCTAAAAAGAGCGTCGGCCATGGCACATAAGAAGAATCAATAGCGCCAATGGAGTTTAATTTTTCAGGAGTATTGGCCTGAATCGTTTCCATACCTCGGAAGAAGTTTCCATCACCTAAGGCCATCAGACCAAGCACCGGGATAGTAAGTCCGCCAAGCAAAAGAGCAATTCCATAAACAGTGTCACTGAAAGCGCTTAACCTCAAACCGCCCATTAAAAGATAAAGGAGGCCGATAAGTCCTGTTAATCCAGCGATAAAAGCTACGGCTGTTAAGGGCTCTACGCCGAGAAGCTGATCAACTGCAAAAATTTGATTGAATACAAGTGAACCAGAGTACAATACAACAGGTAAAAATGAAGTCATATAAGTAAAAATAAACAGAAAAGAAGCAATTCTTTTCGTTGTTTTATCGTACCTGGTTTCAATAAAATCAGTAACAGTATCTACACCGTATTTTAAGTATTTCGGAAGAAACACAAGTGCCAGTAATACAATTGCTATAGCAGAGGTTACTTCCCACGCCATTACTTCCATCCCGGAAGCATAACTTTGGCCATTCTGTCCCACAATCTGCTCTGTGGACAAGTTCGTCATAATAATTGTTCCGGCAATTGTAATACCTGTTAAACTTCTGCCGGCAAGAAAATATCCTTCAGCGCTGTCCGTTTTAACTGACCGGCTGCGGTTGAAAGCAAAAAGCCAAATAGCTCCCACGATAACAATAAATGTAATAAGAGATATAATAATGAGCCCCCCTTTAGTCGTATGTCTGTTACACATTTTTAAATTGAAACAATTGCTTCCATTTTGTTTCAATTCTGCCCCTCCAGCGAGGTTGTTCTTATTCTAACTGAAATCACCAGTAAGGTAAACGCTTTCCTAAAAATATTTTTAATTTTTGATCATCTTTTCGTTTTTACGAAACCAGTTTCGTGAAGATATAAAACTGCCCTGAAGCATACGCTTCAGGGCAGTACATTCAGGCTTTTTCATCTATTGATTTTTGTTCGCCTTCGCAAGTTCCTGTTCGCGCAGTTCTACGCGGCGTATTTTCGCAGAGCTTGTTTTTGGAAGTGATTCAACAAACTCAATGCGGCGCGGATATTTATACGGAGCAGTCATTTCCTTTACATGCTTCTGCAGTTCTTTTGTCAAATCCTCTTCATTTTCCACCTGGCCGTTAGGTACAACAAAAGCCTTCACCACATTACCCCGGATATCATCCGGGCTCGCCACAGCGGCGCATTCTTTAACAGAAGGATGTTTTGTAAGTGCATCCTCTACTTCAAACGGCCCAATTGTATATCCTGAACTGATAATAATATCATCACTGCGCCCCTGGAACCAGTAGTAATTATCTTCGTCCTTCATCGCCCTGTCACCGGTTAAAAAGTAATCGCCCTGGTAGGAAGCACTCGTACGTTCCGGCTCTTTGTAATAGCCCTGAAACAGCGATGGAAGATTACGATGCACAGCGATATTGCCAATTTCATTGGCCTTCGCCGGATTACCGTCTTCATTCACTATTTCAATAAATTGTTCGATCATTGGTTTGCCCATCGAACCTATTTTTTCAGGCACGCCCTTCAACGTTCCGATAAGGAGCGTGCTTTCTGTCTGCCCGTAACCATCACGCACAGGAAGATTAAACTTCTCCCGGAACACTTGGATAACTTCCTCATTCAGGGGCTCTCCCGCTGATACCGCGCTGTGCATCGCTGAAAGATCATACTTTTCGAGACCTTCAATTTTAGCCATCAACCGGCACTCTGTCGGCGTGCAGCAAAGCACATTTACTTTTTCGTCCTGAAGGAGCTGCAGGTAAGTCTCCGGATCAAAGCGGCCGTTGTAGGCAAATCCGGTGGCGCCCTGGCCGAGTACAGATAAAAACGGGCTCCAGACCCACTTCTGCCAGCCTGGCCCGGCGGTAGCCCAGACCACATCGTTTTCGTGAATATCGAGCCACTCATCTGCCGCTACCCGCAGGTGGGCGTAAGCCCAGCCGTGACTGTGCACGACAGCTTTTGGTTTACCCGTCGTCCCCGAAGTGTATGGAAGAAAAGCAGTGTCATCACGGTGAGTCTGAACAATGTTAAAGCTTCGGGACTCCTCTGCTGCCATTGTTTCAATCTCTTTCCAGCCTTCTTTACTTCCCCCAATCATCAGCTTATGCTCAAGTGTTTCCGGCACAGGCTCCATCTGGTCGATTTCCTCTGCGTACGGAGCATAAGAGATAATCGCGCGGGAACCGGAATGTTCCGCCCGGTACTTAATGTCGTCTGCCCGGAGCATCTCTGAAGAAGGAATAATCACAAGGCCTGCTTTCAGGCAAGCGTAATATGTAACATAGGCTTCTACAAGACGGGGTACCATGACAAGTACTTTGTCACCTTTGGATAGTCCAAGGCCGGTAAGGACGTTGGCATACTGATTGGCCTGCTGGATCAGTTCATGATATGTAACCTCCCGGCGGCTGCCTTTATCATCCTGCCATTTCAACGCCAGACGCTCTGAATCATAGCGCTCCATTTCTTCGATTAAATTATAGGTTTCATTTGGTGTCAGCTGACTTGCATTAATCATAATTACATATCTCCCTTACCACTATTTTATCTTTTTCCATCATATGCGCCGCAGCAGTGTATGTCCACTTATACGCCTAAAGAATCTGATTATTCCCATTATGATTTTATCTTTTTTTCATGTTTGTGGGAAGAAGGAAACGGTTATAGCAGGAGAGGAACGTTTTTGTACGGTAACTACTATTG
This sequence comes from Marinococcus salis, assembly GCF_054971365.1. Classification (NCBI taxonomy): domain Bacteria; kingdom Bacillati; phylum Bacillota; class Bacilli; order Caryophanales; family Bacillaceae; genus Marinococcus; species Marinococcus salis. The sequence continues at coordinate 154,185 of NZ_JBQOJB010000006.1, read as the reverse complement.
ATTTGGAAGCAGAAAGGATGAATGTCACGATGAATATTATTATCAGTAAACCTAATGAGGAAATTGAAGTCCGCGAAGTAGAGGGACAAAATGATATCTACAGTATCATGGGCAACGATGCCATCATGCTCGAAATGATTCCGGAGCTTGATATTTACGCTCTTGCGAACGAAGATCAGTACGAAGAAGCAGATTATAAAGTAGAATCCAAGCAGTTCGGGGATCTTACGAATAAATACTCCCTGACCGGAACGTCCGTTATATTGACGTTGGATGCTGCCGGCAATTACGCTGAATTAAACGACGAGCAGATTGAAGCCGTCCGCCAGCTGCAGGAAGTCCGCGGCGGTAATTTAAACAGCTAATTATTTCCCAGCTAAATATTAATAAAAAAGAGAGGCTTACGAGCCTCTCTTTAGTTCTACATATACATAGCTGTCTTTTATATAAGCAGAAAACTCTTTTAGTTTACCTCTTACCGGCGCAAGCGGTCTACCGCTTTCCCGGAGATTATATTCCCTGCCATGCCATGGGCACCGGACAATGTCACCTTCGTGTTCAAAGGAATATTCGCCGGGTGCAGTGCTCATAGGCGCCCCGTCAATTTTTCCCTTCGACATGCAGGCACCCTGATGGGGGCACCGGTCGATAAATGCCCTGATTTCCCCTTCCGACGTCCGGCAGACAAAAACCGGGATATTATCCACGCTCCCCGGAATCATCTCCTGCTTTTCCAATTCCTCTTCTCTGCAGATAACGGCTGCCATCAGATGTCACCCCGTGCTGGCAGTTTTGGATAGAATGTTCTGGCGTTTTCACCGTAGATCCGCTCAAGCACATCGTCTTCAAGTCCTTTGGGCACGGCTTCGTCCGGAGAGTCATAATCCCAGTGCGGATAGTCCGTACTAAAACAGATGATTTCATCAGTTCCCATCTGCTCTACTAAGAGATTCCATTCCTTTCTGCTCATTTCTTCAAGCGGCTGGGTCGTAAACGCCATCCGGCTTTTAATAGTATCACTCGGCATCTTAGTTACCCACGGCACTTCATGGCGAAGATCCTTAAACTGCTGATCAAGTTTCTTCATTAGAAATGGTACGTATGTGAATCCGCCCTCAATCATCATCAGCTTGAGCTTTGGATATTTTTCAAATACCCCGTTGAAGATCATGCTTGTAATCTGGGCCATATGGGAGGTGGCGATCAGGGAATGCCATTCAATAAAGTATCTCGGCCATTTCCCGAGCGGAGCCGGCGGTTCATTGTGATGCATGCCGATCATCAGGTCATGGCGTTCAGCAGCTTCAAATATCGGATGATAGTACGGATCTCCCCATGCAATATCATCAATAGGCAAAAGCACCTGAATCATTTTCGGGTGAGAGCCGACACGTTCAATTTCTTTCACCGCGTTCGCTACTTCCTGGGCGGCAATGTGAACGGAGCCGTACAGGCGGCTGTCTTTATCCAGCCATTCGTGAATCTGCCAGTCATTATAGGCGCTGGCAAGAGCTGTGGCCATCTCGTACCATCCGTGCATGGAGGAAGGGGAGGGATCGAGCGCTCCAGTTAGAATACCAAATTCGTGATTGTTAGCGTCAAGCAGCTGCTCCTGCATAAATGGAAGGCTTGTGCCCGCCGGTTTTCCGTCCGGCGTTTTTGCGTCGGCCCGGTCCACACCGGCTACGGCTGGCTGGGTAAACGGCATATGTTTTTCCTGCTGCCAGTTGCAATCTTCAATATACCTTCTCCACGGCTGCTCTAAGTAGGGAAATAAATCTTCATACATTACCCGTTCATGGATATCAGTATCGATCAGTCTGTACATTTTCGTTTGGTTAGTTTTGGCTTCGTTGTTTAAAGTCTGCATAAATCAGCATCCTTCCTTTCATCTACTCCCTAACCGTATCAACTCGGCCCTGGAATAAACAAAGCGCTCTAGAAGGCGTCCAGCTCTATAAGCTGTGCCAGTGTATGCCAGTGAGCATCAGTGAACCTCAGTAGCAGTTTTTCAGTATCCCGCTATTTACTTACTAACCTATTACCTATCACTGACAGGGAGGCTGCTGATATTTATTGCAGACATTATTTTATTTAGCAGATGCTAATTTTCTTCGATATACACCAGTGTCACATACACACTCAAATTAGAGGAACTATTATTTTCAAAGCCTATTTTTTCTGCAGGGCCGCATTGAATAAGGTCTCCTTCTTTGATGGGAAAGTTTTCATCCTCTGTATAGCAGAGTCCTTCGCCGCTTGCGACTAATGCAAACGTTTGAGTGAATGGATGGTCATGCAGAGGGAGGCTCTGGCCGGGCGAGAAATTAAACACCACAGCTTTGCAGTTATTCTTTTTAAACACAATTTCTTTTGCCATTCGATCCCCGCTGAAAGGAGCTAATTGTGTAAGACTCTGGATTTTCATTTTTTTCATCCTTTCATTAATTGAACTTAAAACAGCTGCGGCAGAATCCAAATAGATATGCCGCAGCTGAATCAGTTTTATCTCTGAGGTATTAATTATTCAATCGTGCTTTCCGGACCGAAAACTTCATAATGACGGCGCTCAGCCGGCACTCCTCTGTCCTTTAAAATTTCATTAACTACCTTCATAAAAGGTATTGGGCCGCAGAAATAAAAATCTGCCTGTTCTTCAGGAAGGACAGTTTCCAGCCAATCTGCGTCTATAAATCCTTCTTTATCAAACATTCTATGCGTGCGGTCGTTCTCCGTTGGTGCGGAGTAACAGGTGTAGGCTTCAATATTTGAATACGTATCTGCGAGCTGCTCCACACGTGCTTTCATGGCATGCACCTTGCTGCTGTCAGCAGCGTGAATAAACGTCACGTTTCGTTTCGTATCTTCCTGTACAAGTGTATTCAGCATACTCATCATCGGAGTAATACCAACGCCCCCGCTGATTAACACAATTGGCATTTCCTCTGTTTCTATCACGAATTCTCCTGCCGGCGCTGCGAACAGCAGTACATCTCCCTCGTTTACATCCCGGTGCAGATAATTCGACACAATGCCGGCCGGATTTCCATTCTCAGGATCCTCCCGCTTCACGCTGATCCGGTAATAGTTTTCATTTGGAGCATCCGACAGACTGTAGTGGCGCATATGTGTATAGGGCTCACCCTCAATATCTGCCTGCAGCGTTAAATACTGTCCTGGCTGCTGCGGTATAATAGCCTCCCCGTCCTGCGGCTTTAAGTAAAACGAAGTAATGACATCGCTCTCCGGCACTTTTTCCGCTACATAAAACGGACGGTAGCCCGTCCACCCGCCCCGGGCGGCTTCCACTTCTTCGTACTTTACTGCTTCTTTTTGAATAAAAATATCAGCAAGCGCATGATACGCTTCTCCCCACGCGTCCAGAATTTCCGGGGTGGCTGCGTCTCCAAGCACTTCCTCCACCGCTTCGAGCAGTGTTTCCCCTACTAATCCATAATGTTCCGGCCTGACATCCAGGGCCCGGTGTTTTTCCGCTATGCGTTCAATAGTAGGACGAAGCTCTTTCAGACGGTCAATATTCGCTCCGGCCTGGTAGACAGAATAAGCAAGAGCTTCCGGCTGGACACCTGTTTCCTGGTTCGTCTGGTTAAACATGTTTCGCAGCTCAGGTGCTTTTTCAAAGAGCATTTCATAAAAACGGTTGCCAATAGCTGCGGCGTTAGCCTGAATAGCTGGGGCTGTTGCTTTTACTGTTTCAATCGTTTGTGGTGCAAGCATCGAATTCCTCCAGTGAAAACGTTTTTAACTTCTATAAAAAGTGTATTATAAATACATATTTTAATCTATACTTTTAGAAATACTTCATTAAACGTTCACAATCAGCTTTTATATACAAAATAACTCCGTACCCACCTGGACACGGAGTATTGAACATTTATTCAGCACATTCAAAGCAGTATAGCCGGCCATTCTCATGAACCCCTTCTAAAAACCCGTCCCTGCAGTAAATTTCTTTGCCGCAATCACTGCATTGGCCCAGATACTCCTCCATCGTTTTCACCTCTTCTTCTTTAAGAGTCCTTCGGCTGACGATCAAGTATTTCTTTTAAGACACGGGCATGATTATATGTTTCTTCCTTTGCAGCAAATACGAGCGTCACCTGTTTGTTCTGTTCACGTACGGTCTGCTTTAACTGATCGAGAGCTTCAGCCTGTTCGGTATTTTGCTCGAGCTCCTGCTTATACTTCTCTTTAAATTCGTCAAACTTCTCCGGGTCGTGGGAAAACCATTGCCGCAGCTGCTTGGAAGGAGCAACGTCCCTGGCCCATTCATCCACTTTGGCTTTATCCTTTGCTATTCCCCGCGGCCATACGCCGTCGACTAATACCCGGCGCCCTTCTTTTTCCTCTGTTTCTTCATAAATTCTTTTCAGTTGAATCACCATTACCGCCCTCCCTATGCTTTACTTTCTTCAAACATAAAGTCTACAATCCTGTCTACGTGAACCTGCATCGTATCTAAAAAAGGAATCGAAAAATCTTTTTCAGAAAGAATCATCGGCAGTTCCGTGCAGCCAAGGATCACGGTATCGAGTTTATGTTGTTCAATCATCTCCCTGGTGATCCGTTCAAATTCCTTTTTCGTTTCAGGGTTTACGATGCCATTTTCAAGCTCGCTGACGATTTTTTCGTGTAAATACTGCTGCGTGCTTTCATCTGGCACATAGATGTTTTTCCCTTTTTCTATGAACGGTTTCTTGAAAAAATTCTGCTCCATCGTAAATTTTGTACCAAGCAGCCCAATATTTTCGGCGCCTTGATTTTCTGCTGCTTCCACTGCGGCATCCACAATGCTTAGCATCGGCACCTCGACCTGCTTTTGCACCTCTTCAAATACAAGGTGCGGCGTGTTTGCTGCAATAATGATGCCGTCGACATCCAGCAGTTCAAGCTTCCGGGCTGCATTGCCCAAATACTCAATCAGATCATCCATTCGTTCTTCCGAAATATACTTAAAAATGTTGTACATATTAATACTGTTGATGTACAATTCCGGAAGCACCTGAAGACTGTTCTCCTTTTTCTGATATTTTTTAATAATGGATTGATAATATTCTACCGTTGATTCCGGCCCAAGGCCGCCGATAATACCTATTTGTTTCACTTTTTCTCCCCCTTCACAAAAATACTAATATATATTTTCGATATATATTTTAACATATTTTGCGTACGTTTACCGGGGTGATTGCACAAGCCGGCAGCAGCATATATAATAAGTATACTAAATATGTATTTTAAGCACGAACCTATATAAGAAAGGAATGGACATATGCGAATACTTTTGTTCTATTCCACAATGACTGGAAACACTGAAGATATGGCGATCGACACAGAAGAAGAACTTATCAGCCGCGGGCACGAAGTAGAGCTGATGGACATGATCGCCGATGGGCTTCCAAACGAAGATCCCCTTCCGCATGATCTGCTCATTATGGGCACATATACGTGGGGCGAAGGCGATATTCCTGAAGAAACAGAAGACTTTCTGGAAGACCTTTTCGCCTATGATATTTCCGGCCTTTCGATTTCCATCTTTGGCTCCGGGGATCATGCGTATGAAAACTTCGCCGGAGCTGTGGATGAAATGATCGGGCAATTCCGTGAACGCGGACATAAAGGTGATATTCCCACCATGAAAGTCGATGTGGATGAAATGGATAACATTGCTGAAGATATTAAAAGCTATGTGGACCGCATCGAAGAAAAGTTTTTAGTAAAATAACCGGCAACCCGACTAACCCCGGAGGCCCACGGCCCCTGGGGTTATTTTAATCAATTCCGCTGCCCTGCTACGACAGGGGCAGCAGAAAAACGACAGTAATAAACAGTATAAAGCCGGCAGTAAACCAGACGTCCGTTTTTTTATAATTCATTTGCACATACCTCGTTCTTTTTCTCGAGCCGTCAAACCCTTTGGATTCCATCGCCAGGGCTGTTCTTTCTGCTTTTCGTACAGCCCCTGCCATCAATGGCACCCCTGCCTCTTTCCACTCCCGCATTCTGGGCTTTGAACCCATTCCTCTAATCTGCCGGGCTCTGCGGATTACCACCAGTTCTTTTCGAAGCTGGGGAAGAAAACGGTAGGCTGCCATCATTCCATATCCAATACTCGGAGGCATATGCCATTTTTGTATCAAACTCATCACTAAACTCACTGGAGAGGTGGTGAGGACAAAAAGAAGCGACCAGGAAGCAAACACCATCGCTCTTAAGCCTAGCGAGACACCTGTTTGGATATTTTCAAGAGCCACCGGCATGTGAAATACATAAAAAAGAACCGTAGCACCCCTTTCTTCAGGAAAAACCACCTGAAGCCATACAAAGCTGAAACCAAAAAGTGCAAACGGGAGCAGGAGTATGAGCAGCAGCTTTAACGGCACTTTTCCCAGAAAGAAGATGGCAGCAATAGTTAGCACCAGCACAGCAAGTGGATGCCATATATCATAAATGAAAATCATAAAGAAAAATACAGTGAAAAGGCTGAGCAGCTTCAGCGTTGGATGTACCCGCTGTAAAAAAGCGTCCCGGGTCTGGAGCTCTTCAAGCATGGCTGCCCCCTCCTAGGCGCATAAGCTGTACCGAAGGCAGCCGGACACCGATTTTTCCTAAGTCTATGCTGCCATCAAAAAATGCTTCTACACTCCCGTCGTAGACAAGCGTTCGTTCTGCCAGCGCAAGGACCCGTGCCGCTTTTGTATAAACCAGATCCATATCATGCGTCAGCCAGAGAACCGCTTTTCCGCGTTGCCGGCACTGCTCCAGCACTTCAAACAAAGCATCAGCATTTCGCTTATCAAGCCCAAACGTCGGCTCATCCAAAATTAAAATGGACTGGTTGTTTGTCACCATTACTGCCACTGAGAGACGCCGTTTTTCCCCCTGACTGAGCCGAAACGGATGGTTTTTCCGAATATGGCCGAGCTGAAACTGAATCAACAGTTCATTTGTCTGCTGAACAATATCTTCCTCGCACCATCCTGCTATCTCCATTCCGTAGCGTATTTCTTCTTCTACGGTCGGCGTTAGAAACTGGTGCTCGGGCTGTTGAAAAACAATCCCGAAGGTTTTGGCAATTTCGTACGGCTTCAGACCGGCTATATCTTGTCCGTTAACATACACGGTACCGCTTTTAATAGGCTCCCATCCGGTAAGAACTCGTGCGAGTGTGCTTTTCCCAGCTCCATTTGCCCCTACGACGGCAGTCATTTCTCCAGGGTAAAGGGAAAAAGACACGTTTTCGAAAACCGTCTGCATACTATAGGCAGAGGCCGCCCGTTCCACCTTCAGGACAGGCGGCTTCTGAGAAGGCTCACCCCCCTGTTTCGACTGCGGCAGAGATGCATGAACCTCGGCAACAGGGTAATCCGCTGCAAACACCTCCCATTCCCGCAAAGTGACGGGAAGAGCAGCTTTGGTTGTCTCCGTCTTTCTGAGCAACTTTTTTCCCGCTTCTGCAGGTGCAGGCAGCCACACTCCTTCTGCTTCGAGTACAGCAGCGTGGGAGTAAAATATACGGCCGGGGCTTCCATCCGCTGTCACCTGACCATTGCGGTTCAATACGACCGCCCTGCTCACCCACTCCATCACTTCATTTAGCTGATGCTCAATCAAAATTAATGTTTTATCAGGGGCTTCTGCAATACGGCCAAGAAGTGCGGCCACTGCTTCACGGCTTACCGGATCGAGCTGGGAGAGCGGTTCATCCAAAATCCAGATCTCCGGATTCACAGCAGCTATGCAGGACACAGCTATTTTTTGCTTCATCCCTCCGGAAAGCATGTCAATACGGGCGTCAATACAAGAAAGCATGCCTGTGAACTGCAAGGCTTCAAGCATCCGGCCTTCGATATCCTCCGCAGGTACGCGCAGGTTCTCAAGCGTAAATACAAGCTCTTCCCGCACTGTCGGCATGCAGAATTGGGTATCGGGATCCTGGAACAACAGAGCCGCCTCTCTGGCAGCCTCTGTAATGCATTTCACCGCTGGATTTTCTCCGAATACGTTCAATTCACCAGACACTTCTGCCTCTACTGAGCGCGGAAGAATTCCCTGAAGGGCCAGTGCCAACGTACTTTTACCCGAGCCGCTCGGGCCGAGCAGCAGCACGTTTTCCCCAGTACGTATTTCAGCCGAAAAACCCTCTACCGAAGGCTCAGCGTAAGGATATGCAATGGTTACATTCTCTGCATAAATCATACAGCGTTCCTCTGCTGCCCTTCCCGACGCTGGCGGCCAAGAGCAAAGCGGTCGAGAACGCCTGTTTTTACCAGGGCGTCTGTAAAGCTTTTCCCTGCCCACCCGGCTAAAAGAGCACCGCTTATAAGCATGGTTACCAGCATAAATACAACAACAGAACCTGCGTACTGACTGAATCCATAAAGAATATACTGGGTTAAAAATGCAGCAGACGTCCCTGCCATTCCGGCAAGCATTAATACCGGCAGACGAAAGATTCGGTAGAAAAACATGGCAAAAATAATTTCTGCGGCAATCCCCTGCGTGAAGCCGAGAACGAGCACTGCTCCCGCGCTCACAGACCCGGCCATAACTTCAGTGCCAGCCGCAATAAGCTCTGCCAGCAGCGCCGCTCCTGGTTTTTGAATGATATAGGCGCATATTACCGGAGCGAGGATCCAGAAGCCTGCCATCAGTCCGCCCCCAACTGGCCCGAGGACGCCCGTAACAATTTGTCCGAGCAGTACCCAAAGAAGATAAAGGACACCAAGAACAGCTGAAATAAATGAGATAACGACGATATCCCTGAGGTTTAAGCGTTTGTTTATCATTAAGCTTTTTTTCCGTCTGTTAATGTTCTGGCAAAGGGCCAGTCTTTTGCATGATACGCGTCCTCAAAAAACATATACTCGAGCTGGCACCCTTCCATAAATAACGTCCGCCAACGCTGCTTTTCTTCTTCTGTAGCTGTTTCTGCCAGTTCATCAAGGCGGTCAATATATTTGTACATTTCCCGCTCTTCACGGTCTCCGTAGAAACGAATCCAGTCGTTAAACGGATGGTCCTCGTTCGGATTCACTTCTTTCATCAGCCTTTCACCCACATACAAATACACCCACGGGCAGGCGAGCGTTACCGCAATCACATCGCCAAGTGTGCCCTTTTCAGCATGGTGCAGCATATGAAGCACATAATGCTGGGAAGCCGGGGCAAGCGCGTAGCCCTGCAATTCTTCATAAGCCACTCCCGCCTGCGCACATAAATTATGGTGCGGGTGCGTTTCACTGTTTAACACAAAATCAATGGTATCTTTAAACATGATCATGTCTTCTCTGGACGTGCATTTTGTTATCCCAATTGCTTTTGTCTTGATCATGGCATTTAAGTATTCAAAATCCTGCTTCACGTAATGGATAAGAGCTTCTTTTGGGACATCACCTTTCCCGATGCCCTGCACAAATGGATTTTCCCAGCAGGCTTCAAAAATGTGCTCTGTGTCCTGCCATAAAAGCTCTGAAAATTTCATTGTTACTTCCTCCTTTAAATTAGGAGGGAACCACTACGGGCAGTAAAGACCAATGGAGCAAAAAAAGCCACTCCATTGGTGGAGTGGCTTCGAATAAACGTCCGCTATTATAAAGCTGCTGCTTCTGATATAGACGTATTCTACCGTCTCCACTTTCCTACGCTGGCCTTAACCAGATCAGGTTCAAAGGGATTAAGGATAGTCCTTATCTCAGCCGTTACCGGCACCCCTAGCGGATTCCCTATTAAGTTGTCTACACTGTATCACATTATTTCAGAAAGTCAAAGCCCCATTTTGCCTTTACAAAATATGACGTTAACGTTAAGGTTATATCATGAAACTTAACAGGAGGGTGATGCATGCTGTACAAAATTGAAGAAGCCGCTCAAACCACAGGCTTAACGAAACGTGCAATACGTTATTATGAACAAATTGGTCTTATATCAGCACCAGAGCGTACAGAAAAAGGAACCAGAGTGTACGATGACCAGGATATTGAACGTCTGCAGAATGTAGTAACCGCAAAGGAGGTTCTTGGGTTTTCTCTTCAGGAGCTGCAGCAGTATCTCGATTTGAAAGAGCAGGTAAAAACAGTCTATAGCCACTACCAGTCGGTACAGGAAACGACGATGCAGCACGAGGATTTGAAACAAATTTCTGATAGCCTTCAGGCCCAGATTGATATGCTCGACCAAAAAATCAACCAGATGACAACGTTTAAAACGGAAATGGAAAATCTGAAAAACCAAGCTGACAACGTATTATCTTCATTCAATAAGGAGAAGTGACTGCTTTATGAATATTCAAACCAGGGCACGGTGGATTACGATCTTCGCCACATTTTTAGCTTTTATGGGTATCGGCGTCGTGGACCCCGTCCTTCCTTCCATCGCGGCTTCTATCGGTGCTTCTCACTGGCAGGTGGAGCTGCTTTTTACGTCCTATATTTTAGTGATGGCCTGCATGATGATTCCTGCCGGGATCCTTTCGAGCCGGTTTGGTGATAAACGGCTGATGAGCGCCGGGCTTTTGATCGTTACAGCCTTCGCCCTGCTTTGCAGTGTGGCGGGAGGCATTACTGAACTGGCCCTTTTTCGCGGCGGCTGGGGGCTTGGCAACGCTATGTTTTTCGCCACTGCTATGACCCTGTTAATCGCTCTCTCGAGGAGCGTGGAAACAGCGGTAGGTATGTATGAGGCGGCAATTGGCCTGGGCCTCGCCGGCGGTCCGCTTGTAGGCGGCCTTCTCGGGGATCTATCCTGGCGTGCTCCTTTTTTTGGTACAAGTCTTTTAATGCTTATCGCTTTTATTTTAGTTATCTTTTTCGTCCATCCGCCCGCTCCTAAAAAAGCTAAAGCTACGGCTGGATGGCAGGAGCTTCGTCATCTTTTTACACACGGGCCGTTCATTAAGGGTGCGCTTGCCGGCATGTTTTATTATTATGGTTTTTTTGTCGTGCTTGCTTACTCCCCTTTAATTTTATCTTTAACTTCTATTCAAATCGGTCTCGTCTTTTTTGGATGGGGATTATGCCTGGCCTTCGGCTCGGCTGTTTTATCGAGAAGGCTTGAGAGGCGGTTTACTCCTGTGAAATTACTGCCGTTCACCCTCTCTGCTTTTATTTTAACGCTTTTAGGATTGTTTTTTGCGTCCTCCTCAGTATTAATGATTATGTTCATCGTACTTTCAGGATTATTTTCCGGCCTGAATAATTCTTTATTTACCAGCCATGTAATGGAGCATTCGCCTTACGAGCGCAGTATTTCTTCTGGAGCATATAATTTCCTTCGCTGGCTTGGCGCTGCTTTTGCACCGGTCATGTCGGGATTAATCGGTAATTCATTATCAGCCCATCTTCCATACCTGGTCGCCGGTGTTCTTGGCGCAGCAGCTTTATTGTTTATTGGATGGAGCAGAACAGATCTGCAAACCGAACAGACCGAAGCTCCAAAAGCGTAAAAAAATCCCTGCAGATATTTCTGCAGGGATTTTTTTATGCCCGGTTGGCTACAGTCGTTGTTTCCTGATAAAAGCGTTCAAATTCGGCTACGACATTATCGAGAAAATCAATTGTGCCCTGGTCCGTTAAGTTTCCGTTTTCGTCCATTTTTTCATGCACAGCTCCAATAAGCACTTCATTTCCGGGAAGTACTTTTGCACTCATGCCCGGAGCGCTCAAAATCTGGCGCAGATGCATCTGCGCTTTCACGGTGCCCAGGCCGCCAAGAGAAGCTCCCACCAGCATGGTTGGTTTGCCGGCAAAGTCGTAATCGACCCGGGAATTCCAATCCAGAGCATTTTTAAGCACGCCGGAAATTGAACCATTGTATTCCGGAGTTGCAATAAGTACGGCGTCCGCTTCACGTACAGAACGCTTGTACTCCTGCACATAGTCCGGAGCATTGCTTTCCTCGTCCTGATCATAGTGCGGAAGATCGCGGATATCTAAAATATCAATATCCATGATGTCGCCGTAACGGTCCTGCATGTACTCCACTAATTTTCCGTTAAAGGATTCCTGACGGATACTTCCTACAATAGCTGCTACTTTCATTTGATCTTTCATCCTTTCGTGTTGAACTTCATTTATATATCATACACACACGTTACCGGCTGTTTCAAGTTATCTGCTTACTTTTTGTAAGTGCCTGATGCAGAGCTGTATCCTTTTCCTGTACACGCGTGTGCCAGTATTCTCTGTCCCAGTCGGCAAGCTGTTCATCTTCGACAGCCCGCTCCATATAAAAGGAAAATGATTCCACTTCTTTTAACACAGACGAATCTCCCGTTTTCACGAGCATCGTCAGTGCTTCCATGCAGGCTGCCATCACCGAGATATCTTCCCGGCCGTACAGTCTGATCTGGTAAAAGCTTTTGTATAAATACTCTCTAAAGGGCTTTACAGGCATAAACAACCTCAGTTCATCCTGCTTGTCGACAAAGTACTGATCATTTCTGTGTTCATGACTGAGTTCGGAGAGCAGTGCCCCAATACGGTTTATACAATTGGCTGCTGTATGTGGATCATTAATCGCCGGAGAAATGGCCCGCAGCGCTATCTCTACAATTTTCTGCATGGAGAATTCAATATCCTGAACATTGCTTCTCTCTTCTCCTACTAATACAAAACCTCTTAATATTTTTGGGGATAAACTTTGCTTTGACCAGTAGCGAAATAATGGCTCGCCCTGATGAACATAAGCTCCTACCTGAAACAAGCATTCGACGACGGCTTCCTCCTGCCTGGCCCAGGCAATCAGTTCAGGCATCTTCACCATATTGGTGTATCCCGACCGTTCAGCATGAACGATTGTTTCTTCATCGTTCCGGAAATTGCCGTTCCATTCGCTGAAGCTGTTTACTCCAGAATATGTATATGCATCCTGGATCACCCTCGAGGCATCGGACCGTATGTGGCTGATCAGATGATTGACCTGCAGCCACTGGGTGGAGTGATAAATAAAGATTATAAAAAAGGCCAGACAGCCAAGCGCCACAAAAACTGTCAGCATAGGCATCAAAATTTGGTTATTACCTTCGCTTGAAAAAAGCAGCATGTTTACCAGGGTGAACAATACCCCAAATGTAAACACCCCGAGCGTATGCTGTGTCGTCGGGCTTTTCATAAAATCCTGCAGGGCTCTTGGCGTGAACTGTGTAGCGTACGTTGTCAAAACAACCATAATCGAAGAAAAACTGATAGTGGTCAGCGTCAATAATGCAGTAACCAACGCGCTGTACAGGGAAGTAGCGGTGTTATTTTCTACGAGCAGCATAGAAGGCACATTGTTGTACACAGGCCGCAGCAGCTGCTGGTCCATAATAGAAGTACCTATTACTATAATTAAACTAAGAATGCCGTAGCAGCCTGGAACGAACCAAAACTTGTCCCTGACCTTTACATACCATTTCTGCTGCTTCATGATTTTCCTCCATTTCTATCGTGCAATTCCGCAATTATAAAGGAAATCACCAAACAATGCATTTCTTGTATGAATGTTTTACAATGGTATTTGATACTGAATAAAAGGAGACAGACGATGGTAACGTTGAAGACAGAACGAGAAATTGAGCTTATGCACGAAGCTGGGAAGATTCTTGCCGCCTGCCATAAAGAAATCGCCAAAATGGTCAAACCAGGCGTCACCACAAAACAAATTGACGATTTTGTCGAAAAATTTCTGGCAGAGCGCGGTGCCACTCCTGAACAAAAAGGCTTTCAAGGATACAAATACGCAACCTGTGCCTCCATAAATGATGAAATCTGTCACGGCTTTCCAAGAGCCCGTCCTCTTGAAAATGGTGATCTCGTTACAATTGATATGGTAGTGAATTTAAACGGGGCTCTGGCGGATTCTGCCTGGACCTATGCCGTTGGTGACGTAAGCAGTGAACTCGAACGGCTGATGGAGGTTACAGAATCATCTTTATATAAAGGTATTGAACAGGCCAAAGCGGGCAACCGCATCGGTGACATTGGCCACGCCATTCAAACATACGTGGAAAACGAAGGTTTTTCGGTGGTACGCGACTTCACCGGACACGGCATTGGGCCTACCCTTCACGAGGATCCACAGATTCCTCATTTCGGTGCTCCAGGCAAAGGCGGACGCTTAAAGCCCGGCCACGTTATTACGATCGAGCCGATGGTCAACACCGGAGACTGGCAAAGCAAAATGACATCCAATGGATGGACCGCCACCACCCGGGACGGAGGTCATTCTGCCCAGTACGAGCACACAATTGCGATCACAAAAGAAGGCCCGGTTATTTTAACGAGCCAGGAGAGCCTGTAAGCGTCAAAAAGCGCGGACCCAATGGGGCCGCGCTTTTCACTACTTATAAATTTTCAATCTTATTGTCTTCGTAGTCCTTCTGGCGTGCTGCTTCGACCTGCATGATGTTTTCAATCGTGCGAACCGATTCTTCTACGCTCATGCTGTGGGCTTGCTGCATCCCTTTGTCGATCATTTCATTTGTGTTCAGTTGACTGTTTGTCAAAACAATAATGCCTCCTTTGAGTATGTTTACATAATAATACATTCTTCGATATATTTCAACCGAAAATTTTATTTTTTCTGATAAATGAAAATAATAAATAAACAAGAGAGAGCCGGCTGGACTATTCCAACCGGCTCTCTCTTGTTATCAATCCGGAATACCTAAAGCGATTTTGGCGTAACGGGACATTTTATCTTTACTCCAAGGTGGATTCCAAACAATGTCCACGTCTACTTCGCTGATTTCTCCGTATTCCTTTAAATCATTCAAGGCGAAATTAATATCATTAACAATCGTTCCTGCAAGCGGGCAACCCATTGCGGTTAAAGTCATTTCAATATTCGCCTGTCTGTTATCATCAATTGTTACTGTATACACAAGCCCCAAATTTACGATATCAACACCGAGCTCTGGATCAATAACATTTTCCAGTTCAGCCCAAACTCGTTCTTCCAGTTCTTTTTTTTCTTCTGTCTCTGCCATGGAAGCTTCACCTCCTACTTTCTGTATTCACCTTATCAAAAATTAACGTCCCCCGAAACCAATATGCTTGAATTTCATGAGAAGAATTAATAGCATGAAGTGGTTATACATAATTCCTGAAGGGGTAAGTATAAAAAGCGCAAGCAAAGTTCTTGAATCTGCCTGCCGAAAAATATACAATATGAATCGCTATAAGAAAGGAATGAGGAGGGCGTAGATGCTTTTTTGGCTTAGTATTACCATAGTTGTTATTGTTCTCGTTATGATACCGGCATTTAAACGCTGGATGCCTGTTTTCCGCGTTCCTTGTTCATCCCTTCCTCAAAGTCAGGATACCGGGGCCCATATTTTGGATGTACGCGAATACCAGGAATCAGACCGCAATCCGGTGGACGGGGCGTTCGCTCTTCCGTATCCGCATTTAAAAAGGCATTTGCAGACCGTTCCGAAAAAAGAAGTGTTTCTCATTGCTCCAGATAAAGTTTCACGCAATCTAAGCACCCGGCTGCTGTTAAAAAATGGTTTCACCGTTACCGGCTACGCCGTAGTGCGCAGAGGCGAGCAGGGCTATCCCCCTGTAAAACTTCCATGCAGTGGTTCGTAATATTTACATAAAGCAGGCAGCCGTTCATCCGGCTGCCTGCTTTATTTTTTTGGAGCCTTTTCTCTCCTTGCATTAATAACAACGGCCCGGGCTTAATTGCCCGGGCCGTTGTTATTTCTTTAATTGTTATATTTTCTTAGGAAAAACCGTTTAATGGACCTGTTCCAACAAGCGTTACTACATCTTCATTGGCCACTCCGGCATTATCCAGAGCTTCCACTGATACAAGGCCGTACATACTGCCTTTATCGGTTTCAAACGTTAAATGCTTTTTTTCATTATTTTTTAAAGCATCTGTAAAGAAACGCTGATTATCTACTCCGTACAGCTTCACTTCCCAGTCCTCTCCGTTATCATCACGGACTTCCAACTCACCGTCTGTATAACGGAGCTGTTCCTTATCTTCTGTAAAAACTTCATCTACTTTTATTGTTTTCATTGCCTAGTCCTCCTTCATCCGATTACGTCTACCTATACGAATGCCCGAATCTTTTCTCCATAAAACCTCTTATTTCAAATTTCTTGGGGAAATTATTTTTCCTCTTTTTCTGAAATTTTCACAATTTTTACAAAACATGTACCAAATTTATTATTTTTATAGTAAACTTTTCTCACAAACTGTTCACATCTTTATAACATCTTATGTACAGTTGCACTATGGAAGGGAGTTGTTACATATGTCAGGATTTATGAACAGCGTTGAGGAATTACTTACCACTATCAGTGGCATTGTGTGGGGGCCTCCATTTTTAATTCTTATTTTGGGAACAGGTATCTTTTTAACGATTCGTTTAGGATTTTTGCAATTTTCTACTCTTCCTTACGCATTAAAGCTCGCCTTTTCAAAACAGGACAAAAAATCAGATGGGGATATTTCCCACTTTCAGTCGCTGATGACCGCACTAGCCGCTACGGTCGGAACGGGTAATATTGCCGGGGTCGCTACAGCCGTAGTAATTGGCGGTCCCGGGGCGGTTTTCTGGATGTGGATCAGTGCCCTATTCGGAATGGCCACAAAATACGGTGAAGCCATTCTCGCTGTTAAATACCGTGTCCAGGATGAACGGGGGCGCATGGCCGGCGGGCCCATGTACTACATAGAAAAAGGACTTGGATGGAAATGGCTGGCGGTTTTGTTTGCCGTGTTTGCTGCGATTGCCGCCTTTGGGATCGGAAATACTGTCCAGTCCAACTCTGTGGCAGACGTTCTGGACTCCAACTGGAACGTGCCTACCTGGATTACCGGTATTATACTCAGTATTTTAACCGGAGTGGTTATTCTTGGCGGCATTAAGTCCATCGGCCGGGTCGTTTCATTTATTGTGCCGGTTATGGCTGTCTTTTATGTTGTCGGCGGGCTGATTGTCATTTTAGGTAACATAGATCTTGTGCCTGCCGCAGTCGGTTCCATTGTTTCCGACGCATTCACCGGACAGGCTGCTGCCGGCGGGGCTGTCGGGGTTGTTATCCAGTACGGAGTGGCCCGCGGGGTTTTCTCCAATGAGGCAGGCCTTGGGTCCGCACCAATTGCAGCAGCTGCAGCCCGTACTGACTATCCCGGGCGGCAGGCGCTTGTCTCTATGACTCAGGTTTTCATTGATACAATTATTATCTGTTCCATTACCGGTATTTCTCTTGTGATGGGCCAGAACTTTGTAAGCAGTGAGTTAGACGGCGCTCCACTGACTGCCGCCACGTTCGAGTACTTTTTAGGACCGGCCGGCAGCATTATCGTTTCTGTAGGACTCATTTTCTTCGCCTATTCTACTATTCTGGGCTGGTCCTATTACGGAGAACGGTGTATTTATTACCTTTTCAAAACGTACAAGGCTGTGTTTGCCTATCGTGTCATTTTTGTTGTCGCTGTGTTTTTTGGCGCTGTGGTCCAGTTCGGAATTGTCTGGTCGCTTGCAGACACAATGAACGGCCTGATGGCCGCGCCAAACCTGATCGCCCTCTTAGGGCTCTCTGGCGTTATCACTGCGGAAACGGTTCGCTTCCGTAAACGAATGAAGGAAGAAAAGAACGGTACAGCTACCTGGAACAAGTAATAGCAAAACGAAAGCACCTCACTGAGCCTGTAATGGGCCCGTGAGGTGCTTTTTCACGTTTCGGGCACTTCATGGGTGAGCGGCTCCCCTTTGAGTCCCTGCAAAATATGGTCTGCGGTTATATCTGCCATTTGCCGGCGCGTTTTTTCGCTGGCACTGCCGATATGCGGGAGCACCACAACATTGGAAAGGCTGACAAGTGGATGGTCTGCCCCAATAGGCTCGTTCTCAAATACGTCCAGGCCGGCGCCAAAAATTTCTCCTTCCCGGAGCGCATCTATCAGTGCCGGCTCATCCACCGTTGCTCCTCTCGAGGAATTGATAAAAACCGCCGTTTTTTTCATTTTGCGAAAGGCCTCCGCATCTATCAGTTTTTCTGTCTCTGGCGTCGCCGGAGCAAGCACGCAGACAAAATCGGCCTGCCCAAGGAGCTCGTCAAGCTCTGTATACACTGCACCAACCCGATCTTCTGCCTCACGCTTTCTCGAACGGTTATGATAAAGAATATTCATATCAAATCCAGCAGCCCGTTTCGCCACCGCTTCTCCGATACGACCCATGCCGATAATTCCAAGCGTTGCCCCGTAAATATCCTGTCCTGTAAATGCAAAGGGTGCCCAGGAACCCCATTCGTTATTCCGGATCGTATCCATTGCTTCCGGCAGCCTGCGTGCTGCGGCCATCAGTAAAGCAAAGGTTAAATCCGCTGTCGTTTCTGTCAGCACGCCGGGAGTATGGCCCACTTTAATTTTATTCTCTCTTGCAGCCTCAAGATCAATGTTATTATATCCCACTGCCATCGTTGCTATTACTTTTAACCGCGGCGCCTGTTCAATTACATTTCTCGTAACTGCTTCCGAGACGGTACAAAACAACCCGTCTGCTTCTTCCGTCCTCCGGATTAATTCTTCTTCTGGCACTGCTTCGTTTTTATTCCATACATCTACCGTGGCTTCCTGTTCCAGCTTTTCAATTAGCCAGTGCGGCATCGGTCTTGCAATAAAGATATGTGGTTTGTCCACTGTTATCCTCTCCTTTGAAACATTATAGTATGCCACTCATTTGTCTGCTTACGCCATTCAATTTCATAATTTTTATTCTGGAAGGCTTTTTCGACTCGTTCAACGGACCAGTCAACCAATCCTGATACGACAATCGTTAAAGGAAGGTCTTGTATAGATTCAGCTCGTTCGAGCCAGTGTACTGTAGTGTCAGCCCCGATATTAATGACGGCTAAGTCATACGCCTCGTACGGAAAGACTGTGCCAACTACATCCTGTTCATACACTGCAATTCGGTTTTCTACATCGTTTAATGCTGCCTGCTGTTCAATCTCCCGCGTTACCGGTTCTGTGTCATAAGCTGCTACCTGCACCCCTTTTTTTGCCAGGGCAACTGACAATATTCCGCTTCCAGCACCGATATCTGCCGCTCTTCTTCCCTCTGCCTGAGTGACAATCCATTCGAGAGCATCTCTCGTGGTTTCGTGAATTCCTGTACCGAATGCTCCCTGGGGATCAAGCCGAAGCTCTTTTTTCAGCTGTGTTTCCTGGAACGGAGGGTACACAACCTCCCATCCTTCCGCGAGTGCAATGTTTTCATAGGACGCCTCTTTCCATTCCGGCGGCTGCCACACATGTATATCACATGCGTTGACTCCAAGCATCCGGCCCAGCTCTTCTTTCGGGACATTTTCCGTGTAAACATACAACCTGCTTTTTTCCCCGCTGCTGAATTCGTATGTATACCCGTCTTCATCCTTCATTGTCTGTATTGCTTCATCAATATAAAATGTATAAATATCATACTCATAGAGCCGCAGGCTCCATGCTTCATTATCCCCAGCCGGGACTTTGATTGAGTACCACATGCCAGCTGCCTCCTTTTCGTAAAATTTATAGCAAAACGATCGTCCATGCAACATTCATTTTTTCGTGATCAGGTTCTCTTTGCCGGCATAGACGAGGAAATTAGTATTTCTCCTTTGAAAAGCCTTTCTTTTTTTAAAAATGTTCTTTAATCTAGAGGAAGAGTGCTTACTCTATTTACCTTATTGATACTAGTAGGAGGTCGACCTATCGATGGACTATCGCGTAGAAAAAGATACACTTGGAGACATGCATGTACCGAAGGACAAGCATTGGGGCGCCCAGACCCAGCGCAGCCTTGAAAACTTTAAAATCGGCCAGGAAACTATGCCGATCGATGTAGTATACGCATTCGCTATTTTAAAGCGCTCCGCGGCTCTCGCAAACAAACGCCTGGATAAGCTTGAAGCAGAAAAGGCCGACGCGATCGTTGAAGCCTGCGACGAAGTACTTTCCGGAAAACTCGACGACCACTTTCCACTCGTTGTCTGGCAAACCGGAAGTGGCACTCAATCTAATATGAATATGAACGAAGTGGTGGCCCGCCGCGCTTCCCAGCTGCTCGAAGAAAAAGGATCTTCTGAGAGCGTGCATCCAAACGACGATGTCAACCGTTCCCAGAGCTCAAATGACACTTTTCCAACAGCGATGCACGTAGCCGCTGTGCAAAAAGTGGAGGATCAGCTTCTTCCTGCCGTGGAAACGCTTCGTGCGACCCTTGAGAACAAAATGAACGCGTTTGAGGATGTCATTAAAATCGGCCGCACGCATCTCCAGGATGCCACTCCGCTTACTCTCGGCCAGGAGGTCAGTGGCTGGCACCGGATGCTTGAGCGTTCTGCTGAAATGATTACAGAAAGCATTGATCACGTAAAGGACCTGGCAATCGGCGGCACTGCTGTCGGTACAGGGATCAACGCCCATCCGAGATTCGGGGAATACGTAGCTGAAGAAATCAGTTCCTATACCGGGAAGGAGTTCCGTTCCGCCCCAAACAAATTTCACGCCCTCACCAGCCATGACGAAATTTCTTACGCACACGGGGCATTAAAAGCGCTGGCTGCTGATGCCATGAAGATTGCAAACGATGTGCGCTGGCTTGCAAGCGGCCCCCGCTGCGGAATCGGAGAAATTTCCATCCCCGCAAACGAGCCAGGAAGCTCTATCATGCCAGGGAAGGTAAATCCAACCCAGAGCGAAGCATTGACTATGGTTGCAGCACAGGTAATGGGCAACGATGCTACAATCGGCTTTGCAGCCAGTCAGGGCAATTTTGAACTAAACGTGTTTAAACCGGTTATTGTTTACAATTTCCTGCAGTCCAGCTACCTGCTCGCTGATGCGCTCGTTTCCTTTAACGACAAATGTGCGGTCGGCATTGAAGAAAACCAGGAACGTATCGATGCGCATCTGCGAAATTCCCTGATGCTTGTCACAGCGCTGAATCCGCACATCGGGTACGAAAACGCAGCTAAAATTGCTAAATCAGCCCACGCTAATGGGCAAACACTGAAGGAAGCCGTGCTTGAAAGCGGTATGCTAAATGAGGAAGAGTTTGAATTAATTGTAGATCCGGCCAAAATGGTTTCCCCGAGTGAATAAACAATGATAAAACAATAACCTCCCAGGCTTTGATTGGCCTGGGAGGTTATTCTTATTCATCCGTACGTTTTCCTTCTTCGTAATGATACAACGGCAGCCGGTGACTAAAATAATAGGCAGTGTAAACACCAAGCACGGCCATAACAAGCCATATCCACGCATGCAGACTGAACGAGGCAATACCGCTGAAATATGCCCCAATGTTGGCGCCAAATGAAATACTGGCGCCATATCCCATCAGTGCCCCGCCAACCAGAGCAATCAAAGCCACACGCGGAGCAATTCTGGAGAAACGAATCTGGCGGTTCATTGCCAGGGTTACTACGGTACCGAGGACCACACCAAAATTAATGATGCTCATGGAATCCATCATTACTGGCTGATGAAGAGCGACAAACTGATCCTGTTCAAACCAGTATTTCCAGTCGCTAACATCCATTCCAAGAACCGTCGCTATCTTTGAGCCCCATAGAGTAAAGGAGGCTGTCAGCTTCCACGGTTCCCCCTGAACGAGAAAGATGAGCGCGTTTAATACTGCCAGAATAACAGCACCCACCCACAGCGGCCAGGATCCAAAGATTATCCGGCTCCAGCTTGCAGCTGAAGGAAGTGGTGGAAGAGCCGGGGGTCTCGTTCGTTTTTTATGCACATATGAGCCAAAAGCAATTAAGCTGAGAAAAACAATCTGAATCACCCAGGCCCAAATGTAACCAATTCCCGTATCCACTGCCAGAGAGACTGGTTCAAATGAAGGTAGTGACGTGTTCCAAAAGCCAAAATGGGAGGCCCCTGCCACTGCCCCCACTGTAAAACCGGCCAATGTGCAAATTAAGGCGGTTCTGCCGCCCTCTGCTTCGTAAAATGAGGAGGGGGCAAGACCACTGCCTATTTCCATACCAAAACCGAAAATGAAAGCTCCAACTACCAACCCCACGCTCACAGCGGAAAGAGCCGGTATTGGCACGGTGCCGAAGAAAGCCGGGCTGAGAATAAAAATGGCAGCTGAAAAACTGGAAACCAGGATAAGCATCAGCATATGGGCCCGGAGCATCTCCGTATTGCCTTTTTCAATAATCTGCCGGTAAACGGCCGAAAAGCCGAAGCGGGCGTGGAAAAGGGAAAATCCGAGAAAAAAACCAATCCAGAGCAGCATTACATACGACCAGCCTGATATGTGATAAGACACGAATGAAAGCGCAAGGATGACTAATAAGCATACTAGCGAAACAATATTTTGTGGATTGTTTAAAATAGATATTTCTGGCTCGGAACTTGCTTTTTTCATTTATTAATTCTCCTGACTGTAGCTGTTCTAGAGCTTTGTTCTTCTTTTCCCTCCCAGATATCATTCACACATTGACTATTAAAATAACTCCCCGGCACCAGCCGGAGAGTTATTCATTTACGTTCTATGGCATTTAATACAACTCACTTAATGCATCTTTAGTAAAAGGCACGAGGTCTTCCGTTCTGCCTTCCTGCATCTTTTTCGCCCACGCCGGATCCGTTAACAGCGGACGGCCGACAGCGACCAGGTCAAATTCACCGTTTTCCAGCCGCTCGACTAATTGTTGGATGTCGTCGTTTTCTGCTTTTTCAAAGCTTGTAAAAACGCCGTTCAGCCCTACAGAGCCTACTGTCACGGACGGCTTGCCGGTTAAGTACTTTGTCCAGCCGGCAAGGTTAAGGGAAGAACCATCAAATTCCGGTTCCCAGAAGCGTCGGGTAGAGCAGTGAAAGACATCCACGCCTGCTTCAGACAACGGCTGCAGGAATTGGGAAAGTTCATCAGCCGTAGCAGCAAGCTTGGCTTCAAAATCAGACATCTTCCATTGCGAAAACCGGAAGAAAATAGGGAAATCCTCTCCTACCGCACGGCGGCACGCTTCGATTACCTCCACGGCAAACCGGGTCCGTTCCACGAAATCGCCTCCGTATTGATCCGTGCGTTTATTAGTTTTTTCCCAGAAAAACTGATCAATTAAATAACCATGAGCCCCGTGGATTTCAATGCCGTCAAAGCCAATACGCTTCGCTGCTGCTGCCGCATCCGCATAGGCCTGTATTAGCTCTTGAATTTCTGTTTCCGTTAATGGCTTTGACACTGCTTCCCCGCTTAACGCTAAACCGGAAGGCCCAATAGGCATCGCCTCAGGATTCGGTTCTGCCCCGACCGGCCGGGTCATACCTACATGCCAGAGCTGGGGGATGATTTTGCCCCCCGCTTCATGCACTGCGTCTACAACCTTTTCCCATCCTGCCAATGCACTTTCTCCGTAAAAAGCCGGAACTCCAGGGTCTTCTACGCTCGCCGGGTGATTGATGCCGGTGCCCTCTGTTACGATCAGTCCCACGTTGTTTTCAGCACGCCGCCGATAATAGGCTATCACATCTTCATTTGGTACGCCCCCCGGAGAGAATCCTCTTGTCATCGGAGCCATTACCGTTCTGTTTTCAAGATGCAGATCTTTTATCTGAAAGGGTTCAAATAACGGAGCCGCTGCCTGCTGATTAGATGCTTCCTTTGTCATTATTACAACTTCCTTTCTGCTGTCACCATATATTAAGTAGTATGCAAAAATCAGTATGCACGCATCGTTTTTCCAAATGCAACTTATCCGCTCAACCTCTGTATTTTTTTGATGCTAATTTACCGGAACCCGTTTGCATTCTACTGAAAAGTGGTATTCCTTACTAGACTACTTACATAGGTACAAATACCTTAAGGAGGACATAATATGTCAGATAAAGCGACAAAAATCATTCAGGAATCGCTCGATGCCCTGATGCAGGATGATACTTTTCTTCCCGACTATGAGGGTCAGGAGCGTGAAACGGCTTTTTCCTCTCTCATCTCCATCCTTTCCACTCCCAACCACGTACACAAATCATTTCTCCGTGTGCCCCTTCAAAACGGTGAAGTAGTACGGGTTCCTGCCTACCGGGTGCAGCATAACGACACGATGGGGCCTTATAAAGGCGGTGTGCGTTTTCATGAAAGCGTGAATGAAGATGAGGTCTCCTCTCTTGCTTCTCTGATGACCATTAAAAACGCCCTGCACGACGTGCCGTTCGGCGGCGGTAAAGGCGGTATCAGCATCAATCCGAAGGATTTTTCTAAAAAAGAATTAAACCTTATATGTAAAAAGTACGTACAGTACTTTAACGACGTGATCGGGCCGGATAAGGACATTCCCGCTCCGGACGCCGGCACAAGCGCCAGGGAAATGGACTGGATGATGGCAGAATATAAAAACATTAATCCCGGAATTCCGTACCGGGGCAGCTTCACCGGTAAAAGCGTAAAAAACAGCGGCTCCCTCGGTAGAAGAGAAGCCACAGGCAAAGGTGTTTATTTCAGTCTTCGCTACCTGCTGCATGATTTTTTAAAGAATCGGCGCGATGAATTTCAAACATCGGAAAACAAGTTTTTTAAAACAGCTCTTGAATTTTACGACCGTCCATTATCTATAGCCGTCCAAGGGTTTGGCAATGTTGGCTCAGTAACCGCGATGCAGGCATACAATTGCGATTACCTCGACACGAAGGTCATTTCCGTCAGCGACCACAATGTGACTCTTTATAATGAAGACGGACTCGACATCCCGGCTCTTCTCGACTTTGCCAATGACCATCATGGAGACCTTCCTACTACGGAGGAAGAAATTCATGACCTTGGCATTAGTGCAGAGCTCCGTGACCGTGACGATATTCTTTCTCTTGAAGTAGATGCTCTGTTTTTCGCCGCTCTTGGCGGAGTTATTAATAAAGATAATGTTCAGGACGTTAGAGCTTCCATTCTTATTGAGGGCGCCAACTCCCCTATCACTACTGAAGCAGACGCTATTTTAGCCGAACAGGGGGTTGTAATTATTCCTGATATCCTCGCCAACGCCGGCGGTGTGATCGTCTCTTACTCCGAATGGCTGCAGGGCCGGGAAACGTTGTATTATTCCGAGGAGCAGGTGACGAAAATTTTGTTTGATAAAATGAAAGAAACGATGGACCGCGTGCTCCCTGAATTTTTTGGAGACCCTTATGCCCTCCGTCAAAACTGTTACATTCATTCCATTATGTCGCTTTGTACAATGCTCCATATTCGCGGAAAATTATATTAATTTAACAAATGAAGACCGTGCAGATGCGCACGGTCTTTTCTGTAAAAAATGCCCCAGACTTTCCAAGCTGGTTGGAAAGTCCGGGGCTCACTGTTTTAAGACAGCTTTAGCTGCCCAGTTTTTGAACAAACTCTTTTGCCACTGCTTCTGTCGACTGCGGGTTTTGTCCAGTGATCAAAAAGCCGTCGGATTCCACGTGCTCAGTCCAATTCGGTGCTGTGACGAATTCAGCTCCAAGCTCACG
Organism: Marinococcus salis; assembly: GCF_054971365.1. NCBI lineage: Bacteria > Bacillati > Bacillota > Bacilli > Caryophanales > Bacillaceae > Marinococcus > Marinococcus salis. Next base: position 128,712 of record NZ_JBQOJB010000006.1, on the reverse strand, counting down.
AAGACGACTCTCAAGTAGAAAAGGCATGTGTGCCGTAAGTCCGGTATCTTCTTCCTCGGCATCTGTAAAGGCGTTCACCCGTTTACCCGAAACAAGTGGTTCCCCGTTAGAGAGTGTAACGTTAACCAATGCTGCCGGGCCGTGGCATACGGAAGCCACATATTTATCCGCTTCATAAAAATCCCGGACAAGTTCCTGGACTTTTTGGCTTTCCGGCAGGTCAAACATCGCTCCGTGGCCTCCAGGAATAAAGATGGCATCAAAATCCGAAGCAGAGACGGTATCCACCTTCACGGTCTCTTCGAGATATTTTTCTGCATCCAGAATTTCCTGGCGCGTTTCCTGCTGCACACTGCCTTCATCGATAGGCGGCTTCCCGCCGTCTACGCTTGCGATCGTTACATTATAACCTTTATTTTGAAATTCAATATATGCTTCCGCAAATTCAGAAAGCCAAATACCGGTTTTTGCTTCATTGTTCACTTTGGAATGGCTTGTTACAACCATTAATACATTTTTTGCCATGACGTTTGTCACCCTTTCCAAAATTATCTTCTGAGTAAGCCCGAAAGAATGTCTGAGGCTTTTTCTTTCCTTGCACCTTTTTAAACATTCTTTTCGCTAATGCAGATCCCATTGTAATCGTATCTGGGATCCATGCAAAGCAATCTGCTCACATTCAGCCGTTCCACTGCAGCAGCTGGGCGCCTGTTAAAAAGATAATTGCGATACCCATCCAAATGAGAAGCAGGGGGAAATAAAATTTTACCCATTTGTGCCAGGGGACGCCCGCAAGCGCAAGAGTGGCCATGAAATAACCGGATGTAGGAAAAATAATATTCCCTAAACCGTCTCCCAGCTGGTAAGCGAGCACTGAGGTCTGCCGGGTTACTCCGAGAAGATCCGAAAGCGGAGCCATAATTGGCATCGTTACGAGCGCCTGGCCGCTTCCTGATGGCACTAGGAAATTGAACAGAAACTGAATGACAAACATTCCCCCAGCGCTCAGTACAACCGGCATGCCGCTTACCGCTGTCCCCAGTCCGTGAACAATGGTATCCATGATTTGCCCTTCCTCCATGACTACGGCTACCGCTCTTGCCACACCTACAATCATCGCCCCGGCCAGTACGTCCCGAAAGCCTTCGTTGAAACCATCACATACCTGAGACGGTGTCAATCCTGCAATCATACCCACTACAATACCCATGATGATGAACAATCCAGCCATTTCAAGCATAAACCATCCCTGGGCAAGCACACCATAAATAAGTATTCCAAAAAATATGAAAATAAACATGGAAGCAACTTTCTGACGCTTATGAAAAATATAAGCCTTTGTGTCATCCGTATGCAGATACAGTGATCGTTTTTCTTCGTCTTCCTTATAGGTCAGACTCAATTCCGGCCGCTGTTTCACTTTTTTCGCATACTTAAGCACCCACAGGATTCCAATAACAGCCAGTGTAAGAAACAAAGCAATACGAACCCCAAGCCCTGAATACAGCGGAACGTCAGCTACCTGCTGCCCAAGCCCCGTATTAATGGGATTTAAAAAACCAGCTGTAAAACCTGCAGTGGTCGCTATTAACGCAATAGCCGCGGCAGTTACCGAATCGTACTTTAAGGCAACCATTAGAGGCAAAATAACAGGTACGTACACTAGACTAAGCTCCTGCGTACCTATCAGACTGCATATAAAAGCAAATACAAACATTAGTACCGGCACTATCGCAAGACTCTTGTTTGAAAATTTCCGCGTTAGCCGGTCCACGGCAATTTCAATTATACCGGTGCGGCGCAGCACCATAAACATACCGCCAATCACAAAAGTAAAGAATACCACTTCTGCTGCTGCAACCAGTCCATTTGGCACTGCAAGCATAAAATCAACAATACCTATTGGATCCGAAGCAATCTGTTGGTATGATTCCGGATCTATTGTCGTTCTCCCTTCGGGTCCTGGGATCTCTTCAAATGTACCGGCAGGGATTATGTAAGTAGCGACTGCTGCCAAAGCAGTAAACATAAATAAAATCACATAGACATGAGGCATATGAAACCTGCTGCTTTTTTCAGGGTGGGGCTGCGGCTTCTCCGTCTCTTCTGCGTGTTCTTTCATTTTTTCACCTTCTTTGAATTTCTTACGTTTTATACTAGAGAATTCAAAGACAAAGTTCATTGGTCATTCTGATACAAATCCGAAACTTTTTTCAGGCATTTTCACTAATTTTTATCGCTCTGCTATTGTTCTTTCGCAGATAATATAACAACCACTGTAGATGTTTCAAAAAACTCCCATAAATAAAAAAAGCATGCCGCCAAAGCAGCATACTTTTCGTTTATTTCGAAGGACGTTCCCGAAGTTCTTCCCCGTTCTTTCCTTCATAACGACGTCCCCACCCGGTAATCGCTGCAAACAGCATGATTAAAACGAGAAACCAGCCCTGAAAGACGAAGGGAAATACTGCGGTCGGCTCTACTACCGGCAGCCAGCTGTACTGCTCCTGCATGGTCTGAATTGTCGACCAGCCTAGTAGCACCGGCGCTCCCCATGGAAAAATATAACCAAGTGCCGACGTTACTGCGTCCAGCAGATTGGCCCGGCGATAACGGTGGATACCATATTTTTCGCCTATGTCCCGCACGAACGGGGCTGCTGCAATTTCTGCAGCTGTGTTAATGGTAATAGAACTGTTCAACAGAGCCACAATCCCCCACATTGACAGCTCTGCCCGGCGCACCGAATGTTTGATCCAGCGCACCAGTCCGTTCGTAATAGCCTGCATCGTGCCGCCAAGTCTCATCAAATAGGCTGCTGCTACAATTAATAAAATCAGGATAGCCATATTTACATAGCCGGTAATTCCATCGACCAACGCTCCTTCGACCACAGCATCTGCTTCAGGATTAAAGCGAATAATATCTGAAAATGAGCCAAGGCCGGAAATAACCACTAATGGAATGGCTGATACAATTCCCCACGTTAACGAGGTGATTAAATGCTGGCCGGATAAAGCCAGTAAAAGAACGAGCAGAAACGGCAAAAGCATAATCAACCCGCCCGGCGAAACGTCTTCCACTGCATTTGCCGTTGAAACGCCAGGAACAGCACTGCCGCCCCCACCGCCAAAAACTGCAAATAACACTGCACTTGGGATAGCTGCTGCAATGGCGTATTTGAACCTGCTGCGCACTACCCCCGGCACATCCGCATTCTGCGTCGTCGCTGAAACGATCGTAGTATCTGAAACAGGGGCAAGATTGTCACCAAAAACTGCTCCAGCAAGTATCGCAGCAAACAGCAGTACCGGATCTGCTCCGGTAGCAACACCAGCAGGGAACATCAACGTACAAAACGCCACAGTCGTACCGTAGCCGGTGCCTACTGCTGTAGAAAAGACTGCAGCAAGCAGAAAGGTCACGGCGGTGAACAGGCCGCCGGTTACTCCAGTGGCTATCCCTGTCCAGACAAGCCCTTCCACTAAACCTCCCACCTGCAGCACCTGGGCGAACATACCTGCATAAAACCAGGCAACCATAGCGATTACGCCAATAGGCTGAGCCAGTCCGTCAAACAGGCCCTGGGCATAGTCTGCCCACCGGCTTTTACAAAACAGCATTCCCAGGGTCAAACCAATGACCGCTCCAAGGACCAGTCCAATTTCAGAGGACAACTGAAGGACGCTGGTAGTGATTGCCCAGACAACAAAAAACAATAACGGCACTGCAGCACCGAAAGCCCCGATCCTGAAGTCCAACGTTTCGATAGATTTGGCCCCTACGGCTCTTTCTAACTTTTCTTCTTGTTCTGCCATGTATAAAACTCCTATGTAAAAAATTATTCAGCACGGAAACCATTTTACCACTCCAGTGCCTGTTTGTAATGGACAAACGTACACCTTGAAAAGAATTTTCCCTATCCAAAAATAGCTGCTGATTTCAATAGCAGCTATCGAGTCCTGCACCTGCGGATTTTTCGCAAGCAGTGCAGCATATTATTCATATTGTTTAAGGCATAAGTACCTTTAAGAACAATGAAGCATAACCTTGCAAACAATCAAGACCCGCATTAAATGCTTGTAGCTTTATGCAGAAGTCACCTTACATCTAATATTTCGCCATTATTTTACAACAAGCACTGGGTGTCGTATTTGTTCCACGATTTTTCTGCTGACGCTGCCTATTACCATTTTTTGCAGCGGATTTAGTCCCCTGCTTCCAACAACAACACAATCAAATTCATATTCATTGGCATATTCACTGATGGCTGCCGCCGGCTCCCCGTGCAGCACTATTTTTTCTGTTCTTATTCCTTCTGCATTCAGCCGTTCGACCGCAGGCTGCAGGATTTCCTCTTCATTCTGCTGATGAATATATAATTCATGCTCACTCAGCTTGCCTGGTTTTGGCTGCGCGGAGCTGGTGGCATATACCACCTCTACATAAACTTCTGCGAGCTCCGGCGCGATGCTCTCAATTGCTTTTTCCACCGCACGGGCGGAATGATCAGAACCATCTACTGCAATTAATAATCGTTTAAACATAGAAACGCCCCCTCTGTTACTTCACTTTCGTTTTTTCTGTTCTAACATATTGTTCCCGGTTTTCTGCCAGTTTATACAGCTTTTGTTTTGCTTTGACGGCAGAAGTCGGACACAGCATAAATACTATTGATTGTTTTACTTTAACATACCATATTTTTACGTATTAATATTCAGGTCGCTTTTCTCCTGCGCTTGCTTTCATGATATGGTAGAGAAAATATTACAGAGAGGGAGTTTCACGTGGGATATGTAGAAAACTTAAGGCACCTCGTCGGCAAAGAAACAGTTATTCTTGTAGGTGCTCTCATCATTGCAGAAGACGACGATGGACGTATTCTATTACAGGAAAGAACCAGTCCCCCGGGAAGTTGGAGCTTTCCTGGAGGCTTAATGGAGCTTGGGGAAACAGCCGAAGAAACAGCAGTACGGGAAACCTTGGAAGAAACCGGGCTCCGCGCCCAGGGCCTCCGTCTCTTTAACGTGTATTCCGGGGAGGATACATTCGTGGTGGCACCAAACGGTGATCCTTTTTACTGTGTTATTATCGTCTACACTGTGGAAGAGCTGGAAGGGGCTATCCAGCCTGACCCTGAGGAATCAGCCTCGGTCGCTTTTTTGAATCCTTCGGATCTTCCCGAAACAATTGTTAGCGGCCAGCAGACGGTGATGGAGGATTACCTGCGCACCAGGTATCCGGGCGATACATAATATAAAAAAGCAAGCCTTCTCCCACTGGAAAAGGCTTACTCTTAAATATTATTATAGAGGGTTTCTGCGGTGTTTATTCCGTTTTGAATACAGGCACCAATGCCTACCCCGTAATACGAAGCTCCAGCCAAGTAAACCCCAGGATATTTTTCTTCCAGCATCCTTTCGAGCTGGTCGACCGCTGATTTATGCCCGATATGATAATTTGGCATCAACTGTTCCCAATTTGTTACTTCAAGGCTTGTTGGCTGCTGGTCAATGTGAAGGCTTTTCTTTAGATCCTTCAACGCTGTCTGTTTGATCTGCTCTTCTCCTCCTGTCTGCATTCGTTCATAGGCAGGCTTCGAGCTTTTGTAGAATAATCGTACAAGCACATTTTCCCCTTTCGAAGTATGGGCCCATTTCCGGTTGCTCCATGTGCACGCATTGCATTCAAGATCACTGTCTTCAGAAACGATAAACCCTGTCCCGTCTTTTGGCAGACTGTCCGGAGGCAGGGAAAAACCAGCGTACACGCTTAAAAGAGAAGAGCTTTGGAACTGATTAAACATTTCCGTCAGTTCTTCGTCCTGCAGTATACGCGAGGCAGTCTGATGAGGAGCCGCTATGACTACGGCATCTGCCTGCAGACGTTCTCCGTTATCTAGCTGCAGCTGGTACGCTTCCTCTTCCTGCTTAATATAATTTACACATCGCCCCAGCAGCACCTCTGTTCCGGTTAATTTTGAAAGAAGCGCTTCTGGAAGTGAAGACAAACCATTTCGAAATGAAATAAATTTTTTGCTGCCTCCCGAACCAAACGTTTCTTTATTCTTGGCGATCCCCCGCATAATACTTCCAAATTCATTTTTATAGTCCACCAGGTATGGCAGCGTCGATGCCATGGTAAGCGAATAAATATCTCCGGAATACACCCCGGATAATACTGGCGCGATTTGGTTTTTTACTAGTTCACGACCGAGAAAGGCTTCAAGAAACTCTCCTACCGAACTTTCTTTCGTGAATTCTTTATTCTTTTTCACATAGTCTCCAAGCGCCTGCCATTTTCCTCTCCAGGAAAGAAGCGGACTTTTCAGGAGTGATTTCGGGCCCGGCGGGATACCGAAAACCGCATCCCTTGGCAGCGGATAAAGCTGGTCTTTTACATACAGGTACGACACTCCGGTACTGTTATAAACCATTTCTTCTTCGAGACCTGCTTCTTCAATCAACGGAAGCACCGCCCCGTGCCTGGCTACGACAGAGTCAGCCCCTGTCTCCATAATGAAGTCTTCATGATGCACAGTTCGTATTTTTCCGCCTGCTTTATTTTCTTTTTCTACAAGGGTCAATTCAATATTGCTGCTGCTTGCCAGTTTCCATTTCTGCAGGTAATACAGAATAGTAAGCCCTGTAATCCCCCCGCCAACTACGGTAATACGTTTCATCAGTCTTCCTCTTTTCTGCTTTCTAACGATTTTATATTCTTCCTAAAATTATGCCGCCGTTCTTCATTTGATGCAAATATATAAAATATTTGCATGCATACGTTTACAAATGTTTACAAAGAGATAGGAACAGGTATTGGTATCAGGCTGACATCTGCTATGGTTGAAAGGAGAAATAACTATGGGAAAACTAAACGGAAAAACAGCTATTATAACTGGTGCTGCGAACGGAATTGGAAAGGCTACAGCTGCGGTGTTTGCCGAAGAAGGAGCAGAAGTTGTTTGCGCTGATGTGAATGAAAACGATTTGCTTGATACTGTCTCCTCCATCAATAATAATAATGGCCAAGCTGCTTCTGTTAAGCTTGACGTTTCAAGCGAGTCAAGTGTGCAAGAGTTTGCAGAGCACATGAAAAGCAATTACGGCACTATCGATATTTTATTTAACAACGCTGGTGTTGATCAGGAGGGCGGCAAGCTTCATGAATACCCGGTTGAATTATTCGACCAGATTATGAGTGTCGATTTGCGGGGAACCTTTTTAGTGAGCAAATATATAATACCGTTAATGCTTGAAGAGGGCGGTGCTATTATCAACGTCTCTTCTATGTCCGGTCTCGCTGCTGACCTGGACCGTTCAGGCTATAACGCGGCTAAAGGCGGTATCACAAATATGACAAAGGCGATGGCAATTGATTACGGCCGGAATAAAATCAGGGCGAACGCCCTCGCCCCAGGGACTATTGAAACTCCGTTGATTGATGATCTTGCCGGGAGCCAGGAGCAAGAAAGCGGCCGGCAGTTCCGCGAGGCACAAAAATGGGTGACACCGATGGGGCGGCTTGGAGATCCCCGGGAAATGGCTACAGTAGCCCTTTTTCTTGCCTCGGATGACAGCTCTTTTGTTACCGGTGAAACTATTTTAGCTGATGGCGGCTTGATGGCCTACACCTGGCCGGGAAAAATGCTGTTTGAACAAGGATGGAAAGAGAGTACCGAATAGCTCATCATAACTAAGAGCCGCTGTATGCCTATGGACATAGAACGGCTCTTACATTTTTCTATTCAATTTGTTTGTTACAAAGCTGTATGTGTAAATGTCAAGCTTCATCGTACGTATATCGCACTACATATTTATTGGAGCGCAGCTTTCTTATTTCGACGAGCGGACCCAGTTCATATCCATTGTGCCAGTTTTCTTCCAGCTTTGCTTTGAGACAGCCGGCCTGAAACTTTGAGTGAAACGTTTTTTTCCAGTATATCCAACGTGGTTTGGTTTCCTGCACTAGAATTTCTACTCCTTTATCATATATTTAAATTTGTTTTTTCTCTACATATTGTACTCTCAATTGCTTTATTTGTTAAGTATAACAATCATTCGCACAAAAACCCCACAGCCAAATAACTGCGGGGTTAATCATTTTATTTTCAGCCGATCAGTTCTTCATCTTCCCGGTGCTTGATCTGCCTGCTTGTTCGTTCTTCTTCCTTATCACGCATCCGGTGGGCAAGACGCGCAGAAGCACTCGAAGCAATGCTTGCCACCAGATCATCCAAAAAGGTATGCACTTTGTCTTCGCTTGTGTCCAGTTCGTTAATAATACCGTCTTTTGCTTTGTCCAAATATCCAAATGTGGTGACGGCTATACTGCCAAAGCCAAATACTGAACCAAGTGCTACTGTTTCATCAATGCCAAAAAGTCCTTCGTCCGTATCAACCAGGGATTGCAATGGCTCAGACAGCTGATTATTTTCAGCCAGTTTATCGATTTCTACGCCCACTAATATAGCATGCTGAATTTCCCTTTTATACAATACAGCATCCACGCTTTCCAAACAGTCATCCATCGTCAGGTTGGGCGCATATTTTGCTTGCATATTATATACGATGTCGGCAATGTCTTGCAGGGTGACGCCGCGCTCCTCGAGCATGTCTCTTGCTGCTTTTTCTACTTTTTCGCTTGATACTCTTTCTTTAGTCATATTGCTGCCTCCTTTATCGAGTGCAATCCGGAATACATAAAAAGCCCTTAAAATTATGTTACAATAGCTATTGCAACAATAAGAAACTCCACTAATATTATTTCCCTATGAAAGGATTGTGAAACGTCATGGACGGTACCCAGCAGGATATCACATTTCACAGCGAAATATTGGATCACTCATTTGATTTACGCATATACACCCCGGATGGATTCACTCCTATGTCTACATATCATTTAATCATCGCCCAGGACGGCAAGGATTACTTCCGGCTTGGCCATCTAGTACGCTACGCCGAACGGGCTATGGAGGAAGGAGCTCCCGACATAGTAATCGCAGGTGTCCCCTATCCCTCTGTACGCCAGCGCAGAAACTGGTACCACCCTGATGAAGACGGCCATAATAATTATCTTCAATTTATGGCATCAGAACTCCTTCCATTTATGGAAAAAGAATATCACACAGAGCCTTCGCCCGAAGCACGGACGCTGCTTGGTGATTCCCTCGGAGGGACGGTATCCTTAATGGCTGCTTTGCGTTATCCTAACATTTTTCAGCGGATTGTAATGCATTCCCCGCTTGTAAACGAAACGGTGTTCAGCGCCCTGAAAAATTCAGAAAAGTGGCCTACGTTTACAATGTACCATACTATTGGCACTGAGGAGCAGGAAGTAGACACGACTGCCGGTACGGTCGAAGATTTTCTGAAGCCAAATCGGGAGTTGTATGATTATCTTTCCTCCAAAGCCTCCAACTATTATTATAAAGAGCTCGAGGGCGGCCATTTGTGGAAAGTATGGGAACAGGACGTACTTCATTCGCTTGCTTACATGTTTGACATCGAATTAGATTGAGAAAGGACTGCTTTGAATGATTGAAGTTTATGAAGTCAGTAACAGACAGCAGCTTGAGGACGCATTCCGGGTACGTTTTGACGTTTTCGTCGAGGAACAGAATGTGCCCGAGGAAGAAGAAATTGATGAATTTGAAGAAGAAGCCGTCCACTTTGTTGTATATGACGGCGAGAAAGCAATCGGAGCATCGCGGCTTCGGTTTGAAGAGGACTACGCTAAAGCGGAACGTGTATGTATTTATTCCTCCTTCCGTGGGACCGGAAGCGGCCGTCTCCTTATGCAGGCCATGGAATATAAAGCAATGGAAATGGAAAAGCCCGTTATGAAGCTCAACGCACAAAAATATGCTTCCGGTTTTTATCAATCCCTCGGATACGAAGTGACGTCCGGAGAATTTATGGATGCCGGCATCCCCCATGTCGAAATGAAAAAGTCAATTAGCTGGTGAGCAGAGATGCTCACCTTTTTTTCGTCTTCGACCTTCGTACCTTTACCCTTTTTTCTCCCCGCTGCTTTCGTATCCACTTAATAAAACGCCAAATCTTTTCATCCCCCCTCAGCTGTTCGATCGTGTTCAGTCTTACGGCCAGCTCTTTATTACTATATAAAGCATGTACCTGGCGGTGACAGGCTTTGCACAGCCAGGCAGTTGTACCATGCGTTCCTCCTTCGTCTTTTGGGACCAGATGGTGCACTGTGCGTTCGACATCTTCTCTTCCGCACAGCTCGCACGTGCCCACTGATTTCGCCTGTTTCAATTACTTTCCCTCCTTTTTCGTAATAAAAAGAGAACTGCCGGACGGCAGCTCTCTCAGGCAAGCGTATGAATGCGCCGCCCTTTTTTATTTTCTTCTTTTAAAATACGCTCATGCCTTTTTTCAAGCGAACGATACGCTTCCTGCTGCTCACTCGAATACCGTTTCGGTTCTACCGGCTGTACCCGCTGAACGCGGTGCATTCCCGGTTTTGCCGGCGGTTGCTGACGGTTGGCATAATGAACGGCTGAGGCATTAATATATGGGACTACAAGTGTCATGTTCAGAGCCTCCTCCACTGTTTATAAGCATGGATTGCTGAAAAAATGATCACTAGTATTCTTTACCCTATTTTCCATATATTAAGCATTTCAGGCCATTATTTAATCGTAATAATACCGTCTTCCTCCGCCCGGACCGTTTTTCCGCTTTCTACGCTGACAGTATATTCTTTATCCAGATTGGTGAACACTACCGGTGTCGTTATAGAAGCTGCTTCCTGGCGGATTTTCTCAAGGTCAGCTTTCACAAGTATATCTCCCTGCTTTACTTTATCATTTTCTGCGACATAGACCTCGAAGCCTTCCCCTTTCATATTAACTGTGTCCAGACCGATATGAATGAGAATCTCTGTGCCTTCATCCGTCTGCATGCCTACAGCGTGTTTTGTGGGGAATACAGTAGTAATAGTGCCGTTGGCAGGAGCATGGAAGGTACCTTCTTCCGGCACAATGGCAAATCCATCCCCCATCATTTTTCCGGAAAACACTTCATCCTCCACTTCATCGATACGGATCAGCTGTCCGGCGGCTGGGCTTGCAATGGACATGGTCTGGATATCTTCAGCAGAAGCAGTAGCCATTGCTGTAGCCGCTGTTTCTTTTTCTGCTATCGGTTCAGGCGTTTTCCCTGCAATAACGTCCTGCATCTGGGACTTAATTGCATCTGATGTTGGACCAAAAATGGCCTGGATGTTGTTGCCGACTTCCATCACGCCGGAAGCGCCGAGGGCTTTGAGCTGGTCTTTATTCACTTTATCTTTTTCATTGACGGTAATCCGGAGCCTTGTGATGCAGGCATCCAAATGTTTTAAGTTCTCCTGGCCCCCAAATGCGGCGATGATTTCTCTTGGCAGTTCATCGTCAGAAGCTGAACCAGACATTCCAGCGGCACCTTCTGTGGCAGCTTCGCGTCCTGGAGTCATCAGGTTGAATTTTAGAATCGCAAATCGGAAGCCGAAGTAATAAATTAATGCAAAGCATAGTCCAACCGGAATAACGAGCCACCATTCTGTGCGGTTTGGTACAATCCCAAAGAGCAGAAAGTCAATAACCCCTCCGGAGAAGGTCATCCCAATCTTGACATCAAGCAGCTGCATGATCATAAAGGAAAATCCGGCAAAAATCGCGTGAATCGCAAACAAAAGTGGCGCTACAAACAAGAAGCTGAATTCAAGCGGCTCAGTAATACCTGTCAGAAATGACGTTAATGCCGCTGAACCCATAATACCTGCAACCATCTTTTTATTTTCCGGACGGGCACAGTGGTAAATTGCAAGCGCCGCAGCTGGAAGACCAAACATCATGAACGGGAATTTCCCAGTCATGAAAGTTCCGGCAGTAAACGGCACCCCGTCTTTCATTTGTTCAAAGAAAATCCGCTGGTCGCCTTGGACCGTTTCTCCCGCATCGTTCACATAGCTCCCAAATTCGAACCAGAACGGTGAATAGAAAATGTGGTGCAAGCCAAATGGTACGAGAGAACGCTCCAGCACACCGAAAATAAATGCGGAAAGTGTTTGATTTGATTCTGTCACATATAGAGACAGGGAATTCAATCCGCTTTGGATCGGCGGCCAGACGAGTGTCAAAGCAGCACCGATAACCAGACCGCCGACAGCCGTAGCAATAGGCACAAACCTTTTTCCTGCGAAAAATCCTAAGTAGGTTGGCAGATTAATATTATAAAAGCGCTGGTACATCATTGCTCCTAATATACCGGCGATAATCCCTCCAAACACCCCTGTCTGAAGTGTAGGGATACCTAATACTGACGCGTAACCCGGCTCTTCGAGCATATCTGTATTTACACTTAATAATACGCTCATCGTAACGTTTATAATCATAAAGCCGATCAGAGCAGCAAGAGCTGCAACTCCGTCTCCTGCCAGGCCGAGTGCTACACCGACCGCAAATAACACCGCTAAATTATCAAATACTACCCCGCCGGCTTCCGACATCAGCTCGGCGATTAATTCTGCCGGTGCAGAAGTCAGAAATGGCAGCAGTTCGATCATCTGATCTTCCTGCATGGCAGTACCGATAGCAAGAAGCAGGCCGGCTGCTGGAAGAAGGGCCACCGGAAGCATCAGGGCGCGCCCGATACGTTGAAGTACACCAAATGATTGTTTCCACATATGTATCTCTCCTAACTGTTTTTTTGGAAGGCTCGTAATTGACCCCAGACCCCAGCGCATAAAAAAAGGCATGAGAGATACACTAATCGCGCGGTCCCAAAGAGACAAGAAGCTGCTTCTCCCTTTGGTTTAAACGCGATCAGCATTCTCTCATGCCTGCTTTACCAGTAACACGGAACACTAGATCAATATTTTCGTTTCGATGAAAGCCTTTGCAGATGAATGGTTAAATAAACGGCTTCGCCTTCTGGTATCGTCGTCTGCAAAGCACGCTGCATCGTTCGTATGAGCTTCCAGGACAAATTATAGCAGAAGGGGTACTCGGCCTGCAACATTTTTTTTAATGGTTCAGACACCTCTTCAAACTCACCATTCCTTACCCTTGCGACAGCCTGCTGCAGATGCCGGAAAAGCCGGCGGTGATCTAAATCCTCCGGAGACAGCTGAATGTCAAGAGCCCGCTCTACCATTACCGTCATATCCTTAACCAGGCGCGTATAAGCGCTCACCTGGTCAAGCGGTGTTCTCGTCACTGCCCCGTGCAGGTGCAGAGCAATAAACCCTTTTTCTTCTTCCGGAAGCCGCACTCCTGTCCACTGTTCAATTTCGTCAATGATCCATCCAGCCGCACGATATTCTTTTTCATAAGCAAGCTGCGTTTCTTTTAAAAATGGATTGCTGATTGTGAGACCTTTTCTTGTTCTCTCAAGTGCAAAGCTGAGATGGTCCGTTAACGCTACATGAATGTGTTCTTCGAACGTTTCCGCCCACTCGGCTTCAAGCACCTGCAGAATTTCTGTCATACATGCGATAAAGGTCTCGTCGACATGTTCGATTAACTGTCGGTACTGTGTCTGTTCGTTTTCATTTCTCAGTATGAAAAACTTTTCCGGCGCATTAGCATCAATGAGGTCCCCCGGGCGTTTAGAAAAACCGATCCCCCGCCCGGTTAGAATAACTTCTCCGTAGTCCTCATGTTCTGCAATAACAACGTTATTGTTTAACCCTTTGATTACTTTCATCTTTTACCACCATGTTCCTGCAGCTCTGATTTACATACCGTATGCGTGATAGCCCCCGTCAACGTGGATAACTTCACCTGTGATCCCACTCGACATTCCACTCATCAGAAAGGCCGTGGTGTCCCCGACTTCTTTTTGAGTAACCGTACGCCGCAGCGGAGCGTGCTCCTCCATAGCCTTGATAGTATCGTTAAAGCCAGAGACGCCTTTAGCTGCCAGCGTACGAATCGGACCGGCTGAGATGGCATTGACTCTAATGTCATCTGCGCCCAGATCATTTGCCAAATAACGGGTGCTCGCCTCCAAAGACGCCTTCGCTACGCCCATAACGTTATAATTTTTTACGATCCGCTCTGCCCCAAGGTAGCTCATCGTTACAAAAGAACCGCCCTCTGTCATCAAATCGAACTCCTTTACAGCCTTCGCTACAGCCGTAAAGGAGTACGCGCTGATTTCCTGGGCGAGCAGAAAACCTTCGCGTGTAGCATTTAAATATTCCCCTTCGAGCTCTTCTCTTTTCGCATAGGCAAGGGAATGAACGACACCATGAATGGTTCCCGCTTCTTCTTTAATTTTCGCAAAGCATTCCCGGATCTGCTCGTCATTGGTGACATCACACTGCACAACGAGCGGTTCTTTCTGTTCCAGCGAATCCGCCAATTTTCTGACGCTTTTTTCGGTACGCTGCTGCCCGTATGTAAATACTAAATCAGCCCCTGCTTCTGCCAAGCTTTCAGCTGCTCCCCACGCTATGCTTCTTTTATTGGCAACGCCCATTACGACAAACGTCTTTCCTTCAAGTGATAATTGCATCTTTGTCTCTCCTTTAGATATGATTATACCAGCATCAAATAATTTCTTTACCTTTATATCATTGAACAGCCGGGCTGTCCAACAGCCTTTATATTTCTTCGGGAAGGAGGGCTTTGACTGTATGTCCAGGCATCTTGACTTTATCAGCGACATCCATGGCTGTGCACAAGAGATGAAAGTGATGCTTTCTGCGCTCGGCTATGAGCATCGTCAAAATTATACGCATCCCAATGGACGCCAGCTCGTAATCGTTGGCGATATTACTGATCGCGGGCCGAATTCTATAGAGGTTATCCGCGTGACGGACCTCATGGTAAAAAACGGAAATGCCCTGTATCTGCCCGGAAACCACTGTGACAAACTGTACCGCTGGTTTTTAGGCCGCCCAGTTCAGGTTGGTCATGGCCTCGAGCAAACCATCCAGGAATGGAAAGCACTCCCCCCGGACGAGCAGCAAAAGGTTAAGCAGAAGTTTATGGACTTATTTGAACAAGCACCGCTGTATCAGCTGTTCGACGATAGAAACGTTCTTGCTTCCCATGGAGGCATGCAAAAGGAGCTGATCGGCCGGACAGATCGAAGAACCCGGAATGTCGTTTTGTATGGACCGACGAAACTAAATGGCCGGCGCGAGCCAGAGCGTATAGATTGGGCTCCTTCTTACAGCGGCAGGCCATTCATCATTTATGGGCATACTCCCGTATGGGAAGCAAGACTCGTTGGCCGGACGTTAAACATTGATACCGGCTGTTCATTTGGTAACAAGCTTACCGCCTACCGGTATCCGGAGCATGAATTCGTAGAAGTGCCCTCCACCCTGCCACTCCAGCCGGATCACTTAAACACCTTTAACCGCTGATAGGCCAGAAAATCACTCATATCTTCAGGCAGAGGAGCTGTAATGGTAATCATTCTTTCCTGGACCGGATGAAAAAATTCCAAACGGCAGGCGTGCAGCGCCTGTCTTTTCATGTACCCGTCTTTATTTCCGTACAGTGTATCTCCCGCAAGCGGGAATCCCGACGCAGAAGTATGCACCCGGATTTGATGTGTCCGGCCGGTTTGCAGCCCAAGCTTTAAAACAGTATGCTCAGGCAGTAATTCGAGAACCGCTGCGGAGGTTACGGCTCTTTTTCCATCGGGAGCTGCCACTTGTTCAATCAGGCTCATCGTGCTCGGGCGGAGTGGAAGATTTATACTTGTAAGCTCCTCCGGCCATTCTCCCTCGACCACCCCAATATATTCTTTAGACCCCGTATCCATATGCTTTTCCATGCGGGAGTGGGCATATGCATGCAGGGCGAACGGTACAATGCCACTTGTACCGCGGTCCAGCCTGGACACCGGATGAACAGCAGACTGCATGCCTTTATTTCGCAGATAACCGGCAAGTCTTCCAGCCAGTGATTCCTCCCCCTCTGCTCTTCCTGGAAGTGTCGGCAGCCCCGGCGGTTTATTGACTACTATCACGTCTTCGTCCTCATACAGCACATCCATGGGCTCCAGGGACTCTTTAAAATGCGGCGGTATATTCCCGGGTGGAATCTTTATCTGCAGTAGGTCCCCGGCACTCAAATAGTCGTTTCCACGTCCTGCTTCTCCATTGAGCTGCAGATAGGGATTATCTATTTTTTTCCACACACGCCTCGAGACATCTTTGTATTGGCTCAAAAACTTTTTCACTGTACAGCCTTCCGCATCGGCAGGAACACTCCATGTAATCGTCCGCATCCTTTTACTCCCCGATAAACGATTCCTTCACGCGCTTCCAGAAAGGAAACGGGCGGAAACGGGCGAATCGGACTTTTTCCTCCGCCACCCGGTACTGAATGGACTCGATGCCCTGATCGACGAGAGTAATATGGTCGATGGTGATCTGCATATCCACATCGTTCACCGGGCGCAGAAGACAGGTATGGTGCTGCGGCAGAATTAACGGCGAGCCAATCGTCCGGTAGACCCGGTTATTGATGCTTGCCATTTCGGCTATTTGAATACTTGATAAGGAGGGGTGCAAAATCGCTCCACCCAGTGATTTATTGTATGCCGTGCTTCCGGAAGGAGTAGAAATACACAGACCGTCTCCGCGAAACGTTTCAAAATGCTCGCCTTTAATGTCGACGTTGCATACGAGAGAACCTTCAAGCGTTTTTACCATACACTCATTTAGAGCCAAGTACCGTTCGAACCTCGTATGTTCATTGTAGCGGACAATCACTTCAAGCAGCGGATATTCCACTACCTGAAATGGCGTTTTCGCGAGATGGATCACCAGCTTCTCCACTTCTTCCGGCTGCCAGTCTGCATAAAAACCAAGATGCCCGGTATGTATACCTACAAAGCAAACATCTTCAAGCGATTCATAGTAATGGTGAAACGCCTGGAGCAGCGTGCCGTCCCCGCCGACAGTAATGACAATGTCCGGGTGGACTTCGTCATGAATCAGCCCAAATTCGTTCAGGTAGGAAAGCACTTTGTCCCTAATTTCATTGGAGGTATCATCTCCACGGGACGTGACATTATATCGCATGTTTTCATCAGTGGACGGGATGCTCATGTATTTGGACCCTCACTTTCCCTGTTTTGCATATAGATACGCTGGGCTTCCCGTACCTCGCCTTTAATTTTAGACATTTCTTCATCGAGCTGAAACGCGGCTTCAGCAGCTCGCTGCAGCCGGTGCTTAATATCCTCCGGAATTTCGCCGCTATATTTATAATTTAAAGAATGCTCTATAGTTGCCCAGAAATTCATCGCCATTGTTCGTACTTGGATTTCTGTGAGTACGTCTTTGCGCCCATCGATCGTATGCACGGGATAAGAAACGACCATATGAAACGACCGGTACCCACTATCTTTCTTTTCTTTGATGTAATCTCTTTCCTCTAAAATTTCAAAATCCTGTCTTGTCCGCATCAGCTCCACAATGGTATCAATATCGCTGACAAATTGGCAGACGATACGAATACCGGCAATGTCCTGCATTTTTGTATCAATTTCGTCGAGCGGGATATCCTTACGCTGGGCTTTATCGAGAATGCTGGTTACAGGCTTGACCCTCCCGGTAACGAATTCGATTGGTGTATGCTGTGAAGATGTTTGGTACTGCTCTCTTAACCCTTTTAATTTCACTTTCATTTCTTCTACTGCCTGCATATAAGGCGAAAGAAATGTCTGCCAGTTGCTCATGGTTTACCACCACTCATTTACATTATTATGAGGTTATACGTTGAAAGCTTCTTCAAATGCAGATACCATTTCAGTACCATAATTCCCGTTTCCAGGCACATTATCCATTAAATACTCAATTTCTTCATGGAAGTTTTCTAAATGGAGCTTGCTTCCGCTTTTTACGTAAACATGCTTCTCGCTTTCATAAGCCGATTTCAAAAGCGGCCATACTCTTTTTGGAATACGCAGCTGCACAAATTCGTCTTCCATATCAAGCACATAAACAAGCGTCAACGCATCGGAGTCTGCAAGCATCTGGCCGCCATCGCTTAATTTTCCCCATTCTTTTTCCGGCCATTCTTCCACCGGATACATTATTAATGTTTCATTGTCTTCTTCGTAATGATTTACAGTCAATATATGCTGCATG
Organism: Marinococcus salis; assembly: GCF_054971365.1. Classification (NCBI taxonomy): domain Bacteria; kingdom Bacillati; phylum Bacillota; class Bacilli; order Caryophanales; family Bacillaceae; genus Marinococcus; species Marinococcus salis. Next base: position 110,586 of record NZ_JBQOJB010000006.1, on the reverse strand, counting down.
TCACAACTCCTCCAAAAATGGCAAGTATACATCCCATATCTGTACTTAATTTTATCATAACTTATGTACACAGACAGAGCTCAAACCATATGATAAGATAATGCATAGCGTTTTTCCAGTAATCCGGTAGCAGAAAGGACGATTCATTATGGCGAAAGAACAGGAAATTGAAGCGAAGAATCTTCTGACGGAAAAAGAATTTTCCTCTTTGGTGACCGGCTTCGCAATCCACGAAAGCGATTTTTCTTCGCAGCAAAATACATATTTTGACACAAAAAGCTTTGCTCTGCGTTCCCGTAAATCCGCTCTGCGCATTCGGGAACGCGCCGGCACTTTCACCTTGACCTTAAAAGAACCTGCCCCGGAAGGGCTTACCGAATGGAATCAGTCTGTCAGCGCTCAGAACGCCCGTGAGGCTATTTCGGGCGGGACACTGCCTGCCGGTGAAGTTTCCGAGCGCCTTCGGTCACTGATCGGTGCCGAGCGTGTCGAAAATATAGGGACGTTGACCACCTACCGGGCTTCCCAGCCCTTTCGCACAGGAGAAATCTTTTTTGATCGAAGTCACTATTTGGGAGTCACAGATTATGAACTTGAAATAGAGGGACCGAGTGAAAAAGATGTTTCTTCCTGGATGAATGAGCTTTCAGAGCAGCACCACTTTCCTCTTCGTAATACTCCAAATAAAATTGAACGCCTGTTTCAACGAAACCGGGAGCAAAATGAAGAACAGTAACATACGCACATTGTTCTTCATTTGAAATACTGGTATATTTTTCTTATCTGAATTTTATTAGTGGGGTGAGTTTTTTGACGATTTCTTCCTCTCTTTTTCCGTCTTCCACGGGCTCAGCAGTTGGAAACAGCCAGCAGGCCACGTCCTCGCAGCCTGCGTTTGCTGCGGGACGCTTTGGCTCCTTTTTATACGATTCCCTAAAGTCAACGCAGGCTATCATGGCTGAGCAGACCGGCAGTGGTTTCAGCCCGGTATCTTCCTCGCTATTTTTAAACCCGGCGAGCGCCGGCAGTTATTTTCGTCATTTAGGCGATGATTCCTCCGCTGTTCCAAACGAGCCTTCCAATAAAGAAGTGAAACAGAATGCCGAACCTGCTTCTGAACGTACTTCTTCTTCCAAGCAGAGTTCAAATTCAAGCTCCGGCATTGTTCAGACGATTGAACGTTTGTCAGAAAAATACGGCGTAGACAGCAAGCTTGTACGTGCACTGGTCAAGCAGGAATCCGGCTTTGATCCAGACGCTAAAAGCCATGCTGGAGCTATGGGGCTGATGCAGCTGATGCCCGGAACAGCTTCCATGCTGAAGGTAAATGATCCAATGGACCCTGAACAGAATCTTGACGGCGGCATACGCTACTTAAGAGATATGCTCAATAAGTACAATGGCAACAAAACGCTTGCCCTTGCCGCTTATAACGCCGGCCCGGGCAACGTTGATAAGTATGACGGCATTCCGCCCTTCAAAGAAACACAGAAATACGTACCAAACGTACTCGCCAACTATCAGGACCTTGTATAATTTGCTTTAAAACAACTCCACACCGGGGTTGTTTTTTTGCCCCGTTCCCCTTTTCGTTCAAAATATTTGCGGTTAACATGTCTCATTGCTAGAATAAAAATTGAAAATACAATAATTACGTTTTGCCCAATTGCTCTGTCTTTTCAGGCATGAGCGTTAAAACGTTGTTCCGGAGGTTCACTATGGCTGCTTTTAAACCGAGCTTTGACCAGATTGGCGAAGAGAAACTTTCCGAGCTGATTGATACGTTTTACGGAAAGGTTGGCGCCCATCCGGATCTCGCTCCTATTTTTCCGGACGACCTTACGGAAACCGCCCGTAAACAAAAGCAATTTATGACTCAATTTTTAGGCGGCCCGCCTTTATATACAGAAGAACACGGCCATCCTCGCCTGCGCGCCCGCCATCTCCCATTTCCAATAACGGAAACACGGGCGAAGGCCTGGCTGTTATGCATGGATGAAGCGATGGAAGAAATAAACTTGGAAAACAACGTTCGGCAGGAAATGTTCCAACGGCTTGTGGTGACAGCCCAACACATGATAAATAATACTGAAGAAAATTCATAATGAAAGGAGCGTGAACTGGTCATGAGCAACGAGCATTTTTCTTTTTGTGATGACAGTTCCGGTTCCTGCAGCCTGTCGCAGTCTACCAGCCCATCTTTATCGAAAAAGCCGCTTGAATTATATATTTTTATGGATCCATTATGCCCGGAATGCTGGGCGTTCGAACCTGTACTAAAAAAGCTGCTCATCGAATACGGCCACTATTTCACGCCAAAGCTCCTGCTTACTTCTAATATTGAATGCTGGAGCGAAGAGAAGCAGAAGCCGTTAAAAGAAGATACGAAAAAAGAAATGTCCCTGTTTTACGAAGAAGTTTCCACATGGTCAGGTATGCCGGCAGACGGAAGCGTATGGCTGAAGCATTCGGCTCCTTCTGCCTACATTCCTGCTTTGGCCATGAAAGCAGCAGAAATGCAGGGCAAGCAGTTGGCCTCCGTTTTTTTCCGGAATATTAGAGAAAATTTGTTTCTGCACGGCCGGGATATTTCTACAGAACAAACACTTGTTCAAATTGCAGAAGCTACCGGACTGGATATTGAAGAATTCCAGCGGGATATTCATTCTGCCTGCACCCGTAAAGCTTTGAATTGCGATATCAGAACTTCCCGGGAAATGGAAGTCGATCAGGCACCAACGTTCGTTTTCTTTAACGATCATGTCGAAGATGGCGGATTAAAAGTGTCCGGACTTTATCCCTATCAGGTATATGAAGAAATCCTTTCTGACATGCTCGGGTACGTACCGAATCCGGAGCCCTCGCATTCCTTAAAGCTTGAAGATTTTCTCGCGCGCTATCCACGTATTACGACAAAAGAAATTTCTGTTGTATTCGATTGGAGTGAAAAAGAAGCTGAAAAGCAATTGAAGCAGCTTGTGCTAATGAGAAAAATGAAGCACGTGCCATTAAAAAACGGTGCCTATTGGGAGTATACTCCTTCCTTTACCTAAAAGAAGCAAAAAATTAGCGGAGATGCTCTAAAGCATCTCCGCTAATTTTTATTGAAGCAGCAATTCTTCTAATTCATTCAACGTGTCTTCAAAGGATTTCATGGCTAATTCAATCGGTGTCGAAGTAGTCATATCAACCCCCGCTTTTTTCAGAACTTCAATCGGGTAATCTGAACTCCCGGATTTAAGGAACTCGAGGTAGCGTTCTACCGCAGGCTCTCCTTCCTCTACGATCTGCTGCGACAAAGCAGCTGCTGCACTGTAGCCGGTAGCGTACTGATATACATAAAAGTTCATATAAAAATGGGGTATTCTGGCCCATTCAAGCGCAATATCATCATCAAGCGTCATGTGCGGACCAAAGTACTGCTCGTTTAACTGATAATAAAGAGAATTTAACAAATCCGGAGTTAATGCCTCCCCTGCTTCCGCTTTTTCATGAATTAACTGCTCAAACTCGGCAAACATCGTCTGGCGGAAAACCGTGCCCCGGAAACCTTCAAGATACTGGTTCAACAAATACGCTTTTTCCGTTTTGTTTGTTGTTTGTTCGAGCAAATGACGGGTAAGCAGCGCTTCATTTACAGTAGAAGCCACCTCCGCCACGAAAATGGTGTAATCCGCATAAGGATACGGCTGGTTTTGGTGAGTCAGATAGCTATGCATCGAATGCCCGAGTTCATGGGCAAGCGTATACACATTATTAACACTGTCCTGCCAGTTCATCAAAATGTATGGCATCGTGCCATATGCGCCGGAAGAATACGCACCGCTTCGTTTTCCAACATTTTCATAAACGTCCACCCAGCCCCTTTCAAATCCTCCGGCAATTGTTTCTGTATATTCTTTTCCCAGCGGCTCGAGCGCTTTAAGCACGGTTTCTTTTGCTTCTTCATATGTCATCTTCATATCAATATCTTTGACTAGCGGCGTATACAGGTCGTAGTTATGAATCTCATCAAGCTCAAGCACCTGTTTGCGCAGCTTAACATAGCGGTGAAGCAGCGGCAGATAATCATGAACAGTCGAAATCAGCTGGTCATAAACCTTTTCCGGGATATGATTATTACTTAGCGCCGCTTCCCTCGCCGAACGGTATTTACGTATACTCGCATTGAACGTATTCTTTTTCACCTGGCCGCCAAGCGTGCTTGAAATCGTATTTTTAAACCGGCCGTATGTGCTGTAGACAGCTTTAAAGGCTTCTTCGCGCACACGCCGATCGTCGCTTTCCAAAAAGTTCAGCAGGCGCCCATGCGTCACCTGGGCATCGTTGCCGTTCTCATCTTTTATGGACGGAAATTCCAAATCTGCATTATTAAGCATGCCAAAGGTGTTCCCAGGCACTGCCATCACTTCTGAAGCCTGTGCGAGCAATGCTTCTTCAGATTCTGTCAGCACGTGCGGGCGTTCTTTATTGATGGCATCGAGAGCGTGTTCATACAGGCGCAGCTCGGGCTCCTCATCATAAAAAGCTTTAATCGTTTTCTCCGGTATCGTCAATATTTCCGGCACAAGGAAAGCCGTCGCCTGCCCAAGCTGGCTCGCCAGTCTTCTTGCCCGGTCCTCCATTCCCTGATACAGCGATTCGTTTGTATTTTGATCATAGCGCATATGCGCGTAAACAAATAAACGGCTGAACCGCTCAGTAATTTTATCCTGCTGCTGCAATGCTTCGTACAGCATATGGCCTGAATCTCCAAGACGCCCTTTATACGACTCGATCGCTGGAATTAAGCTTTGAATGTGTTTAAATTCCTCTTCCCATTCTTCGTTACTTGAAAAAATATCCTCTAAATTCCATTTATACTGTTCACTGATTTCTTCGCGTTTTGGCAATTTTTCTACAGCAGATGAACTCAATGGAATGCACCTCCCTTTATCTTTAACTCCTATTGTATCGAACTATCTCCAGTTGTACCAATGAATCGTTTTTCTGTTTCAAGCTTTTTGAGAAAGACTGTAAACATTTTGACGAAACTGCGGTCCTTCGACCATCCTGTTTCCACCGAAACTTCGGGCAGAAGCTCTTTTTTTACATGCCAGCGGCCGTTGTGAAAACAGACCGCCTTCCGGTCCTTAAGCCACTGCAAAAAGTGCCATACCGCCTGGTGCATATACACCTCCGAACGAAGACCCGGACGTATCAAAGGCGCGAGCATTGGATCCTCCTGTACAGAAGCTAAAATATTTTTTAAGGCAGCGCCTTTTTGGTAAATAACCCGGTAAAACAGCAGCGTCTGCCACAGGAGGGGCGGCCCCTGAAAAACGTAACAATACGGTGTCGGCCATCCTAATTCGGCAGGATGCATACTGATGTGGGAAAGAAACCGCGTATATATCTCCAAACCGGCCCAATACTGCCCGCATCCTGCAAATCGGCGAGAGGTATAGCGCCATTTATATTTATGGGCAAGTATTTCACGGTAACCATCGAAGGGCAGGTTCATGGGAGTGAAAAAATGCGGCAGCTTAATAGCTGATAACGGGAATCTTGACGCTCTTGCTGCGATGCGATTAGGCGAGGTTTCAAAAAATGGCTGTACAATTAGAAGTTCCTGGGAAGACCACTTCAGTACAGGCACCGCATTAAAATATCCAGAAAACACCGAACCCCACACCGCTTCATTCCAAAACCAGCGTCCATTGCTTTTTCGCTGGACCAGGTTTGAATCAAAAATCCACAGTGGCAGGATCTTGCTGTCTGTATATGTACGGCTTCTGTCCAAAAGCAATGACGAAGAAATCGCGCTTCTCTGCATCTCTATAGCCACGTTGTTACCCGCCCATTGCACGAATACATCTGCTCTTCGTCCTTCTTCTGGTAATTGTTTTTCCATAATGGGCGAGAGGTTCTGGCCTTTGAGCCAGTCTGCCAGCAAAGCTTTTCCTTGTGTATGTCCCTCCGACTCTCCAAAAACTTGGATGCAATCCGCATTTCGGGAATGAACGAAATGGGGACGGGTGGTTCGGGTTTTACGCAGTTGTAATTCATGATGACAATCCGGGCAGTAGTACGGGGGGTGAATGAAAGGATCCAGGCTTGAAATTGCCCGGCCCTCTGAGGTAAGGGCATTAAACATGAGCATCTGCCTTTCAGGGGAATGACATGCAGGGGATTTTATAAAAAAATAAAAGACCAGCGCCACACGCCAGTCTCTTAGAGATACACACTTATGAGAAGTTTTCGTTAAAGGTTTGAAGACCGTGTTCAGAGGCAATCGTTGTACCATACTCACGTATACGGAAAATGGATAGATCTGATTCATTTCCGTATTCCAGCACGTGGCTTACCATATTGTCCTGTTCATCTTCTGTATAACGCTGATCAAATACTAAATAAAGATAATACCGGTTTTCAAAGAAGTATACTTCATTGTGCACATCCGATACATGAAAAGCTTTACTCAAGCTGATTAGATCTTCCATATCCTGGAACGAAATAACGATTTCCAAATCCTCAGACTCAAGCGACCCATTTCTGTCTGATTTTGACGAACGGTATTGTTCGTCAAGCATATCTACGATGTTATCGTCTACCGGAGCTTCTTCTTTGTTTTCTGAAACCGGAATTTCAAGCTTCACATTTCCATCAGTCACTTGTCCTCTAGTTACAACAATTTCCATGCCCTGGTCGAGTGCCTGTACCTGAATCCATAACGGGCCTTCTATTTCAAAATTTTCTAAGTCGTGAGCTTCATTAATCATGTCAAAGAATAATTCTTCTCCACGTTCACGGTTATACCAAATCTCGTCCCGATCGAAACCACGGTCTTCGATGTCCGTGTACGTAATGTAAAACTTCACTGTCGACTCGTTGATTCTTTCGATTTCCACTATTTTTCTCCCTCCTCAAGCTAGGGTCGGTTTTCTGACTACTATAAAATACTATACCCTAACAATAACATATAGTAATCCTTTTAATCACAGCACCGTATTAGACCCTTTGTGAGTTGTGCTCATCCCAGGATGCAACGTTCGTTGAGGGAGCGGAGCATCAATAATATAACACTGGTTTGGTTTTATATTTTCAGATAAAATCACACTCATGTCAAGGAATGAAACTCATTTTAGCAAAACAAAGCGTAATTATAAAAAGAAGAAAAATTCCGACCGACGCCGAAATTTTTCTTTCTTTTTAGTTTACCATTTTTTGCGCTTCCATCAAGTTAAAAGTACGGACTTTTCTTGGAAGGAAACGACGGATTTCAGCTTCATTATATCCTACCTGCAGTCGTTTATCATCATAGATGATCGGTCTTCTGAGGAGACCGGGATGTTCGCTGATTAATTGAAAAAGGCGCTGCAATGGAAGATTCTCCATTTCTACGTCTAATTCCTGAAAAACCTTCGAACGACGGGAGACAATTTCGTCTGTGCCGTCTTCTGTAAGGCGGACGATTTCTTTTACTTCATCCACAGTTAAAGGTTCTGCAAAAATATTTCTTTCATTATAAGCAATCTCGTGTTCGTCCAACCATGCTTTCGCTTTCCGACAGGATGTACAACTTGGAGATGTAAGCAATGTCACCATGTTAACAAATCTCTCCTTCCCCAACTATTGGGATTAAAATGGGCGAAAACAACGTATAATATTCTCTGCTTTTTAGTCACAAGCTTATTATACAATAATTATTCTAATTTGAAAAGAGGTTTTAATTAGTTTGTGAACAACTATACTTTTGGACTTTAATTCAACAATACTCTGTTTATACCTCTTCATCATGGTTTTAAAACTTTATAAGCGTTTAATTTGTTAACGTTTTGTGACAATTCATCTAAACTGTTCACTTTTTATTTTGAATGAACGATTCTCAATTACTTGCTTTGTTTTTCAACAAATCATTCAATTGTTTCCGCCCTTACTATACATACGTTAGAAAATGGCTGAAGGTTCACCCTCCAGCCAAATTTCTTTAATTTTTTTCGTTATTATACTGCATATACACAACATGTGTGGCCAGAAAGTCTTCCACCCCATGCTTGCCATCGGCGCCTCCGAGTCCGGATTTGCGAAAACCGGCGTGATATCCCTGCACAGCTTCAAAGTTTTCCCGATTAACATACGTTTCGCCAAAACGCAGCTCGTTCACTACTCTCATAATTTCATTCATATCTTCACTGTACACAGAAGAGGAAAGGCCAAACACAGTGTCATTGCCTTTTTCTATTGCTTCATCAAGTGTTTGGAACGTATCGATAGGAATAACCGGCCCAAATATTTCTTCCTGCATAATTTCCATGTCATGACGGGCGTTGCTGATTACCGTCGGCTTATAAAAATAACCTTTATTCTGGTCACCCTGTTCACCGCCAGCTACTACTTTCGCTCCAGATTTTTTAGCGTTTTCCACCATCGCATGCACTTCATCGAGGCGATCTTTACTTACGAGCGGACCGACGTCTGCATCTTTAGAGGCACGCGGATCCCCCATTGTTTTTTGTTCAAACGCTTCCTGCAGGCGCTTGGTAAATGCTTCAGCTATGCTTTCATGCACATACACCCGTTCTGCGTTCGTGCAGGCCTGGCCATTATTGGCAAGCCTGGAGGTTGTAATATGCTTCACTGCAGTCTCGATATCTGCGTTTGCTGTTACAATGGCTGGGGCTTTCCCGCCAAGCTCCAGATTCACTTTTGTAATGTTCTGCGCCGCAGCTTCCATTACTTTTGTTCCTGCAGGCACACTGCCTGTCATTGTGATCATATCTACATTTTCATGAGAAGCAAGGGCGTTGCCTATTTCCGAGCCTGTACCTGTAATCAGGTTATAGACGCCCTTTGGCACTTCATCCATTTCGTCAATGATTTTCGTGAATTCAATGGCTGTGTTCGGTGTCTGCTGACTCGGCTTAAGGACAATTGTACAGCCGGTCACCAAAGCCGTGGCTACTTTCCTGGCTAAAATAAATACTGGAAAATTCCAAGGCACAATGCCTCCGACGACTCCTATCGGTTTTTTGTAAATGAAAATATTCTCATTTTCCCGATCACTCGGAAGAATCTCTCCTTCAATTCTTCTTGCCCACTCGGACATGTAGCGGAAATAATCAATAGCAAGCTCCACTTCACCGCTCGCAAGTCCGTAATCCTTGCCCTGCTCTTCCTGCAGAAGATCAATAAAGCGGTCTTTGTTTGCTTCAATTTTATCTCCAAGAGCGCGGACAATATTACCGCGTTCGATATTTGGTGTCAGTTCCCATCCTTTTTGGGCTGCAGATGCGGCAGCAACAGCTTTATCCACGTCTTCTTTTGTCGCTTTTACCGTACGCGAAATGGTTTCTTCCGTCGCCGGGTTTTCAATTTCAATATATTCATCGCTAGATCCGTTTACGTATTCTCCATTGATATACAGTTGATGTGTCTGCATTAGAAACCCTCCTATTTTCTTTACATTAAGGATTGTTCCACCTCAACCAGCCTCTCAAACCTTACGGCATATAAAAAACGCAGCCCGTCTGAGCTGCGCTTCCATTGTATTAAGCGGTGTGTCTTGAAGGAGTTGGAACGCCCTTTTCGGGCGATTTTTCTTTGTTCAGGCCCTTGAGATTCTTTTTAAGCATATCCCGCAGCACTTCTCTTTTCATTTTTCTGCGTTTTTTTGCAACTGCATTTTTCATACCGCTTCGCCCTCCTTTCTAAGCGTTCTTTAATTCATCTTTGTTATCATACGTGAGCACTTCAGTCACATCCTGATACGCTTTACCATAGATTTCTTCGTCTTTGTACGTATGAATGTTTTTGTACGTATGCTTCATTTTTTCATAAATAACTTCTTCTGAGGCATCGTCCGGCGACCAATACAAAATTTCGAGCGTGTTCACTTCATTTGTTGCCAGAGAAATTCTGCTGTAGCCGATGGATTTCGCCTGCCGGAACCCGGCTCTTTCATAAAAACGAAACCGTTTCGCTGTGTCACTTTCTTCATAATCAAGGGGTTCCACTTCTAAAATTATCGGTTTATTCTTACTTTTAAGGCTATCAAGTAATTTCTGTCCGAGTCCTTCTCCTCTAGCTTCCTTCGCTACCAGCAGGTAGTCGATAAAAACAAATTCTTCGGTTTCTACATACATCATAACATGGCGAGGTCCCTCATCCTTATGGTAAATATCACCTTTTTCATCCAGCAGAACTTCCATATGCTTTTTTGATTTCATCTCTTCAACTGGAAAGTATTGGTTCAATTTTTCGTACCAGTTTAGTTTAGACATAATGACCCCCAAATTTGTGTTAAGTATATTATAACGCGAAACCTGGTATATAGTAAGTGTCTTCAGTACTTATTTAAGCTTTCTGAAGGCGCTCTTTCCTATATACAAGCCCCAAAGAGAAATGTTGTTGCATTTACTCTTTCACACTCGTGCGCACAGCAAAAAGGAGCGGTTTTCATCCCCCGCTCCTTTGATTTTCTTTTTACGGCGTATAGTCTGTACCTTTGGAATAAGAATTCTGGGCGTCCCACAGCAGGTACTCTTCAATGCCGTTATCCTGCAGCGCCTGAATCTGCGCCTCTACTTCAGTGCTTCCGTAATGAAGATAATTACCGCTTCCTAAATAGCTTGCAGTAAAATCCTGAATCCACGGCCGGGTTATCGGCTGCTCTTCGAGACTTGATAAAATCTTTGTTTCTGCCTTTGCATAAGCATCGATCACCTCATACGGCTGTTTGTCTGGTTTATCAATATTAAAATAACCGCTCCCCCAATGGCTTGGGTAGATCATGGAGCTGATAACGTCTACATTTTCAGAAATCAGCCGGAAATCCTGGCCGATACCCGGAGCCCGTTCCTGGGTAGCTGAATAACCGAAGATATCTGCTGAGACATTTACATTATACTTTGTTTGAAGCGTCTCTTCAGAATAGGCGACAAAATCTGTAACGGCGTCTACTCTTTCCTGCACATTGTCATCCCCGTTATCATAGTCGCCAGTAGAGTAAGTGAGCTGGTCATCCCGCGTTTCGAACCCTTCCGGAAAACGAATGTAATCGAACTGGATATCTTGAAAACCGAGCTTCGCCGCTTCTTCTGCTATTTGAAGATTATAATCCCATACTTCTTTCATGAACGGGTTAGTAAACATATGGCCGCTTCCATTCGACCACGTAGCTCCCCCAGCTGTCTGATAGGAATATTCCGGGTGCTTTTTGGCAAGCACATTATCCTTAAAGGTAGTGATACGGGCGATTGGGTAGATATTATGTTCTTCCAGTTTTTTCATCAGGGCTTCGGGATCTTTGATCATATTTTTCCCTATATCAGGAAGCTCCGAGCCTTCCGGCACGCTGAATGTTAAATTCCCGTGATCGTCTTTAATATCTATTACCATGGCGTTCAGATCCGTGGAATCAATAAGATCAATTAACTTATCCATTCGAGCGCCGCCCGCTGAGTGACCGGTCACATATATTCCTTTAACTCCCTCTTCAGGGTAGCTGAAATCCAGCCCTGAGTCATATGTAAAGCGCGGCATGCTGCCTGCTAGGGTTAATGTATGCCCGCCGGCCGTCATCGTCGCCAAATCGTGTTCGTTTCCTTCTTCTGCTTTTGCTTCTGCCACAGTAAGTCCTGAAACAACAGTTAATACTGCTGCTAAGGTCCAAATGCCTAAATTTTTTTTCATATTGTCCCTGCCTTCGATATTTTTTGTAAAAAAAGCAATTAAATAGTCACTGTTTACTGGAATTATTTTCTTTATTCAATTATACGTGTAATAATACATATTACCAACCATCCTTTTAATTTTCAGCTATTTTTTTGCTTATAAATTTAAATATTTAAAATAATAACTGAATGGCAGTTAATCTTTCATTTCTCTTGCAATCTGGGCTCACAGTTATTATACTATTAAAAATATCTTTAAAACTTACAGTACTTCCACAGGGTCCTTAGCCTTCATTGGCCGGGGCCCTTTTGCAAAATAATCTACAAAGGAGGAACAATAATGAGCAGAGTAACGATGATTGATATTTACAAACACCCAATTACTCAAAAGTATGTCCGCCGTTCCGGACTTGCCCATGCCATCCGTGTGGCTGATATAGCATTAGAGCTTGCCGGAGAACGAAACGTGGATGTTGATCTCGCTGTAAAAGCTGGTTTCCTGCATGATATGGGCCATTACCTTTTTTACAAAAATGGGAAATGGGACTTTGAAGAGTACCGGACGAACGACATTCATGCTATTAAGGGAGCAGAGCGGGCGCACAAGCTGTTAATCCGGCTCGGCGAAGAACCGGCTCGGGCAAAAGAAGTCAGTATGGCCGTTTTACTGCATACCGATTCGTATCTTCCGGCAGCTAATATCCAGCGCACTCCGCTGCAGCAAGTAGTTGCGGATGCAGATGAACTTGACGAAGAGCCGTCTGGAAGGCATCATTACCGGTCGATTACAGAAGAAGAAGCATTCACCCGCCTTCATTCTCTCGACGAACGCCTTGGGCGTGCTGTTTCGGAAGCTATGCATTCATAAAATGAAAAGAACCCGCCTTCACGCAGGAAGGCAGGTTCCGTGTCTACATATTTTATTTTTCATTGTTTTTTACGTAATAAAACAAGCTGCTCATATCTTTTTTCCCGAATCCTTCGCGATCTGCTCCTTCAAACAATGAAAGTACCTCTCTTCCCGCTCTTGGAGAAATTCCAACACGATCGCTCATTTCTTTAGCCAGGCCGAGATCCTTCAAAAGCAGTTCAAGCGCAAATCCAGGCTCTTCTTTATTGTCATGAAGAAATTCTGTATAGTGACGGTCATAGATTTTACTCTGCCCCATGCTGTTAGTAATAACGGAATGAAGCATTTCCAGATCAACTCCGGCTTTTTCGGCCATTGTTAACCCTTCGCTTACCGCTGCGGTATGCATACCTACCATAAACTGGTTAATCAATTTCACTTTGGTGCCTTTACCGATACTGCCAGCATACGTAATATTTTTGCCTACCGCTTCAAAAATTGGCCCCGCTTTTTCAAAAGCTTGTTCGCTCCCGCCAACCATGACAGCAAGCGTTCCTGCTTCTGCTCCCGTTGTTCCACCGCTGACCGGAGCATCCAGATAATCCACGCCTTTTTGAGCTGCCTCTGCTTCAATTTTTTCATGCAGCTCTGCCGACACCGTACTGAAGTCGATGACGAGAAGTCCCTGCGAAGCATTCGTAATTACCCCGTTTTCACCGAGCATCATCTCCTCTACATGCTCTGGTTTCGGCAGGCAGGTCATGACGACATCCATTTGCCCAGCTGCCTCAGCCGGAGTGATGCCGGTAGTGCCCCCGGCTTTTTGAAAGCGATCTTCCTTTTCGTTTCCTTTGTTGATTCCGTATACGTCAAATCCTTTATTCAAAATATTAATGGCCATCGGCATGCCCATGTTTCCAAGGCCGATGAAAGCAGCTTTTTTCATAAATACTATTCTCCTTTCGTCCAGACATGCGAGTTCATATCCCACTCATGCATGTGATAATCCCGGGCGCCAAGCTGTATGTAAGGATCCTGTTCAACTATTTTCCGTACAGCCTCCTCTTCTTCTCCGCGGTACATGATTAAACCTCCGGCTCCATCAACAAAACGCCCATAAGCCAGCACATTCCCGTTCAGTTCTTCATCCTCAAGAAACTTCAGGTGCTGGGAACGGAACTTTTGCGATTTTTCTTCGTCTTTCATTGTAAGCAGTACAGCAAATATCTTCATAGTAGCCCTCCTTTGAAGTCTTTCTATTTTATTATAGACGTTGTCCTCCAATATTTACATAGATGAAGGGGTTTTCACGCAGCTTCCTTTTGACCTTCCGGGCAAGTTAAGGTACACTAACCCTGTTCTAAAGCGTTTTAAGCTGAAATTATTGTTAGAGAGGGGACCCCATCATTGGTCTTTGTATTCTTTTTTATAGCGGCTGTTGTTACAGTTATCGCTGCCACTAAGCTGTCTTCGTACTCTGATATTATCAGCGAAAAATCTTCTCTTGGCGGCATGATGGTCGGTACTCTTTTACTTGCTGGAGCCACTTCCCTGCCGGAAGTTACGACGAGTTTAACGGCTGTATTTCTGGATAATCCGGATATTGCCGTAGGCAACGTGCTTGGAAGTAATTTATTTAACATTCTTATTATTGCTGTATTTGATATTTTTTACCGCCGAAGAAGGCTGTTCAACCGAGTTTCCCCAGGGCATACATATACAGCCGGACTTGGAGCGCTGCTTGCTTTTGTCACGGGAGCAGCTTTTCTTCTTCAGCTGTCCTGGAATATTTTTGGTGTCGGTGTTGATGCGCTCGCCCTTTTAATTTTTTATGCAGTCGGGATAGTCTGGGCAAACCGCCAGAATGAAGGGGTTATTCCAGACGAAGAAGAAGAAGAGGTGCCAAAGCCGAATCTTTCACTGCGCCAGGCTGGAATTGGATTTATTATCGCTGCTTTATTCACCTTGGCCGCTGGTACAGTCCTCACGACCACCGGCGACCAGATCGCTGTAATAACAGGCCTGGGCTCAAGTTTTATCGGCAGTTTTTTAATAGCTGCTTCAACCTCCCTGCCTGAAGCAGTTTCTGTTTATGTAGCGATGAAGCTGAAAAACTACAATCTGGCGCTGGGTTCTATTTTGGGAAGCAACTTGTTCAATTTAACCCTGCTTGCCCTGAGTGATATTTTTTACAGAGGAGAACCAATCATTTCCGCAGCAAGCCGGACAAACCTGGTGACTTCTCTCGGCATTACGCTTCTTGCTGCCATAGTATTTTACGCGGTCCTGCGAGGCAGCAAGCGGAAAACACCAGCCTTCTATCTCTGGCCTTCCATCACCCTTGTCATTGTTTACTTTATCGCCTCCTACTTAACCTTTATCGGCCTGGGGGCTGAGTGGTGATGAAGCCATGAAAAGCAGCCTTCGTCTGTGGATGCTTATAACAGCTCTATTGTGGATAGCAGCGCTTGCCCTGCAGGCTCGCTTCGGAGGATTTCCCGCCTGGCCGGGATTTATTCTCTTTATCGTACTCGTTATTGAGTGGTCCGCCCTTCTTGTTCTTAAATATAAAAATCAGCGGAAGTAAGTTTTGGATGAAAGGATGTATAATATGAAAACCGTTTTTTCCGGTGTCCAGCCGAGCGGAACACCTACCATCGGCAATTATCTGGGAGCAATCAAACATTTTGTCGATTTACAGAAGGACTACCGCAGTTTTTTCTGCATTGTAAACCAGCACGCTATCACAGTGCCTCAAGGTAAGCAGGAGCTGCAGCACAACACTCGGAGTCTGGCAGCATTGTATATCGCCGCCGGCCTCGATCCTGAAAAAGCAACGATTTTTATTCAATCGGAGGTTCCTGCCCACGCCCAGCTTGGCTGGATGCTTCAATGCATTGCCTATATCGGGGAGCTTGAACGCATGACCCAGTTTAAAGACAAGGCTGAAGGACGCTCAGGAGTGCCCGGCGCTCTTTTGACTTACCCGCCGCTGATGGCAGCAGACATTCTTTTATATGGTACAGATATTGTTCCCGTCGGTGAAGACCAGAAGCAGCATCTGGAACTGACACGGACGCTCGCTGAACGTTTCAATCAGCAATACAATGATATCTTCACCGTTCCGGAAACAAAAATTGCCGGAAACGGGGCAAGGATTATGTCTCTGCAGCATCCGGATAAGAAAATGAGCAAATCTGATTCCAATCAAAAAGCTTTCATCTCTATGCTTGATGATGAAAAGACGATCATGAAGAAAATGAAAAGCGCTGTTACGGATTCGGGACGGGAGATCCGCTATGATACTGAAAATAAACCCGGAGTAAGCAACCTCCTTACTATTTACGCTATTTCTAAAAACATCAGCATCGAAGAGGCGGAGCAAAAGCTCAGCTCAGAAAGCTACGGCTCTCTTAAAGAAGAGACCGGTGCCGCTGTTGCTGATATTCTCGTGCCGCTTCAGGAGCGCCACGCAGAACTGATGGCGTCTTCAGAGCTCGATGAGATATTAGATCAAGGGGCAGAAACGGCCCGCCTGGCCTCCTCCAAAATGCTTGCAAAAGCAGAGCGTGCTATGGGCCTTGAACGAAAGAAAAGGTAGAAGCTCCCAAGCCGGGAGCTTTTATTTTTTCCTTCCCGGGTATTAGTATAGAGGAAATATATCTCGCACCTGGAGGGTCGAAAGTGACTGTACGAGAAGAAAAACAAAAACAGCTGCGCGAGCTGCTTAAACAATCTGAGGAGCTGCAACAGTCCATCAACCAGCTGGCCCGGGAACTTGCAAATGAAACCCGGGTGCTGCAGGTTCATTTATACAAGGAGCAAAAAGACCAGCTTGAAGATATTACCCGGTATTTTGACGAAGTGAATATGGTGGCCGACCAGACCCGGCCTGAAGCCATTCTTACCATGGCGCTCAATCACTTCCACAGTCATTTGATGCATGTAAAAAACAGCGACTAAGGAGGCAGCTGCCATGGATGTAATTTTAACCCACCGCCATATGGATTTTGACGCTCTCGCTTCTGCTGTAGCTGCTTCCAGGCTTTATCCGGAAGCCCGTCTCGTTCTGCAGGAGGATCAATCCGAAGAAGTTAATGAATACCTGGCGCTTTTTAAAGATGAATTTCCATTTGTGTCCTCCCGCCATATCGATTGGAATGATCTGCATACAGTAATTTTGACTGATGTCTCCGAACCGGACCGGGCCAGGGACGGACTCACTTTTTCCTCAGCACCGCACTGGATTATTTATGACCATCATACAAACAAAAAAGTGCCTGGGTCACCGGAAGCAGCAATCGATGCAAGGATCGAACCAACAGGCGCTGCCGTCACCATTCTTATTGAAGAACTAATACAGCGCCAGCTCTCTCTTACTCCAACCGAGGCCACTCTGTTAGCTCTTGGGTTATATACCGATACCGGATCGCTCGTCTACCCGAGTACAACGCTTAGAGATCTGCAGGCTGCAGTATTTTTAATGGAGCAGGGCATGAATTTAGATACTGTGGGTCAATATATGGAAGAGTCTCTTTCTCCGGATCAGCAGTATGCTCTACGGGCATATCTCGGAGCAGCAGAGATCATCGAACGCGAAGGACTTCAGCTTTTAATCACAAAATTTGATGCCGGCGACAAGCACATCGGCGGCTTGAATACCGTTACTTCGAATTTGATAGAAACAACCGGTGCTAGCGCTGTCATTACCTTGACCAAAGCCCAGGGAAAAATATTCGTTATCGGCCGATCGGCTACCGACCGCATTCATCTCCCGGATATCTTAGCCCCTTTTGGCGGTGGCGGACATTCCCGGGCCGGGTCTGCCACCATCAAAGATCAGCTGCTTGATGATGTTTATGACCAGATTAAATCACAGCTCCAGGCTGCAGTAGGACGTTCCATTACTGCAGAAGAACTAATGAGCAGGCCGGTGAAGACGTTAAAACCTGAAACGACCATCAAAGAAGCAGAAGGTATGGTACTCCGCTACGGCCATAGTGGCTTCCCGGTCGTAAACGACCAGTATGAATTGGCAGGCATTATTTCCCGCCGCGATATTGATAAAGCAATGCATCATCAGCTGGGGCATGCTCCTGTTAAGGGATACATGAGCTCTAATTTG
The DNA here is from genome assembly GCF_054971365.1 of Marinococcus salis. Classification (NCBI taxonomy): domain Bacteria; kingdom Bacillati; phylum Bacillota; class Bacilli; order Caryophanales; family Bacillaceae; genus Marinococcus; species Marinococcus salis. The sequence continues at coordinate 92,957 of NZ_JBQOJB010000006.1, read as the reverse complement.
CATACCGCGTCCCCACACCACCGGTTTGAAGAACTGCAGCAGCAGATGGTTCAGCATAACGTTGGCCGGCTGCCCATTATCGACCGCCGCGGGGCGTTAATCGGCCTCGTTTCGCGCAGTGACATCATTGCCCGCCTTCGTGAAGATTCTACTGCCTCTGAAACGGTCAATATGGAAGAAAACATGCGCATGACTCTGCCTGATTCGATTCAGCGGTGGCTTCGGGCAGTCGGTGAAGAAGGCGCCCGGCAGCATTTGCGCACCTATTTAATTGGCGGCGTCGTTCGCGACATTATTCTACAGAAGGGCAATGAAGATATAGATATTGCTGTCGAAGGCGACGGCATTGCCTTTGCTTCAGATATCGCTTCCAAGTGGAACGGTGAAATTCATAAGCACGAAGCTTTTGGAACTGCTACAATTACTTGGCCGGACGGATTAAAAATGGACATCGCAAGCTCACGCACCGAATTTTATGAAAAGCCCGGCTCCCTGCCGGACGTGGAAAGTTCTACCTTAAAAGAGGACTTATTCCGGCGGGATTTTACGATTAACGCTATGGCTCTTGCCCTTCATCCTGAAGAGTTCGGGAATCTCATTGACCATTTTTCCGGGCTCGAGGATTTAAAACGAGGGTCTATCCGGGTGCTGCACAATTTAAGCTTTGTGGAGGACCCCACCCGCATTCTTCGGGCTATCCGCTTTGAACATCGCTTTGATTTTGCTATGGATCATGAAACCGAAGCTTTTATTGCCCAGGCGGTTAACGCTATTCATGCGTTGTCGACAGACAGAATACTGGCTGAATTTCAGCGACTCACAGCTGAAATGCCTCCTGCCCAGCTATTTCACCGTCTCCAGAAGCTAGATGTTTTATCTGCCTTTCTGCCTGGAGCGGTCTGGGATAATACGGCAGAACGATTGCTTCCTTATATCACCAGTCTTCAATCCTCTTTGTTCATGACCCTGCTGCCATTGTTTCTTCAGGAAAGCGGGCGGGTGCTATCAGCTGGGCGGGTGGCCGTACGGAAACAGGATAAACAGCTGGTCCGGCATGTGCATCACCTGCTCGATGAAAGCTGGGCACTCTCTATTGAAAGACCCGGAGATTTTCACCGGATAGCTGCGCATGTCTCCCCTCTTTCAGTTGACATCGCTGTTTACTGCCTTGAATACAGTGCCCGGCAGCCGGAAAAAGCGTCTTTGCTCAGACAATACCAGGAGAAATGGCAAGAGCTTCCCTCCTGGATTTCCGGCGCTGACCTTCGGCGCCTCGGGCTCCGCCCCGGACCGCTCTATAAATTCATTATCAGTGAAACCGAAAAAGCCATTATTAATGAAGAAATCACTTCTTCCCAGGAAGCGCTCAATTACGCGGAAGCTCTTATTCACAGCTGCCAGCCCTAAGTGCATAAAAAAACCCGGGCGCTTTGCCCGGGCTCTTTTTATGCCTTCCATTTTTTAAATGCCAGGGTAGCGTTATGCCCCCCAAATCCAAAGGTGTTGCTGAGAACAGCCTGAATGTCGCCTTTACGGGATTCGTTCGGCACGTAATCAAGATCGCATTCCGGATCCGGCTCGTGCAGATTAATGGTCGGCGGTACTACATTATCTTTTAACGATAGAATACTGAAAATGGCTTCAATTCCCCCGGTTGCTCCAAGCAGATGGCCGGTCATGGATTTCGTCGAGCTCATCCATACGTGGTCCGCGTGGTCTTTAAACACTTTACGCACGGCAGTAGTTTCAAATTTATCATTGTACTGGGTGCTTGTGCCGTGAGCGTTAATGTACTGAATATCTTCTGCTTTAAGTCCGGCATCATCCATAGCCATCTGCATGGACCGCTGAGCCCCTTCGCCGTCCGGCGCTGGTGCCGTCAGGTGATAGGCGTCACCGGTGGAGCCGTAGCCCACGATTTCAGCATAAATTTCTGCGCCTCTCGCTTCAGCGGACTCCAGACTTTCCAGCATTAAGATGCCTGCTCCTTCACCCATCACGAACCCGTCCCGGTTTTTATCAAACGGACGGGACGCTGTGTCCGGGTCTTCATTCATGGTAATCGCTTTGGCGGAACTAAATCCGGCGATTGCCATTTTTGTGATCGGCGCTTCTGTCCCCCCGGTAATCATAGCATCAGCGTCGCCGCGCTGAATTACTTTATAGGCGTCTCCGATGGAGTTGGAGCCTGTAGCACATGCCGTAACCGTACAGGAATTCACTCCCCTGGCCCCTGTATAGATGGAAACCTGGCCGGAAGCCATATCCGGAATCATCATTGGCACAAAGAACGGGCTTACCCGTTTATAGCCACGCTCCATAAAATTTTGGAACTGGGTTTCATACGTTTCCATTCCACCAATGCCAGATCCAATCCATACACCAGTCCGAGCTGCATTTTCTTCTGTAATTGTGTAATCCGCATCTTCGAGTGCCTGCATGGAAGCAACAATTGCAAACTGGGTGAAGCGGTCCATTTTCCGAAGTTCTTTCTTTTCCAAATAAGCCGAAGGGTCAAAATCTGTGACTTCTCCCCCGATTTTCATCGGAAGCTCAGAAACATCCACCCTCTCAATAGCATTAATGCCGGATAATCCGTCGACAGCGTTTTTCCATGAGGATTCCACTGTCTGGCCTAACGGGTTGACTGTTCCCATTCCCGTTACAACCACTCGCCTGTTTTCATTCATGCCACTCTCTCCTTTGTTATCTTCCGCATTTTCCTGTATATTCTCCAGGCCTATGTACCGAATCAGACTGGATATTTTCATTAGTCTGGCAATAATTTTATACGAATAGGGCACAGTTGTCTACTTTCTGCACGCCGTTTTGTTCATATAACCTTTATTCCTTTACAAACGACCGGTGATAGGTCCATTCAGCGATTAACGCTCCTATAATGGCTGTAAGAACAGCTGTCGTCTGGCTGCCCTGAAAAAAATAAACGATGCCTGAATATACAGCAATTAATACACAGATAAAAATAATTACCCCTGCCACAGCACGCTGCATTGTCATGTCATCCCTCCCGCTTCTTACCGCCTTCCCGGCAATTATACAAGCAGGCATCTGCTAATCCAAGTGATTATCCTCCTTTCTTCTCACAAAAGAAACCGCCCCTGTGTACAGGAACGGTTACCCGGTCTAGCTAATGACTGAAGCGAGTATTGCCTTTTGCACGTGCAGCCTGTTCTCCGCTTCATCATAAACGGCTGAATGAGGGCCGTCGATGACCGACGCCGCCACCTCTTCTTCCCGGTGTGCGGGAAGGCAATGCAAAAAGATATAGTCCTTTGCTGCATTTGCTGTCAGTTCTTCAGAAATCATAAAGCCTTTAAAAGCCGCGAGGCGTTTCGCCTGCTCTTCTTCGTATCCCATGCTTGTCCAGACGTCCGTATAAATAACGTCCGCTCCTTCTGCTGCTTCTTCAGGGTCCCTGGTGCGGGTGACTGAAGCTCCGGACTGCTCCGCGGCCTGTTCAATCTGCTTCCAGACTCCCGGATCTGGGCCATATCCTTCCGGCGCTGCGAGCACCGCATCCATCCCCATTTTCACGCTTGCTATCATCCAGGAGTGAGCAACATTGTTCCCGTCGCCAATAAAGGCGCTTTTTAAGCCCTGAAAGCTTCCCTTTTGCTCCTGCACAGTTAACAAATCGGCAAGCGCCTGACACGGATGGTATAAATCAGTGAGAGCATTGATCACCGGTACATCCGCATGATCTGCGAGTGCTTCCACTTTCCCGTGGTCGTTTGTCCGAATCATTAAAGCATCCACGTACCTTGAGAGCACTTTGGCTGTATCTTTGATCGGCTCCCCGCGGCCGATCTGCATGTCCCGGGGGCTCAGAAATAAGGAATGGCCGCCCATCTGGGTCATTGCTACCTCAAAGGATACGCGGGTCCTCGTCGACGCATTTTCAAAAATCATTCCAAGGGACCGGTGCGCGAGATGGGTATAATATGCTCCAGGGTTGTTTTTCATATCTGCTGCCAGTTCAAGCAGCTGCTTGATTTCCTCCGCAGAAAAATCAAGCAGTGTTAAGATACTCTGCTGCTGCAGATTTGAGGCAGGATTATTCAGGTTCGTTGCCATTTGTTACACTCCTTTTTCGGACAAAGCGTAATTTTGCAGCCATGATTCAATTGGGGCAGGCAGCTCTGGTGCTCCCTGAATCGCCTGGACCATCACACTTAGCGTACGTGCATTCGTTACAATTGTTTTACGTTCAATTAATGCTTTTTGGCGGCGCTCTTTGCCTGTTTTATGGCCCACCTCCGGGATACTGATAAAAGCTGAAGCATCCTCTGAGTGAATCCATTCATCAAACGGTATTTGCTGCGGGAACACTAATGTGTAACCCATGCCTTCGAGTTTGTCCAGGGACGGCTTTGCTTTGTCGTATTCCCCGGCAGCAATTTCGCAATAGACACTTCCAGTTTTTTTAAACAGAAGAGGCACCTGGGTTTCTGACCATGCAAATGCTTTCTGGAAAGCCCCGGAAAGATCTTTGGATATACCGATCAGCTCCCCGGTGGATTTCATTTCTGCTTCCAGTACCGGGTCGAGTCCGCTTAATTTATCGTTGGAAAAGACCGGAGCTTTCACTGTGTAATAGCCCGGCTCCTCATGAAGGCCCGCTTCTTCCATCCATGTTTTAAGTGAATGGCCAAGCAGCAGATGCACCGCCCCTTCGATCACTTTTTCTCCGGTGATTTTGGCAAAGACCGGCACTGTCCGCGATGCTCTTGGGTTTATTTCAATTACGTACAATTCACCGGCTTCGTAGACGAACTGGATATTAAAAATACCGTGAAAATCCATGCCTTCCGCAATTTTCTGCGTATAGTCCACCAACAGCTGCTTTACCTCTTCGCTAATGCTGAACGGAGGAGTCACAGCCATCGAATCGCCTGAATGAACGCCCGCTTCCTCCACGTGTTCAAATATACCAGGTATCCATATGTCTTTGCCGTCTGTTAATACATCCACCTCAAGCTCTGTGCCCGGCTTGTAGGAATCAATTAATATTGGGTATTCAATATCGTTGGCCGGATCTTCAATATACTCCACCAGTTCTTCTTCTTTGGTCGCAATTGCCATGCCGCGGCCGCCAATTACATAGGAAGGCCGGAGAAGCACCGGATAGCCGATTTCTTCCGCCTGCTTCAGCGTTTCATCTCTGCTGCGGCCGGAAACTCCGGGAATATGAGGCACGTTTACCTGCTGCATAAACTGGTAGAAACGGTCCCGGTCTTCCAGCTGGTCGATAATATCAGACGTCGTCCCCAGCACTTCCATCCCTGCTTGTTCAAGCGATTCAGTCAGCGCTATGCCGGTCTGGCCGCCAAGCTGCACAATCACTTTTGTTACTTGCTCTTCCTTTGCCACGTGAAGCACATCTTCGGCTGTGAGTGGTTCAAAATACAAATGATCTGCCATTTCAAAATCGGTGCTTACCGTTTCAGGATTGTTGTTTACTATTACGGCTTCGTAGCCTGCCTCCTTCAAGGCACGTGCTCCGTGCACCGAGCAATAGTCAAATTCAATGCCCTGTCCGATACGGATCGGGCCTGACCCGAGGACGAGCACTTTGTTTTCTGTTGGCTCGGCCTCACGGTCGCTTTCCTTATACCAGCTTGAATAATAATACGGTGTTTCTGCAGTAAATTCTGCTGCACACGTATCGACCATATGGTATGAAGGAAACATATTTAACTGCTCCCGCAGCTGAAGTATTTCTTTTGTTCCGACGCCGGAGAGCGTATGCAGCTGTTCGTCCGTAAAGCCAGCCTTTTTCCATGAGAGCAACTGGTCTTCGCTCCACTGTCCCCATGGAAGCGCCGCAATGTCTTTTTCTTTTTGAATAAGAGCTGAAAATGTTCTGAGAAAAAAGTACTGAATGCCTGTCTTTTTGTGGATCGTTTCCATATCCCCGTCCCGGCGGAGCCACTCCATAATATAAAAGAACCGCTTGTCGTCCTGCTTTAGTATCGCAGGCAGTATATCTTCATCCGGCACTTCCCTGCATTCCGGCAGAGCCAGCCCGTCATGCTTGATCTCAAGCGACCTTACCGCCTTCTGCAGAGCGGCCTCAAGATTTCTTTCGATGGCCATGACCTCTCCGGTTGCCTTCATCTGTGTGCCAAGCGTGCGGTCAGCGTAGGAAAATTTATCAAATGGCCAGCGCGGAAATTTGACTACTACATAGTCCAGTGCGGGTTCAAAGCTTGCATACGTATGTCCGGTGACCGGGTTTAACAGTTCATGGAGGTGATACCCGATGCTGATTTTGGCGGCCATACGGGCAATCGGATAACCGGTTGCTTTAGAAGCAAGCGCGGAGGAACGACTGACCCTTGGATTCACTTCAATTAAATAATACTGCTTGCTGGCAGGATCGAGTGCGAACTGAATATTACATCCGCCTACAATCCCAAGCGCCCGGATAACTTTTAACGAAGAGCTCCGAAGCATCTGATACTCTACGTCTGTCAGCGTCTGGGACGGAGCCACCACAATGGAGTCTCCGGTATGGACTCCTACTGGATCGATGTTCTCCATGTTGCATACGGTGATGCACGTGTCATTTGCATCCCGCATTACTTCATACTCAATTTCTTTGAAGCCGGCAATGCTTTTCTCCACCAGACATTGATGAATTGGGCTTGCTTCAAGCCCTCCTTCGATGATGTAGCTAAGCTCGCTTTCATTTTGGGCGATACCGCCGCCGCCGCCGCCAAGCGTGTAAGCGGGTCGCACGATAATTGGATAGCCTGTTTTTTCTGCAAACGCCAGTGCTTCTGCTTTTTTCTCCACAATCTCACTTTCAGGCACTGGCTCTCCGAGCTCGTGCATGAGAGCACGGAATGCTTCTCTGTCCTCTCCCTGCCGGATGGAGTCGATCGGGGTACCAAGAAGCTCCACCCCGTACTTTTCAAGCGTCTGCTGTTCGGAAAAAGCAAGTGCAAGGTTTAGTCCGGTCTGGCCGCCAAGGGTGGCGAGTACCCCATCCGGACGCTCCTGTTCAATGATCCGTTCCACTGTTTCTACAGTAAGCGGCTCAAAATATACCTTGTCGGCACAGGTGTCATCTGTCATCACAGTCGCCGGGTTGTTATTCAACAGGATGACTTCGATATCTTCTTCCCGCAGCGCCAGGCAGGCCTGGGTACCTGAATAGTCAAATTCTGCAGCCTGCCCAATGACGATTGGGCCGGAGCCGATCACCAATACTTTGTTTATATTTTTATCTCTAGGCATAGGTGGCTTCTCTCCCTTTATTCTCTATCGTTTCCAAAAATTCATCAAAAATCTCTTCGCTGTCTGCCGGCCCTGGATGGGCTTCGGGATGAAACTGTGCTGTCATGATTGGAAATTTTGTATGCACCATGCCCTCTACCGAGCCATCATTGACGTTTTTATATTTTATCTGGAAGGAGTCTTTCGGCAAGGATTCATCCGTAACGACATAGCTGTGGTTTTGAGAACTCATAAAAACTTTGTTTGTTTTCAGGTCCTGCACCGGCTGATTCGCACCGCGATGGCCAAAGCGCAGCTTCTCCGTATCTCCGCCGAAAGCCAGCGCAAGTAGCTGATGACCCAGGCAGATTCCTAATGTCGGATAGGTTGTGGCAAGCTCCTTATACGTACTCAAATAATGCTCAAGCTGTTTGGGGTTGCCTGGGCCATTGGAAAATAGGAGGCCATCGGGAGCCAGATTTTCAATAGTTTGTTTCGGCGTATCGTAAGGCACGATCGTCACTTTGCACCCTTTTTTGTTCAGCTGATCCACCATCGACTGTTTGTAGCCAAAATCCATCACCACTACGTGCCGGTCGCCGCTGCCGACCGTTATCTGCTTATCCACCGTTACAGTTTCAATCACATCACGCTCGCCGAGCGGCTCATACGCTCCAACGTTTACGGAATCCGGATCACCAGTCATAACAGCACCCATATCTCCCTTTTCCCGGATATTTTTGACGAGCGCCCGGGTGTCTACATTTTCCATAACAGGGATTCCAGCAGCAAGTGCTGCTTCTGCAAGCGTCTGGTCGCCTTCGTAGTGTCCTGAAGTACTGCATGCTTCACTAACAACAATACCCGCCGGCTGTGGCTGCGTGCTTTCATTGTCGGTTGGATTCACACCGTAATTTCCAATCAGGGGGTAGGTAAAAACCACTATCTGTCCATGAAAGGAAGGATCAGTCATTACTTCCTGGTAGCCGGTCATTCCTGTAAAAAATACAATTTCCCCATACGTATCCGGAAAGGCTTGCTGCCAGCTGCCTTCAAATATTTCGCCTGTTTCCAACTTTATATAACTTTTCATTTACAAACCCTCCTGGTACGCTTTTATTTTTCAAGCACTTCTCTCAGCGCTGCTGCGGCTTTTTCCAAGTCATTTTTTGAAATTGTCAGTGGTGGCAGAAGTCTCAGCGTGTTAGGCCCTGCAGCGATTAGCAGAAACCCTTTTTTCTGCATGGCGAGTACATAAGGTGCAGCACTATCATTAAGCTCGATGCCGATCATAAGCCCCGGCCCGCGTATTTCTTTCACCGACGGCAGGGAGGCTATTTTTTCTTCAAGCAGGCCCGTGAAAAAGCGTCCTTTTTCTGCTGCCATCTTCGGGGCATTGATGCTCATCAGCTTTTGAAGTGTCCCCTCTACCGCTGCCATGGCAAGCGGATTTCCACCAAATGTAGATCCATGGGCTCCGGGACCAAAGGCTTCCTGTAAATATTGTTTGCCAATCATCGCTCCCACCGGGAAGCCATTTCCAAGTGCTTTTGCTGTCGTAACGATATCGGGATTTACACCTGCCTGCTCATACGCAAACATTGTACCGGTACGGCCGAGTCCCGTCTGTACCTCATCTAGGATCAAAAGGGCTCCGTACTGCCTTGCAAGCTCTGCGGCTTTTTGGATAAATGCATGTTTTCCTGGAATGACGCCGCCCTCGCCCTGCACCGGCTCAAGCATAATTGCTGCAGTATCCTCGTCCACAGCTTTCTCCAGCGCATTCACATCGTTATACGGTAAATATTCAAAGTTCTCGAGCATGCGGCCAAATCCCTGATGAATGGCGTCCTGGCCGGTTGCTGCCATGCTTCCGTATGTCCGTCCGTGAAAAGACTGGACAAAGCTTTGGATTTTCTTACGCCCCGTGTATTTTCTGGCGCATTTTATAGCTGCTTCGTTTGCCTCTGTACCACTGTTTGCAAAAAACACAAGATCCCCGCCCGTAAGCTCCGTTAAAAGCCCGGCCGCCCGCTCCTGCTGTTCATATTGAAAAAAGTTGGAGCCGTGCCATCCAGCATGCAGCTGTTTCTCTACGTGCTTTATAACATCAGGATCCCCATGGCCAAGGTTCAACACGCTGATGCCGGCCATCAGATCTGTATATTTATTACCTTCTTTATCTGTTACTGTACACCCTTCTGCATGTGAAAAGGTGAGTTCCCATCTTTTATACGTTTCAAATAAATGCGATTTTTGTTCTGTCTGCTGCATTGTTATCTTCCTTTCAAGTCAGGGCCTGGACCTGTTCTCTGATTATTGCCGTTCCTTTCAGCTTTCCATTTGCTTGATCTGTGTGACCGTCCGCCCCGGCAATAACGACCTTTTCCAGGTCGCCAGTCAAACTTGCCGCAGCTGCCTGCACTTTCGGTATCATCCCGCCGTAAATCTCTCCGTCGTAAATGAGCTGTTCAAGCTTTTCTACCTGTATATAGTCGGCTTTGCTTCCATCGATGAGCACTCCCTCAACGTCTGTAATAAACAGAAGCTCTTTTGCGCCTATTGCCTGAGCGACAGCGGAAGCAGCCGCATCAGCATTCACATTTAGTTTTTTGCCGTTTTTATCAGCTGCAATCGGAGCTATTACTGGGACAAACCCATTTTCAATCATAGACTTTATGCAGGCAGTATTGACGTTTACAACCTCCCCGACGAGTCCAAGGTCCTGATCAGCCACCTGTTCTGCTTCAATCAGCCCCCCGTCAACACCGGACATGCCAAAAGCCCGGGTACCGGTGGTTTGAAGAGAAGAAACGAGGGCTTTATTCACTTTTCCAGAAAGAATCATTTCTGCCACTTCGAGTACTTCTGGGGTTGTTTTTCTCAAGCCGTTTACAAACTCACACTCAATCTGCATCTGTTCAAGCATACGGTTGATTTCAGGGCCTCCCCCGTGCACAAGAATTGGATTCATTCCTGTTTCTCTCATAGCAGCTATACTTTTGAAAAATTCTGCTGTGAGCTTGTTCACCGTCGAACCTCCGCATTTGACTACAGTGATGTTCTCCACGCTCATCTCCTCCTTCTTCCCTTACGTCCGGTAGCCGGCGTTGATTCTTACATAATCATATGTCAGGTCGCATCCCCATGCTTTACCACTTCCGCTTCCTATGTGGAGATTTACTGTTATCTCCACCGTGTCACTTTCCAGGTAAGCTTTTGCTTCTTCTTCGGAAAAATGAACCGGCGTGCTTGCTTTCAAGGTCTCCACCGGCCCTACTGATATATCCACCGTATCCGGATCAAGCTCCACTTCGCTGTACCCGAGAGCGACAATCACCCGGCCCCAGTTGGCGTCTGTGCCGTATACAGCGGTTTTCACCAGGTCTGAGCCGACAATCTGCTTAGCCGCCTGGCCGGCTTCTTCATCCGTAGCAGCACCTTCCACTTTTACTTCAATCAGCTTAGTGGCCCCTTCGCCATCTCTTGCTATCTTTTTCGATAGAGACTCGCAAGTTTCTTTTAATCCGGCAACAAAAGCATTCCAGTCAGGATGCTCAGGATGAAGCGGGTTGTTTTCCGCCTTACCGCTCGCCATGACAACTACCATATCGTTTGTTGACGTATCTCCGTCAATGGTAATCCGGTTAAATGTTTTGTTCGTAATTTCTGAAAGCGCCGTCTGCAGGTGAGCAGGTTCAATCGCAGCGTCCGTAGTCACAAACCCGAGCATTGTGGCCATGTTCGGATGTATCATGCCCGACCCCTTAGCCACGCCTCCGATAAACACTGCTTTATTGTCCACCCATGTCTGAAAGCACGCGTGCTTTCCGGCAACATCTGTGGTCATAATCGCTTCGTTAAAATCCTGCGCCCGTTCAAAACCCGTTTCCGGTTCGAGATGTGCGATGCCTTCATTGATTTTATCCATCGGCATTGCTTCACCGATCACCCCGGTGGAAGTTACTGCTACCTGATGTTCGGGCAGCCCGAATTTTTTGGCACTGTTTTTTCTCATGGTATAAGCATCTTCAAGTCCCTGTCTGCCTGTACATGAATTGGCATTCCCGCTGTTGACGACAATGGCCCGGAGCTTCCCCTCTTCGGCAATGCTCTCTTTTGTCACCTGCAGAGGTGCTGCCTGAATTTTATTCAGCGTATATACAGCGGCACTCGACGCCGGCACGTCACAAATAATAGCTCCGAGATCTTTTCTTTTTCTTTTGACCTTTGTATGAATACCCGCTGCGGAGAAACCAGCAGGGCTCAAAATGCTGCCTCCCGATACTTCTATTACCTGCTCTGCTGTCGATGCCTCTACCATGATTTTTCTTCCTTTCTTATGGATAAACCGGAAGCTGAGAAATCCCTTCCTTCTCGTCTGCTCCCAGCATCACATTCATATTTTGTATCGCTTGCCCCGAGGCGCCTTTAACTAAGTTATCAATTACTGAAACGACCGTCAGCCGGCTGGTGCGTTCGTCCACTGTCCAGCCGATATCGCAAAAGTTACTGCCATATACTTCTTTTGTTGCCGGGAATGCTTTCTCTCCACGTACCCGGACAAATGGCTCTTTGTCGTATGCCTGATGAAACAGCTCCTCTATATGCCCGCTCTTCGTCCCGCTGGTAAGCGGTACATACATAGTCGCTAAAATCCCCCTAGTCATCGGTACTAAATGAGGACTAAAAGTAACGGGATGGTTCTCGCCCGTACGCATGTCCAGTGCCTGTTCAATCTCCGGCGTATGCTTATGCTCATTTACTTTATAAATTTTAAAATTTCCGTCCATTTCACTAAAATGAGTAACTGCTGACGGCGTCCGCCCGGCTCCTGTGGTTCCTGTTTTAGCATCAATAATAATATTTGAAGGATCAATCGCAGCTTTGCCTGCGAGCGGCAAAAGACCCAACAGCACCGCAGTCGGGTAGCAGCCGGGATTGGAAAGCAGTGAAGTTCCTGCCACTTCGTTTCTATTCCATTCTGTTAAACCGTAGACGGCTTCTTTCAGCAGCGTTTCCGGAGCGCTTTCGCGCTGATACCAATCCTCATATGTGGCGGAATTCTTCAACCGGAGGTCTCCGGATAAATCAATCACTTTTGTGTGCTTTGCAATGGTTTCGCTCCAATCCGCCGATATGCCGGGAGGCGTGGAAAGAAATACCACCTCATACGCGGACCAGTCAGCTGCTTCGAGCGGCTGTAGAATTTCATTATATAAATCTTTCATATGCGGATACATATCAGAAAGCATCGTATTGTGCTTCGACGAAGAATAAACGTCAATCTGTTTAACCCCGCGGTGCTGGGCCAGCATGCGTATTAATTCCACACCGCCGTAACCAGTTGCTCCAATAATCGCTATATTCATAAAGTTGCACCTCTATTTATCTTTATACAATGTGTTCTGTTGATTATTATAAGTCTGAATATATATTAATGCAACTGTATTTTTATTTTTTCTTTATATTTTTTATATCTGTGCAGAAGGCAAGTTTTTAAGCTTTTTCCATCTAAATACCGCTTTTTGCGGAAAAACATTTTATGTATGAAAATGTACTATCAATGTATAAAGGTGCTGAGTTTTTATTTTCGTTTTCACTAAATAGCACCATTCCTTTTCTTTTCTTTTTGTTTTCATTCCAGTAAAATAAGGAACGAATCTTGTTTTTTTCTATACTGCTTCTACGCAGCTGGCTATATGCATTTATATTTCCATTAGGAAAGAAGAGGTTTTTTATGAAAAAACATTTGATAGCTCTTGATTTAGACGGGACGCTTCTAAAAGACGATAAAACAATTTCCACAAAAACCTGGAAAGTGATTCAGAAGGCCAAAGAGGCAGGACATACAGTTGCTATTGCTACCGGCAGGCCATACCGGGCCAGCAAAATGTACTATCAGCAGCTCGGCCTTTCTACGCCTATTGTTAACTTTAATGGGGCATACGTACATCACCCGGCCGATCGATCTTTCCGCTCCTTCCATGAACCGCTTGACCTTGACCTTGCCCGGACAGTGATCGAAACCTGCCGGACGTTAAATGTGCAAAACATGCTCGCAGAAGTGCTCGACGACGTGTATATGGATGAGCATGATGAATCCTTTATCGATCTTCTGGCTTTCCAGGGACCGGTGACCGGATCCGGGAGGCTCGAGAGAGTACTGTCCCACTCTCCTACTTCCCTGCTCGTGTATCCTCAGGAGGGCACAGCAGAGCAGCTGCAGGACCTGCTTTCATCCAGTGAAGCTCAGGGTATGCACCAACGCTCCTGGGGCGAGCCTCATCATATGATTGAAATTATTAAAAAGGGAAATCATAAAGCAAACGGCCTGGAAAAAGTCGCTGCTTACGCGGGGCTCACCATGGAGGATGTGATCGCTTTTGGGGACGAAAATAATGACTTAGAAATGCTTGAAGCTGCTGGAACGGGGCTTGCGATGGGAAATGCAAGTACAGATACGAAGTCAGCAGCAGATGAAGTTATCGGTACAAATGAAGAAGACGGCATCGCCCATTATTTAGAAGAACGGTTGAAGCTTTCCACGGATAACGCGGTGCTTTTTAAGAATTAAACGCGTGATTTTGAATAAGGATGTGTTCAAACAATGCAGGTGTATAAAGTACCTACAGATACCGAACAGCATGTGAGGAATCAAATAGCTGACCTGTTGATGGGCCAGATGGATTCTATCGGCATGAAGGATGCATACAGGTTTCTGCAGCGGGCCATTAACCTTTCCCTTGACTCCGATTCTACTGCCCATATTTTCGTAGCCGAAACCGATGAACAGATCGTAGGTGCCGCTTTCTTAAATATCGGTATCAGTCTGGAAAAAGGCGGCTACTATGTCTGGCTGAATGACCTCTATGTGAATCAGCAGTACCGGAATCGGGGCATTGCGAAAAAGCTGCTCTTAAAAATTATTTACTGGGCTGAACATAATGATATTAAAGGTATTGAATTAGAAACCGGCGTGAACAACGCAGCTACCAAAGCACTGTACAATTCACTCGGGTTTTACGATGTTATTTCTAAACGTTATGGCTTTCGTTTTTAACTCCTGTCTTCCCTTATATCGGGAAGACTTTTTTATTGTCTGTAGGCAGTGTAGAAGAGCATAAGAATTCCTTTGACTTCGTTCGGCCCGGCGCTAATATAGGCATGGTCATGGTCAGCCTGAAAACGAAGCGCGTCTCCAGGTTCCATAAATTGTCTGCTTTCTTCTTTCGTCTGTACTTCCATTTGCCCTTCGTGCACAAAAATATACTCTTCCACGCCGAATGGATGAGCAGAGGAGTAGTGACTACCATCGGAAGAAAGCACGAATTCATACCATTCGACTGGGGCCTGCTCATGCTTGGAAAAAATATTTCTGACTGCGTATCCGTTTTCTCCTTCCAGCCATTCGGCTTTATCTGCAGGAACAAATTCCGTATCCGGGCGGTGCTGCTGCAGAAATGCCGAAAATCCTACACCCATTCCTTCTGCAATCTTCCACATTGTCGTAATCGTCGGATTCGATGCCCCGCGTTCAATCTGTCCAAGCATAGGTTTACTCACTCCAGTCGCTTCCGCCAGTTTATCCAGACTCCACCCGCGGGCATGGCGAAGCTGACGTAAAGTTTTACCGATTTCTTTCCCTATTGATTCTTTCATTTTTTCACCTCTGTTGTATAATATAACATACAAATGTATACTGAAATCAAAAAGGAGGGAAAATCATGAGCAGTACAGCTTCGTTAGAACACTCCTGGATGAACGGCCTTACTCAGGGGGTGCCCATAGCTGCGGGCTACATCCCTGCTGCTTTGGGATTTGGCCTGCTAGGTGCCAACAGCGGCCTTTCCATCGTTGAAACTGCCCTCATGAGCATTATTATCTTCTCCGGCGCCGCCCAGTATATGGCCCTTGGATTAATCACTGCCGGCGCCGGTTTATACAGTATATGGGTCTCCACCTTTCTCCTGAATATCCGGCATTTGTTGATGAGCGCATCTGCTAAACAAATTTTTTCTTCTGCTTCTAAATGGAATCAGGCTGTTTTAGCCTTCGGCTTAACGGATGAAGTCTTCGCCCTGATCTCTGCCAGAAAAGATAAAACAAATGTATTTTTTGGGATCGGGGTTTTCTTGGCAGCCTACATCAGCTGGGTAGCTTTTTCGTGTGCAGGATATTATTTTGGCGCTTTGTTTCCCGATTATCTTCAGATCAGCATGGACTTTGCGCTGTATGCCTTGTTTGCGGCATTATTGTTTCCAATGATTTTAAAATACCGGATGGCTCTATATACCGCTGGCTTAAGCGCAGCAATCAACACACTTCTTGGACTCTGGATTCCCTCCGGATGGGCCATTCCAACAGCAATGACAGCTTCAGTATTTATTGTCGTATATGCCAGTTCTTTGAAGCAGGAAAAGGAGAGTCAGCCATGAACATGCTTCTCTTAATCATTGGAATGGGTGTTATTACATACGTAACGAGAGTTGTGCCCTTTTTTTCGTTAAATATCGAACGCCTGCCCCTTCCAATTCAGCAGGCACTTCAGCTTATTCCCTACGCCGCGCTCGGAGCAATGCTGCTTCCGGGAGCCCTTCGTTCTCCGCCTGATACCTGGTTTGGTCTGCTTGGACTCTGCACTGCTTTTTTGATTGCCTTTTTAGGCGGAAAATTTATTGCTATTATTTGCGGCACTGTCGGGCTGCTTTCCCTCGCTGCTTTTTTTATTTATTAATATAAAAAGCAGGAGCTCTGCCAGCTCCTGCCTTACGGGGTTTTGGACGTGTCCAAAACCGGAGAATCCAGATTTTCAGCAAGCATTTGGAATTCTGCCTGGTACGAATTTTCAGGGTCGAGAAGATCTGCATCAAGCTCCCCGTCCCACCTCCGTTTGTTTCCCGGGCTGACCTCCACGGATTTCTCCGCCTGCGTAAACACCTTTCCTTCTGAATAAACATAAACCGTCTCAGAGTCGTCTTCTTTTTTAACAATTACTTCTGCTTCCTGGCCGTCCTGGAAATTCAGCTTCATTTCTTCATTTCCCGTATTTTCAAATTCTAAATGCCACGTGTTGTTTTCAGTATCCAGCGTCCCGGAAAGCGTCCACGTGTTTTCTTCCATTGAAGCTTCCAGAGTGCCGGGGGAAGATTCTTCAGCCTGTTCGCTGCCACAGCCAGCTGGAAATATACAGAAACACGCTATCACCGCAGCTAACCACTTTTTTACAGCCATTCCTCTCACTTCCCGGCTTTTTTGATCAGTCGTCTTTACGGAACAGACCGAACACAGTAGTTGTGTTAATAATGTTTGTAAACGCCTCCGGATCTGCTTCCTGGACTACTTGCTGAAGCGTGTACATTTCATAACGCGTAATCACTGTCATTAATATTTCTTTTTCGCTGGCATCAAATCCTCCCCGCGCCGGAATCCGTGTAATTCCTCTGGTCAAATTTTGATGAATAGCATCCCGCATTTCGTCCGGATTTTTCGTTACAATTAAAGCCGTCAGTTTTACATGGCGTGTGTGGATAGTATCTATAACCCTCGAGCCGACATACAGCGTTACCAGGGTATATAAGGAGCTCTCCCAGTTGTATAAAAACCCGGCTGCTATCACGATAATCCCGTTTAACAGCATAAAATATGTGCCGACCGGACGATCACTCATACGGGCCAGTACGAGGGCTACAATATCCAGGCCGCCTGCCGAAGCACCCCACTTTAAGGCTACGGCAGCCCCAGCTGCTGTGATCGCTCCACCAAAGACACTGTTTAATAAAATGTCTCCCGAAAGCTCGGTAATAGGTATAAGGTCCAGAAAAAAGGTCGTCAGCGCTACGTGTAAAAAGCTGTAAAACGTAAACAGCCGTCCTACTTTGAACCAGCCTAGCATAGCAATCGGTATATTAATTAAAAACAAAAGCACCCCAGTGGAGAACGGCAGAAAGCCTGCAATAATCTGCGCAATCCCTGTAGCCCCGCTCGCAAATACGTTTGCCGGCTCCAAAAACAAGTTTAGGCCGACCGCCATAATTAAGGCCCCAAATACGATAACCAGGACGCGTGTGACCTCTGAGACGATAGATGAATGGCTTGTAAGCATAGTGTCCCCCTTTCTGCTGCAATGTTTATTCTAAATATGGGAAGAAGCCCATTTTGAGGCTGCTATCATCCCTTCTCTCGTTACTTTGTGACCTGCTTCCTGCTGAAGATAATAGGCCTGCCTGGATGACTCTCTATATGGGAGACGTTCAAAAAAGCGATACGACAGTTCGTAAGGCACCACATCATCTTCTTTTCCGTGCCAAAAAAAGATAGGCTTCGATTCAACTTTAGCAGGTTCAAGAGAAAGATCGTAGGTGGCCAGCTTCTCTAAAAGATCCTGTTCCTCGTGCTCTGACAGCTCCCAGTCAGTGTTTTTCTTTAGCGAACGTATCTGCTCTTCGGCCATCGCTTTCCAGGACGGCGACCCCATCATGATTATGCCCCCCTGAATCCATTCAAACGATTTAAGCGCCCCGCATGAAATGATTCCTCCCATGGAAGTGCCGGAAACGTATATGCGGCCGCTGTCAATCCATTTATATGTAGTCATTTCATTCACCAGGCTTTGGGTTTCGTTTACCGCCTGCATAACAATATCCCAAAACGCATAGGTTCTTCTGCCAGCATCAATATCTCCCGCGCGCTCTCCGTGATAAAGAGCGTCGGGGAGCACGACCCGGATCCCCTTTTCTGCCAGATAATAGGCAAAGGAAAGATTTTGTTCTTTACTGCTGCCAAGTCCGTGCCAAAATAAAACCGTAGGCTGCGGATGAAGTTTATCTGCCTGCCTGAAGATATGCAGGCTTGGAATATCTGCGATCGTTTGGTTTTCAATGGTAATCATGCTATTCCATCCTTTGCAGCCATTATAGTAGTGCACTCTGAATATTGTACCCCAGTAAAGCAATTATTGAAAAGACCGAAGCTTTCCATGTGCTCTAGAAACAAAAAAGACAGCTGCGTGCATTTAGCACTTCGACAGCTGTCTCTCTTTTGCCTATTTTTCGTCTTTTTCCTTTGCTGTCCGGAGCGGTTCTTCCTCTTTTTCCTCTGCTTCTTCATAATGAAGTACAGAATATTGAGCACCTTCAGAGACCATTTTGTTGTCTTCAAAATCCTGAGGGTCCGGGTTGCCCACCGTTTCATTCAATTCTTTATCTTCATCTTCCTTCGTTTTGCCGCCTACCTTAGCCGCAGTGCGCTTAGATACATCTTTTACCTGGGCCCTTGTTTCTCCGTCTTTTAGAAAGTAGACGGCTGCGCCCACAATTAGTGCCGTCAGTACGGTCCATAAAATACCATTTTTCTGCATACAATATGCCTCCTGTCTCGATCAACTGATTTCAGTGCTTCTTTTCGCTATTTCCCAAATCATTTAATACTAAACCCTTCTTCTTTATGAAAAATGTTACATAGAAAAACTGCAGAATTAATCTGCAGCTTCTCCCGAATTATTTTTTATATAGATCGTTTACGTCTTTCAATGGGTTTTCCATGCCGGAATTTGTTTCTTCATCCCAGGCGAGCATTCCTCCAGCAAAATTATAGACATTCTCGATCCCATTATCCTGAAAATACTGAGCCGTATGCTGGCTTCTCGAGCCGCTCCGGCAGATAAACACATATGATTCATCTTTTTTGAACTGATCGATCACTTCAGGCACCTGGTTCATCGGAAGCAGAGGCACCCCCGGTATGTGCCGTTCCTCATATTCCCCCGGCTCTCTTATATCAATCATGATTGGTGTATTTTTTTTGCTGCGGTATTGTTCTTTCAGTTCGTTTACATCTATTTGACGGATTCCTTCTAATTCATAGGCCATACTGGTTCATCCTTTCTATATTAACTTTCGGATTAATTCTACCATCTATATACTGATTCGTTAAAAGTCTTGTACCTTTGAATATGCCGTGTCTGATACAATAATGTAAGAATAGGAGGCGGTCAGCTTGAATAACGATATTATTTCGCTGTTTCCAGAAGCAGTGCCTAAGGAGCGGTGGAAAAAAATCACCCGCCCCGAACACTACCTTTATTACCAGCTTCCGGATGGCTCGCAAATGGCTCTTCCCATTCAATCCCTGTCTGTCCGGGAGCAGCGGCTGCTCGAAGCTATGCTTACACCGATTTCTCCCGGCATAGAGGAAACTTCTCCATGGGCAGATTACCTTCAGGAAAGAAGCGATAAGCTGCCTGAACGGATTCCTGATCCGTTTCGCTTTTTGTTTCTTGAAGGCTCCAGCCTGCATCTTTGGAGAAACGATATTCATGATACACTTCTCGAATATTACCAGCGCTCTGTCGTCCTATCAGCAATTAGTGATGAAAAGCTTCTTGCCATCATCCCGGACGATGGTCCGGAAGAGGAAGAAGTATTTGAGGCTCAGGAACTATCAACTCTGCTTATGGGAGACACGATGGTTGACGCTTCTGTGTATTACGGGAGAAAAATTTACCGCAGTGAAAATCTCCGTTCAATTTTTCAGCAGGAACAGAAAATGTTTTCGTTTCTTCAGGAGCAGCAGCCTTCCAGGCGCTCTTTCGCTCCCTTTGAAGCGTTGCCCTGTATCCATATGGCCGAAAATAATCAGCTCTCAAAAAAAGAGCTGATCCATTATGCCCTGGGCGGACTCGAGCAGGATGAAGAATTAATGCATACGCTCTATACTTTTTTCCTCGAAAATTTAAACAGCAGCGCCACTGCCAAAAGGCTTCACCTTCACCGGAATACGCTGAAATACCGGCTCGACAAAGTGACAGACCGGATTGGCATCGACGTCAAACAGTTCCTGCACGCTGCCCCGCTATTTTTGCTTCTTCAGGCTCAGTACGGCTCGGGCATCGCATAGGTTATACTTTTTTAACTTTATTCGAAAGTGTACCAATCGCCTTTACATAGACCTCTATCTCGTCTCCATCCTGTAAATACTTAGGAGGAGTAAAACCTGACCCGACCCCTGACGGCGTCCCTGTCGCAATGACGTCGCCAGGTCGAAGCGTCATTCCGCTGGATAATTGTTCGATCAGTTCTGCAATGCCGAAGATAAGGTCCGATGTGCTTCCGGACTGTCTTTTCTCTTTGTTTACATACGTTTCTAGTTTCCATTCCGAGGACTGATCGGAAGGACCGACAGTAACATATGGCCCAATCGGTCCGTACGTGTCCCCGCTTTTGCCAAGAAAAAACTGCTGATGTCGCTTTTGTACATCCCGGGCGGTAACATCATTGAACAGCGTATATCCAAACACATGCTCCATCGCTTGTTCTTTGGAAATCCGCCGGCCAGCCTTTCCAATAACTACAGCTATTTCCCCTTCGTAATCAAGAGCCTTTGTAAACGCTTCGTCCAACTCTATATCTTCCCCATCCGCAATCAGTGACGAAGAAGCTTTCGTGAAGACCAGAGGTGCTTCCGGAGCGTCTTTTTCACCCATCTCCGCAGCATGGTCTGCATAATTTTTTCCAATGCAGATAATGTTCTGCCCTTCCCGCTTTACCGGCGGAAGCACCTTTACGTTTTCAGCAGCGTACGTTTTGAATTGGTGGCGGTGCTCTGCATAATCCTGCCACCGCTCCACAAGCAGGGCATTTGCATTAACAGTTTCTTCAAGCCACTTTCTTAAATCGCCATCTTCCCCAATTTCCAAATCAACATACACGTCAAATTCCTCATCGTATCCCGCAAGAAACGACTGGCCATTTTGTTCTACCGCTGCAATCCTCATGATTATTTTCCTCCTTGAACATTATTGTGTCTGCTCAGCACTGATCGTTACTCCGTCGAGCTTTAGGGTCCCCCCGTCCAGCAGCCGGCTTTCGGCTTCTTTTGCAGAAGCCTGCCATTCCTGTTCATACGCTTCTTCAAACCTTACCCTGGAATGGTTAAAAAATATGCCGTTTCCGGCTATATACTGATCATACGATTCCAAAAAAGCCTCTTCCCCGGTTACCCGGACACGAACAAGAACGTCACTTCCGTTCCATTGGTCGTTTTTATAATATCCAAAAGCGTATACGTTATCCAGCACCGCGTAAGAGCCCAGCGGGATAATGGCTTTTGTTTCCTGCGCCTGTTCCAGGCTGTCCGCGGTAATTAATTGTTCCCCCGGCTGCAGGCGGTCGGCAAAGCTGAAGCTCAAGTAAAAAAATAAACCTACCATAAAAACAGCGAGCAAGGGGGAAAGCATCCGTTCTATGCGTTTCGACCGGTTTGCGCCCGCCCGGTGCAGTGCATATGCAACCGCTCCTCCTATTACCAGTGTAACAATGGCGCATATGACGTAAAAAATCCAGGGGGTTATTGTCCAAATCATCGTCTAATCCTTTCTTCATGTCTTCGTTAAAAATTCCTTTCCTATCGTATCATATCCTCCCTCCCCATCAGAAACAGAAGCTTTTTCCCTCAGCCGTATATACGGGTTTATTTCTGGATGAAAGCGGTAATACAACTTTAAATACCTCAGGGGGGATTGTTGATGAACAAACTGCACACCTCACTGGCTGTCTGGGCACTTTTTTTATTTGTTATGGCCTTTGTTCTCCCTTTTGCGACAAACGGCACCAGTATTCTGGCTGATTTAATGCACAGCTATACGATCTATGGCTTCTTTTCCCTCGTACCAATCATTGTTTACGGAACTATCCTCTCCATTTGTTCAGACTGGATCACTAATCTTTTTTTCAAGCGTTTCCCCGAAGTCTCTCTCGTTCTGCATATTATTGGCGGTGCTTTTGTTTACGTTTTTTCCCAGCATTGGAACATTGCACTTATGGGGATTTTCGCTGCTGTTTTGTTCTTCACGCTTGATCAGCTGTTTGTACTCTGGCATCGAAGGTTTACCTTTATGGCAAACATTCCATTTGTTCTCAGCTTCAGCAGCGTCCTTCTAATGTTCATTGGCGCTTCCTTTCCCTGAAAAAATATAAATAAGCCCCGGGAACTTCAGCCCCGGGGCTTATTTGTTATGAAGGGTTCACCCGAAAAAGAGGCTGCCCGTATTCTACTAATTCTCCGTCTTCCACCAGGATCTCTGCAATTTCTCCACTGACTTCTGCTTCAAGCTCATTCATTAATTTCATCGCCTCTACGATACAAACGATGGTATTCGGCTTGATCGTTGCCCCTTTTTCTACATAAGCACCTGCTTCCGGTGAAGGTGAGCGGTAGAATGTGCCTACCATCGGGGAAGTAATTTCATGATAATTAGATTCATTGTTCTTTTCTTCGCTGCCTTCCGGCGCGCTTTCTTTTTTCGTTTCTGCCGGCTGTGGGGACGGCTGGGCGACAGGTTGCGGTGCCGGTTCTACAGCTTGCTGTGCCACGGGCCTCATTGCTGATTCTTTACGTATAGTAACCTTTTCTTTCATGTCGTTTCGAATTTCCAGTTCTCCGACAGACGAGTCGTCCACCGCCTGAATGAGCTCTTTAATTTCTTCAATAGAATACATTAAGCTTCTCTCCTCTCAAAAATAAACACTTACACATGCGTTGAACTTAAGAAAAAGCGCTGATACTTTTGCTGCTGCCTCGCTTTTTCAGTAAGCACCGCATTCATTACCAGATCGCCAAATATGTTTGCGATGTCTTGAAGCGAATACAAACCGCTTGATTTGTACCACTTGTATGTCCAGTTCATCATTCCAAATATCGCCATCGAGGTAATCGGCACTGGAAGCTCCTTTCGGAACTCTCCTTCTTTAATACCCTTTTCGACCAATTGAAACATCGTATTCTTGTATTCATCCCGTTTAGCTTCAAGCCGCTTGAAATAATCTGTAGATAAATGCTTTCCTTCCTGGTAAAACACTGTTACGTGCGGGCGGTACACTTCAAACATGCGGACAAACGAGCGTATCACTTCATATAACCGCTCAGCCGGCGTATCATACCTGGACTGCACTTCATCGGCCTTTGTGAGCACGTAGGTGATAAACGATTCATGAATAGTATAGAGAAGTTCTTCTTTAGACGTGAAGTTGTGATAAAAACCGCCTTTAGATGTGTGGCTCTGTTTCACAATGCGATCGACGGTGACCGCATGGAAGCCAAATTCTTCAAACAGCTCTAAAGCTGCATCCGTAATTCGCTTTTTCGTCGATCTGGTCGCCATCGATCCTTCCGCCTTCCTATATGCTAGACACTGCTTTCTTCTTCCATAATAGAATAGGTGTCCAAAAAGTTTGTAGTAAAGTTTCCGGAAACAAAATCTTCGTGCTCTAAAAGCTTTAAGTGAAACGGGATCGTCGTATCTACTCCGTCGACGACAAATTCGCGCAGCGCCCGCTTCATCCGGGCAATCACTTCTTCTCTATTTTTCCCGCGGACAATAAGCTTAGCTACCATCGAATCATAATAAGGAGAAATTTTAAACCCGGTATACATTGAGCTGTCCACCCTTACTCCAAGGCCTCCCGGCGGCAGATACAGATCAAGCTTTCCGGGGGAAGGCCTGAAATTTTTGGCAGGGCTTTCCGCGTTGATTCTGCATTCCATCGCCCACCCTTCTATTTCAATTTCCTCCTGCTTTACCTGCAGCTCATGGCCGGCTGCTGCATAAATCTGTTCCTTGATTAGATCGACACCGGTCACTTCTTCTGTCACGGGATGCTCTACCTGAATCCTTGTATTCATTTCCATAAAATAAAACTTTTTATGGGCATCCAAAAGGAATTCCACTGTACCTGCCCCACAGTAGTCAACTGCTTTTGCAGCCTGAACGGCAGCCTCTCCCATCGCCTCTCTCGTTTCTTCATCAAGGGCCGGTGAAGGGGCTTCTTCTACAAGTTTTTGGTGACGCCTTTGAATCGAACAGTCCCGTTCTCCTAAATGGATAACGTTTCCGTGACTGTCTGCCATAACCTGAATTTCAATATGTCTCGGCTCCACGACCAGCTTTTCCATGTAAACACCGGCGTCTCCAAAAGAACTCTCTGCTTCCTGACGGGCCATCTGGATGCATTTATCCAGGTCTGCAGCGGTCTGGGCTGCGCGCATTCCTTTGCCGCCACCGCCGGCAGTAGCCTTGATCATAACAGGATAACCGATATCTTCTGCCAGCGCATGAACGTCAGTATTTTCATCAATCAGTCCATTACTTCCTGGTACAACCGGCACGCCCGCTTCTCTCATTGTTTCTCTTGCCACGTCCTTTGTTCCCATACGCCGGATGGCTTCCGGGGAGGGACCGATAAACGTAATATCATGGTCTGCACAAATCTCGGCAAACTCTGCGTTTTCGGCTAAAAATCCGTAGCCTGGATGAACTGCTTCAGCTCCGGTTTTTAAAGCAGTAGAAATTAAATTAGTCATTTTTAAGTAGCTTTCCGAGGAAGCGTACGGCCCTACACAGTAAGCTTCATCCGCCATATGAACGTGCAGGGCGTCTTTATCTGCTTCTGAATACACGGCCACGGTTTCGATTCCAAGCTCCTGGCAGGCTCTTATAATACGAACGGCGATCTCACCGCGGTTGGCTATTAATATTCGTTTAAACATACTTCGCGCCTCTCTTTCTGTAAACAACCAGCGGCTGATTCCCGCCCCCGCTGACAATCTATCTCGAAAACCCTTGATATGTAAGGATTTTTCATAATTATACTACCCTTCATTTTATTCCTTTTGTCAATTCTTCTCAACAATTTTTTTAAAACTTTTCTTTCCTTCCTGTTAAGCGTACATAAACCCAGCCATTTTGTCTGATATAATAGATGCTTAAAGAGAAAAGGAGCGGGTTCTGTTGACCAACACTGTAACTACATATGTTAGAGATGAATATTCTGTTTTAGCGGATGTTATCATGTGCGAACCCAGGCATATGGCCATTAAAGAAGTAATAAATGAAATGCAGAAGCAGCATGCTTCCACCAATATCAATATAGAAAAAGCAATACTTCAGCATAACCAGCTCTCGGCTGTCATTCAGGAATTCGGGGCTTCTGTGCATTTTCTCCCTGCTTCCGCTTCTCTGCCCGAGCAGGTTTTCACCCGGGACATCGGATTTGTTATTGATGAGAAATTGATCGTATCAAATATGGGCGCCTCTATCCGTTTAGAAGAAACCAAAGCACTCGCAGACTGGTATGAGCGTCGTTACGGCTCGTGCTTCTATTTAAAAAAAGGCACCATCGAAGGCGGGGATGTTATGCTTTCAGATGATCTTCTTTTTATTGGCCAGAGTTCCCGAACGTCTAGCGAAGGACTTGAAGAACTCCAGCAAATGTGCCCCCATAAGCAGATTATACCGCTCCATTTCGACCATCGCCATCTCCACCTGGACTGTATTTTTAATATTGTGGCCAGTGCTACTGCTATTGTTTATGAACCTGCATTTGAAGCAGACAGCCTGGCAGCAGTCAAACAACGTTTTAATATAATCTCTGTACCAGACGAAGAGCAGGCCCGGCTTGGCACCAATGTATTCTCCCTGGGCCGCCGCCACATTATATCGCTGCCGGAAAACATGCATGTTAACAAACAATTAAGGGAATACGGATTTATAGTTCATGAAGTGCCCTACGATGAAATCATCAAATCCGGGGGCTCTTTCAGATGTACTACTCTCCCCTTGCGGCGGGAAGAAAAAATTATTAACAAAGAAAGGAACGTGGAACAATGATCATGTCTGCAGAAGAGATTCAAAATGAGCTTAGCAATCTGCCCAACTGGAATAACGACGAGGACAGGGCCATTGTGCGTGAATATAAATTCTCCAATTATCTAGACGGCATTGAGTTTGTTAAAGAGGTCGCGGCACATGCAGAAAATGTTCAGCACCACCCAAAAATTACCGTGGACCACACCAATGTAACTATTTCTTTTACTACTGTAGATCAGGGCGGCGTCACCGAAAAGGATTTTAACGCAGCTAAAGAAGTAGAACGGCTTGCTGAAGATGTCCAATAGCGCTTAAATTCTTTTCTATATAATTCGTCTAAAAACAGCTGCCGAAGCTTTGAATCGGCAGCTGCTTTATTTTGCGAGGCTAAAGTCACTATTTACATGTATCTTTATACAGACTTTTATGCCTTTACATATGTAACAGAGATACTTATATTAATAATTTGTCTTAAATACAGATTCAATCGCTTGAGTATATTATGGACTCCCTGGATGCCGGGCTGGCAGAAATTTGCTTTCCGCCCCGTCTTGTCCAAGTTGAAATTACAGAGGATAATATCTATTACGATCCCCAAATGACCATTGATTTTTATTAACCGCCTCCAGCAGCGCGGAGTCAAAGTTGCGCTTAATGACTTTAGTGCGGGAAGTTCGCCGCTGCATTCCCTGCAGGATCTTCCTATTGACTTGGTAAACCTTGACCGCAGTTTTATCCTCCATATTCCTTCTGCTAATTTTGATATAACACTTCTAACCGGCATTTACCGTCTTAGAAGAGCTCGGGCTCGACGTTGTTACGGAGGGGGCTGAAAATGCCGAACAGCTGGAGTTTGTACAGCAGTACAGCACCTCTTCCTATGTCCGGGGATATTACTTCAGCCGTCCGGTACCAAAAGCAAAACTAATGGCTTTTATGCAGGAAAGCAACAAAAAAATTCTTCATTTACCCATTAACAGGGGCAGCTGCCTTTTATGCAGCTGCCCCTGTTTCAATTAATAAGAATGCTTTTTTTCTACTGTGCCATCTTT
Organism: Marinococcus salis; assembly: GCF_054971365.1. Taxonomy (NCBI): domain Bacteria; kingdom Bacillati; phylum Bacillota; class Bacilli; order Caryophanales; family Bacillaceae; genus Marinococcus; species Marinococcus salis. Next base: position 66,020 of record NZ_JBQOJB010000006.1, on the reverse strand, counting down.
TTTATAAATGACGGCTTCCGTGCCTTTCTTTTCTGCCACTTCTTTTGCACGTTCGATAGCGTCTGATTTGTTGTCGTAGACAATATCCGGTTTTTTCGCACTTTTCGCCCGGACAGCCCAGCCATCTTCATGCGGCTCCACCAGCTCGGCTTTTTCCATCAGCTCCGGATCAGAACTGCTTTCCCCGTCGTCACGGGATTTAGGATCTTCTTCTTCCATGAATTCGGTTACTTCTTCTTTAGAAGCATTATTGTACCATTCTTTTGCCTGTTCGGTCGCGATTGGAATGGCCCGTCCTTCATCGTAGCCATCATCGAGCATGGAATTGGCTATATCAATTGCTTTTTTCTTCACAGGCTTGTCTAAATTCTTTAAGGATGAAGGGTAATCATTCATCGTCCAGGGCATGTTCTTTCCTCCTTGTTTTTTGAGTTACCTTTCTTTTCCCTCATTGGTTCTAAATAAAAACCAGCTTTTCTCTTTTAGAGGAGAGCAGAGCTTTAATTTCTTAGGATAATTTGTATGAGAAACTGTTTAGGGCACTGAAAAGCAGGGTACAAGAGAACTAGACATTATTATATAATCCACATGCCCTGGTGCTCTGCCATAAATCATGGTACCATTTATTAGGCTGTAGGATTAATCGCATTTATTGTAAGGAGGAATGGTGAATTATGGATATGATCGGTGGCATAGCTTTACTTATCATTGCGGTAGCTTTTGCAGTATTAGTTATTTTCTTAGCCCGCGTTTTAAGTAACCTCACTAAAACATTGAACGGGGTGAACGAAACAGTAGACAAGCTGCCTGACCAGCTTGACCAGGTAATGAATCAATCGGAGCTGATTTTACATAACAGCAACGAGACGATTCTAGATGTGAATGAAAAGCTCCATTCGTTGAGCCCGCTGTTTTATATTGTTGGAGATGCCGGGGAAGCTTCCAGAAAGCTCAGTTCAAGCCTTGTTGATATGACAGCAGGCATGAAGCGAAGCTCCACTGAAGGTAAAGGTAAAGTGAACGAGCAGGCTCTTGGCGGCCTTTATGGCACTCTTGCTTTAGGATACTACATGTACCAGAAGCGCCAGGCTATCAAGGACTGGAAAGAGGAGAATACAGGAAATGCATAAAAAAAGCCTATGGTCGGGAGTTGCTGCCGGATATGCTGTTTCGGTGCTTGCCAGTCTGCTCACTGCTCCGAAAAGCGGAAAAGAATACCGCCGCAAAGTATCTTCCGGAGCAGGAACCGTACAGCAGACACCCGCCCGGGTGAAAGGAAAAGCGAACGCCCGGGCCGAAAAGCTGTATGAATCCGGAAAAGTCCGGTACGAACTGCTGCACGGTAAACTCGATAATATTCGCCTGGAAGCCCGTATCAAAGGTGCATCAAGTATGCAGCACCAATCAATGCAAAAACCAGCTGATGAATAAAATCAGCTGGTTTTTCTTTTATTTTTTTATCCGTTTCCACCCTTTTTTCAAAGGCGGCAGAGAAAGCTCCCCGCGTTCAAATACGTTTTTTATAATAAACTCACTGTAATGCACTGCCTGCTGGTACGAAATTCTTCCCGGAAGCGGAGGCTGCATGTCCACTACGCAATCAATGACTACCGGCTTGGTGGCAAGCACAGCTTTTTGCAAAGCCTCATGCAGCTCCATTTTTGATCTTACTCTGTAGCCTTCACCACCGCACGCCTTGGCAAATTCCGCAAAATTAATATCACTGATATCTGTTTCCGTATCCAAGTGACCCATCTGCTGTTGCTCGTACTCAATCATTCCAATTTTTTCATTGTTAAATATGACACATATCATTGGAAGCCTGTACTTCACGGCAGTGGCAAAATCCTGCATGCCCATTGCGAAGCCCCCGTCCCCGGCAAGCATAACGGTCTGCCTTTCCGGCCAGGCCGCCTTGGCGGCGATTGCACCCGGAAGTCCGCAGCCCATCGTAGCCATCCATCCAGAAATGACGAAATCCTGTTTTTTCAGCTTCAAATAACGAGTCGCCCATACGGTGACATTTCCAACATCTACAGACACTACCGCATTTTCCTCCAAAAACTGCTGCACTTCGTGAATTACCTGTGGTGGCTGCAGCGTGTCTGTTTCCTCGGTCATATCTTTTTCAAGCTCCTCCCACCACTCCTTCCTCTTTTCTTTATATTTTTTCATAAAGGCGGAAGCTTCCCGGCGTTCGAGGTTTTCCGTGTACCACTTCAGAGCCATACCAAGGTCAGAAACTAAACCAACCGTCACAGGATAGTATTTCCCTATCACTCTTGGGTCAATATCGATCTGAATCGCTTTCGTGTTTTTCGGCATAAAATCGCGATAAGGAAAGGATGTTCCCGCCAATATCAGCAAATCCGCTTCCTGAACCGCTTCGTAGGACGGCGTTGTGCCAATCTGTCCGTTCTGTCCCAGACTGTGCTCGTGCTCGTCAGGGACGACACTCTTTGCAAGCAGGGTGGATACCACCGGGGCCTGTATATGTTCAGCAAATGAAAGCAGTTCACTGACGCTTTCCCTAGCTCCCTTCCCGGCTAGAATTACCGGCCTCTGCGCCTCGTGCAGCAATCGGGCGGCTTCCACCATATCTTCCTTCTGCGGCCAGATTTGCGGCCTGGCAAACGCACTAGAGGACATAGGGACTTCGCGCTTAATTTCTGCCGTGGAGATGTCGTCCGGGATAACGAGCACGGACACACCCTTCTCTGTATATGCAGTACGAATCGCCTGGTGCAGCATATCCGGAAGCTGCTCGGCACTTTGTACACGCTCGTTAAACACACTGACATCAGCAAACATTTGGTTCAGCTGGATTTCCTGAAAATTGTCTGTGCCTATGATCGAAGAGTCCACCTGGCCGACCAAAGCAAGCACCGGCACTTTATCTCTTTTCGCGTCATACAAGCCGTTCAATAAATGAACACCACCGGGGCCGGCAATGGAAGAGCAAACTCCCAGCCTTCCTGTGAGCTTCGCATAAGCTGCGGCGGCAAGAGCCCCGGTCTCTTCATGACGGATCTGGATGTATTCCAGGCCGTCTTTCTCCTTTCTCAGCTCTTCCATGAGCTCATTAATGGAATCCCCGGGCATTCCGTACAGATGGCTTACTCCCCATTCTTTAAGTATTTCCACCACTTTATTTCCTGCTGTTTGATTACCCATCGCACCCGTTCCTCCTGTTTTCACGAATTTTCACAATTCTTTACTTCTCTACCCCTCTTCTTATTTACTTCAAACCTCCTGGCGTTTTTTCCTGTCACTACTGAAAAAGCCTCTCCCATATTGGGAAAGGCTTAGCGGTTGTCTATCGGCTCAGGGTATAAATCATGCTGAAACAGCCGGTTTTCTGCAAGCTGTTCGTATTTGCTCCCCGCCCTGCCGTAGTTTACAAACGGGTCAATCGAAATACCGCCACGCGGAGTGAATTTGCCCCAGATCTCCAAATAACGAGGGTTCATTAAATGGACCAGATCGTTCACAATCGTATTTATGGAATCTTCATGGAAGCCTCCGTGGTTTCGAAAGCTGAACAAATACAACTTCAGCGATTTGCTTTCCACCATTTTTTCATCCGGAATATAGCTGATATACAGCGTGCCAAAATCTGGCTGTCCGGTTTTTGGACAGAGCGTGGTGAATTCCGGACAGTTAAATTTTACGAAATAGTCCCGATATGGGTGCGTATTTTCAAATGTTTCCAGCAAAGAAGGGTCGTACTCAAATGTATACGATGTTTTTTCACTGCCCAGCTGGTCTAATTGTTCAATGTCTTCTCTTTCCGGCATGCTTTTTTCCTCCTTATACTCCCTGTTTGTTTCCCCAGAGCAGTGTATGCAGCTGCGGCAGGACCCGCACTCCATTTAAACGCTCTTCCTGCAGCACTTTTTCTGTAAGCCATTCGTATTTCGCAAGCAGGTGATCTCTTAATTTCTCCACCTGCGGCGTTGCGGTGTCGTCATTTCCCACCTGCAGATACATTGTTACGTCAGGATAACGCTCATGCACGTCTATCGCATATTTCAAATCGTTTTCATCAAAAACGACGACCTTCAGGCTGAGGGCTTTATCCCTGCGCGGCTGCAGTTCTTCCATATAACGGTCCAGCCTGGGCCAGTCCGTTTTCATCAGCGAACTCGGCGGCTTCGGAGAAACTGTTACTTCGTCAATTTCCTTTACCCATTCGTTCCAGATAGACCCCTGCGTCTCAATCGCCGTCTCAATTCCATGCTGCTGCAAAAGCTCCACAAGATCTCCGAGCCCGGGGTGCATGGCTGGATTGCCTCCAGAGATGGTGACGTGATTAAAGGCTTCTCCTCCGGTTTCTTTTAATTTATCATAAATGGCTTCTGCACTCATCGCTGCTGCTTTTTGCGATCCGTCCCACGTAAAGGCGGAATCACACCAGGAGCACCGGTAGTCACAGCCGCCAGTGCGAACAAACATCGTTTTCCGTCCGATAACCATGCCTTCCCCCTGAATTGTCGGTCCGAATATTTCCAGTACCGGTGTTGCTTTCATTTAGGAAAAGTCCCCCTCTTTGGGCCGAAACACAGCATAGCTTGTCGGAGTCTCTCTGACGAGCACCTGCAGGCATTTCGGTTTATTGGACGTTTCATCGAGCTTCTGCTGGACTGTTTTCCAGATCACCTGGGCCACCACCTCTGTCGTCGGATAAGCGGCTTCAGTTTCTTCACTGGCAAACTCTGGATGGTCGTTCAGCATCGTATGGTCGTAGCGCTTATGGATCCATTTTTTTAATACAGTAAAATCAATTAAAAATCCGTTCTGGTTCAATTCATCACCGGCCACCGTCACATTGATCGTATAAGTGTGCCCATGCACCCGGCGGCACTTCCCCGCTTCTTCAGACGGGATATAGTGCGCCGCACTTAAATGCATATCTTTATTTAATTCATACCGGTAGTTGTGCGGCCACTGTGGGTAATACGAATAGATCATAATCCTTCCCTTTCTTTTTGTTCCAAGTATTGCTCATACCCGGCACGACGCAGATTACAGGCTGGGCATTCCCCGCACCCGTCTCCTGGTATGCCGTGATAGCAGGTGAGCGTTTCATCTTTTATATATTTAAGCCTACCGAGACGGTCGGCAAGCTCCCAGGTCTCTTTTTTATCGAGCCACATTAACGGTGTATGCAGCACAAACTCTTTGCCTATCGCCAGGTTTAACGATACATTCAGTGATTTCACAAACACATCCCGGCAGTCCGGGTATCCGCTGTAATCGGTCTCGCATACACCTGTAACGATATGTTTTGCCTTTTTCTGTGAGGCAAGAATCGTTGCAAAAGAAAAGAATAACAGGTTCCGGCCTTCTACAAATGTAGAAGGAAGCTCTCCGTCTTCCCCTGCCTCCACTTCAATATCATCCCGTGTTAATGCATTCGGCGCCAGCTGACTTAAAAGTCCCATATCCAGCACATGATGCTCAATATTAATATCCTCAGCAATCCGCTTTGCTACTTCTATTTCTTCATCGTGCCGCTGTCCATAAGAAAAAGTTACGGCAATAACTTCTTCAAATTGCTCTAATGCCCAGAACAAACAGGTCGTGCTGTCCTGGCCTCCACTAAAGACAACGACCGCCTTTTCATTTTGAAAACCCAATTGTTATTCCCTCTTTCCACCAAGACATTTCACAGCGTCCCTATTATAACATCTTTTTACGTACGTGCCTCTGCTCACGCTTACCTCGAAAAAACCCGTGAACAGTAAAGGTCACGAGTCTTTTGAATCGTTATTTTTCATTTCACGTATGTACGTTTCTGACCATAATGTTATTCATTTTCCTGGTCTAAAAAAGCGTGGCTTCCCATCGCATTCCGCTGTCCCTGGTATTTACCTGTATAAGGCACTCCTGCTTCTTGGTCCATTTCAGCAAATACGAGCTGGGCGAGCCGTCTTCCGGACGTTAAACGAATGGGAAGGCGATTGGCGTTGTAAAGCTCGAGTGTAATCTCTCCTTCAAATCCTGGATCTACCCATCCAGCATTTTGAATAAAGAGCCCCATTCGCCCGATCGAGCTTCTCCCCTCCACAAAAGCTGTAATATGCTGGGGGAGCCTGATATATTCTTTTGTAGTCGCAAGCAGAAACGAATGCGGAGGTATAATCACCTGGTCGCTTTCAAATTCTACATATTTGGCGGGCTGGTCCAGCTGAATCGACTCAATAGCGTTTTCGTCGATTTTTAAAAAGTGCGTGCCCAGACGAATGTCTACCGATGCCGGCTGGATTTGATGGTCTTCTAACGGATCGATACTGAGAGCGCCCTGGCCCATCATCGAGCGGATTGTTTGGTCGGAAAGTATCACCAGCTCTGCCTCCTTCGCATTTCTTTCTTTCCCAGTATAAAGAACAATGAAGAAAAACGCCAACACCGCAAAGCAAGGGAAAATTTTTCTTTTTATTATTTCACAAAAAAGCACCCTCCAGGCGGAGCCAGAAGGGTGTTAATGCCGTGTTATACAAATTCGAGTTCCAGCTTGTATCCTTGTTCAAACAATACTTTTCCGTCCTTGTATTCATCCATCAATTCTTTATAGGCCTCTGTCCATTCGTTAAAAGCCTTCTTGTCATGCATATCCAGGGAGTCATCAATTTTGCGCAGAAGCCGCTCTCTGTTAAATTCAAACACAGCGTACTCCATCATCATTTGAGCATATAGAGATTGAAGAATCTGCCTTGAAGGCCTTCTTCCATTCTGAATTGGCTTTACTTTTTTCATAAAATGCTGTTCATGAGTTGGATGTAACATATTCGTCGAACCCCCTGTTCTTATTGCAGCGCCCGCTGGGCACTGATCTTTTTTAAAGCGGGCGACGCGCGCATGGCCTCCCAATGCCTCTCTATTGATTGCCAATAATTTGTGTGTACTGCACTATACCCACCTTTAATGTCAATAAAACTAATCGTCTGACAACTTCATGGAAAATAAAAACGGATTGTATCCGCTTACATAATCCCATTATAGACCATTATTCATAAAAATTCGAGTTATACAATTGAAAAAATTATTGTCCAGCCAAAAAATTTCATTGAAAAAAGGGAACACACATTCGTATAATGAATATAACTACGTATCGGAAGGAGGGGGCAGGAATGGTTGTTACAGAAAAGGAGCATATTGTTATCCACTATGCTGTTCTACTCCCGATTGTAAAGAAAGTACTGGCGCTTGACACCGAGGCGCTTAAATCTTCTGGTTTTCGCCTGCAGGAGCCCTACGAGCGCTTGTTTCACCAGGCTTTCGATGCTCTTCAGCACGACCTCTGCCAACTTCGCCTTTACATGAATAGAAAGAACATACACATTACCTTTGATCGAAACGATGGTATCTTTACGCATTACGTGTATTATCTTGACGGCGGCTCGGGCCGCACCTCCCATTTAAATGCCAATTTAAAAAAACAGACAGAGCGCTGTCTACATCTTTATTTTGCCGGCCGCTCCGCTTTAACCAATGACGAAGTGCTGCATCCGGCTTCCGTTTGACAAATCAGGCCTGCGGCGGTACATTAACGATACAATCTCAGGAAGAAAACCCGCAGTTTCGCAAAAGGAGAAAGCCGTGTGAAAAAACAATTTGCCATTATCGGACTCGGCCGGTTCGGTGTCAGCGTCAGTACAGAATTGTATAAGCTTGGACATGACGTACTGGCCATTGATAATAATGAAGAAAAACTCGATGATATTACTAATCATTCTACGTACAGCGCCGTCGCTGACGGCACAGATGAAAAAGAATTAAGAAACCTGGGCATTACAAACTTTGACCATGTCATCGTTGCTATTGGTGATGATCTTCAGGCAAGTATTTTGTGCACTCTTTTACTGAAGGAAATGGACATTCCCTCGGTTTGGGTAAAGGCGCAGAATTTTCACCACCATAAAGTTCTCGATAAAATCGGAGCAGATAAAATCATCCATCCGGAGCATGATATGGGTAACCGTATTGCCCAGCATCTCGTTTCTGACCGGGTGATTGACTATATTGAACTTTCAGCAGAATATTCTATTATAGAAATTACCGCTCCAGCATCTATGCATAAAAAAACGCTGGCCCAGCTCGATATTCGTGCTAAATACGGCGTCACCGTTCTAGGCATCCGCCGCGGCAAAGATGTTAATATCTCTCCGACGGCCCAGGACCGTCTCTACAGAGAAGATATACTCATTGCCATCGGACATAATAATGATCTCCGGCGGTTTGAAGAGACCAACTAACCTTTTGACCATACAAAGAAGCAGCAGTACCCGTATCAACGGGGCTGCTGCTTTATTATGTATAATTAATTCCTGGATGATTAACGAAGTCACCGTGACCGGGGCAAGCACGATGATACTTTTTCTAAGAAAAAGAAATCGGCGGCTGATTCTTTGCCGTGGAAGCTGCAAACAGACCATGAAGCATTTCCTTATTCACTGTGATATCTTTAACCGTGTACTTATCAAGCACTGCTAAATAAGCTTTCAGAGCCTCTCCCAAAACACCCTGGAGCCGGCATCTTCCTGCTAAAATACATTGATTCGTTTCCGGATCAAAGCATTCCACCAGCGTCAGGTTATCTTCTGTCTGCCTTACAAGCCAGCCAACGTTAATTTCTTCCGGTTCTTTAGCTAAACGAATTCCTCCATTCCGCCCTTTCACCGTATGAATAACGCCAAGCTTCGACAACTCATGCCCGACTTTTGTCAGATGGTTGTATGAAATAGAGTATGCTGTCGATATTTGTTTAATGCTGTGCAGGGACTCGTCTTCATCATGAGCAGCCAAATACATTACCATCCGTAATGCATAATCCGTATAGGTTGTTAACTGCAAAGCCCTCGCTCCTTTTCATCCAGGATAGTGTTAGTTTATCACACCCCGTAAATGTTAATCTAATTAACTGCCCACAAAAAAGAAGAGACAGCGTCTCCTCTTTTTTGTGTGGTTTTTGCAGAAAAATGGAGCCTCAAATGCTCTGAATGAGCGATGATGCCACCGTAAAATAAATAAGCAGACTGATAATATCAGTGAGTGTTGTAATGAATGGGCCTGAAGCAATGGCCGGGTCCAGTTTCAGCTTGTTAATCACAAGCGGTACAAGTGTCCCGATAACACTGGCGACTCCAAGCGAAATCATAATGGAAAAACCGACAATAACTCCTATCAGAGGCTCCCCGTAAAAAAGATACAATAAGATCGTAATTACAATACCAGAGGCAACCCCAATCATAATCCCCGTGGAAAACTCCCGGCTTATAGTCCGCCACAGCCCTTTTCGCTCAATATTTCCAGTTGCAAGCGCCCGCACGGATACAGCAAGCGATTGTGTACCTGTGTTTCCCGCTGACCCCATAATCATTGGGATAAAAGCCGCAAGCAGAACGACGCTTTCAAGTGTGCTTTCAAACCAACCGATCACCTGGGCTGTAAACAGCCCTAAAAACATCAGTAGAATAATCCAGGGTGCCCGGAGCCTAGCTGCTTTAAAAGCGTTAACACTTACATCCGTAGAGCCACGGGAACCTGAGATTTCTCCGATGTCCTCGGACGCTTCTTCTGCAAGCACATCGAGTGCGTCATCTACCGTTACGATTCCCACAAGCCGGCCTTCATTATCAATAACAGGCGTAGCTAGAAAATCATATTTTTGTATCAGCTGGGCGACCTCTTCCTGGTCATCCTCTACGTGAACGGAAACGACCCGGCTGCTCATTACTTCGGCCACGGTGCGGTCTGAATCCGCTACAATCAAATCACGGATCGATGCAACCCCGGCAAGTTTATCCTGTGCATCAACTACATACAGATAATAGATCATTTCTGCATCCGGCCCTTCCCGCCGAAGATGCTCGATTACTGCCTCAATCGTGTCCGCTGCTTTGATAGAGACAAATTCTTTTGTCATGATGGCCCCGGCTGTTTTATCTTCGTAGGCCAGCAGTTCCCGTACGTCGTTGGCGCCCTCTTGATCCATTGCCTGCAGAATATGAGTCATCTGCCTTGGCTCGAGCTCTCCTAAAAAGTCAGCAACATCATCTGCATACATATTATTGTACACTTCGGCAGCGTACTGATCGTTCAACTGCAATGCTACTTCTTTTTGTACTTCAGGTTCAAAGCTGTCAAACACTTCGGCAAATTCTTCCGGAGACAAAAATTCGTAGACGACCGCCCGCTCTTCATCAAGCTCCAAAAAGACTTCTGCCTGGTCCGCAGGATGCAGATCCAGAAATAATTCCCGAAACGTTTCCATGCGCTCCTGCTGCAATGATTCTGCTATCAGCCCCACGAATTCTTCCCGTGCTTGTTCATTTAATTTCTCCATCCTTTTCCTCCTCTCCAGGCCGAAACAGGCAACCGCGGTTATTCTTTCTGCCGACTGCTCTCTTTCCACTGTTTCAAACAAAAAACGCCTTCCACCGTTGGGAAGACGTGCATAATCAGCCAATCACCATATATGCCCGTTCTGTTCCCCTTCGTCGAGCTTTAGCACTGCACAGCGTAGGAATGTATCATCCAGCTTCATTAAAAAACACCTTAATTCGATGAATTCTGTTGACCCATTGGCGTCTTTAGACATTTTTGGGCAGAAGCTTCTATCTATGCAGGAGCCTCACCTAACGAGATTATAACTAGCAGTAACGTTGAATATAACGCTGCTCTCTCTTTTTGTCAACGCAGGGAGCATTCTTTTCCACTGAACATATTCCCTTTCCTGTCGATATAAAAAGAGAGATTTTGACTTTTAAAGACAGGACGTCCAATGATGCGAAACGTATATTTGTTTTTTATAATCACATTCCTATTCACATGCTTCTTATCCCTCGGCGGCCTTTTTTACTATTATTACACTATAACTGCTGGACAAAAAGAGAAAATAACAACGGAGCCCTTGCACGAAGAAGCTTCTACAATTTCTGGCCCGCAGACCATTCTGGTGGCAGGCACAGACAAAGAAGAAACAGCCTCCCGCGCAGATGTCATTATGATTGTCTCTATTCATCCTGATAATGAATCCACTCTGTTATTTAACATTCCAAGAGATACTAAAGTTTACATTCCGGGCAGGGAAGGCACGGATAAAATAAATCATGCCTACAGTTATGGAGGAATGCCTTTATTGAAAAAAACATCTGAAGAATTTCTGGACACCTCCATTGATTTTACAGTCGAAGCAGATATGGAGGGTTTTCGGGAAATTGTCGATGCGTACGGCGGGGTCACCGTCCAAAATGACTTAACCTTTACTAAAGATGAAGGAAAGCCTTTTACTTATACAGAGGGAGAGCTTCATTTAAATGGGGATCAGGCCCTCTATTATGTCCGTATGCGTAAGCAGGATCCAAAAGGGGATTTGGGAAGAAACATTCGTCAACAGCAGGTGCTCGAAGCACTGCTTGAAAAAGCAAAAAGCCCGGCTACTCTGCAAAAAGCGGAAGAACTGCTTTACGCCCTCGGTGACCACATACAAACGGATATGACGTTCCAGGATATCCGCAGCTTTTCTTATCACTACACCCCTGCCCTCTCCCAGATCCAGACGACTGAAATCCAGGGCAGCGCTGCTGAGCAAAACGGTGTAAGCTATTATCTTGTTTCTTCCGAAGAACAAATGAAAACGCAGCTTCGCCTTGAACGGCACCAAACAGGTAACAGCTATTAATTCTTCCAGCCACTAGCTTAGGAGTTTGGTTTCTCCCTGGCCTCACTTCGTTTCCAAATCAGAAAAGAGACCGCGTTGTATCCCGCATGGGCAGCCGCAGCCCCCCACAGCGTTCCCTGCCATAAAAGCAGGCCGCCAAGCAGGAGCCCCAGGACAAAAATCCAGGCGTGGATCAGCTGTTGGCCGGCATATTGCGGCACGTGCACCAGCATAAAAATAAAAGCGGAAACACCTAACGCAAGAAAATCCGGCAGTATAAGCACCAGTGCGCCAAGCACCGCTGCCCGAAACAACATTTCTTCTGATACCGCTGCTCCTGCTGTCACAGCCCAAAAGCTTCCACGGCGGCGAATCAGCTCCTTTAAGAGATCAGTATATGTATTGTCCGGCACGGCAAACCATTGTTTTTCGTGTGCCCACCAGGCGAAAAATCCCGCCGCTATTCCTGTGCAGAGCCCGGTAAAGCTATCGGAAACAGCTGAATTGAAAGGAAATAAACCGCTTATATATCTCAAAGCCTCCCCCTGAAATACAGCAGCAACAACGCCAACACCAACTGCAAACAGCAGCAAAAAATTCAACCATAGAGCACGGCCGGAGATCCGGGACCCTGAACTATTCATCATAGCTGCTTCCTCCTGTGATTGTTATATAAAAACAGCCGGCGAGCTTAGCCGGCTGTTTATCTGTTTCTTATAGTTCGTTGAGTGCTGCAATAATTTCTTTATCGCCACTGATTAAATCAAATTTCTTGCGGATAGTGCCCGGCGTATCCAGAGAAGCTGCGATTACTTTCGCTACATCCGCACGTGGAATTTCGCCCTTTTCATTTAGTTTTTGCTTTAACTCTACTGTGCCGCTAGGATCATCGTTTGTAAGCATCCCCGGCCGTACAATAGTATAATCAAGACCGCTTTCTTCAAGGTAGTCATCCGCCACTCGTTTAGCAATAAAGTAATGGCGCATTTTTTCCGGGCCGTTCTCTGGTTCGTCTGTATTCATTGAACTTACCTGGATGAAGCGTTTCACTCCGTGGGCTTTGGCTGCTTCTACGGACTTTCTCGAACCCCACAAGTCGATAATGGTAGTTTTATCAGGGCCAGTATGCCCGCCTGAACCCGCTGCGAAGACAGCTGCATCCTTACCGGCAAATGCGTCGGAGATATCCCCTTCCAAATCACGGACTGCTGTCTCGTCCGCGCCCAGGCTCTTCAGCTCTTCAGATTGTTCTTCCTTTCTAATTAACGCCGTCACATGATGCTCCGTTTTTTTCAGTTCCTCCACCAGATGACGTGCAATTTTTCCGTTCGCTCCAATTACCAATACATTCATTGCAAGACCTCCTTCGATTAACATTCCATGGTGATATTCCCATAACCTTCACAAAATAAACACAAGCCTCCCCCCTTTCGCTTCGGACCGTCAATATATACGGTGAAGGAGGTGAGACACATGGCTCAGCTAACAAGAACTAATCTTTCATTTGAGTTTTATCTAGGTCCCGGTGAAGACGGAAGCGGCGAATACAAACGAAAAACATTCCGCAATATAACCCCTGAAATTTCAGATGATGATCTGCAGGAAATTGCGAATGGCATTGCTGCTCTTCAGTCCCACGTCGTACAAAGCCTCGAGCGCAACAACGAGTACAGTATGCAGGTCCCGGTGTAAAAGCCCGGAATAATTTTAACCGCAGGAGGTGAAAATGATGAGCAAGCAATTACAGCTTCGTTTTGAAAGCGATTATGGCAAAGCTACTACCCTTTCCATTGAGGATCCAGCAGAACCTGTTGATGAAACAGCAGTAGAAGCATTAATGGATAGCATTATTGCTAAGGAAGCCTTTTTCACAAGTGATGGCATTGTTACTAAAAAAGTGTATGCAAGAGTCGTGGAACGAAATGTGAACACTGTCTGGGAAACCAATTAACCCGCTTCCCTCAGCCTCTCGGGCTGGGGGATTCTTTATAAAGGAGGATTTTTCGTGGAGGAATGGATAAAGTTAGCCGGAGACCAGGGAGCCGCTGTAATGCTAGCCTTTTTTCTCGTTTACCGGATGGAGCGTAAACTGGATACACTTATCTGGACCGTGCAGAGGCAGAATGAACAGCTCTTTTCCTTTTCCGGGAGAGCCGGGGCACTAAAGAATTCTACACACGCCAAAAAACCATAAACAAAAGCCAGCCGTGATCCGGCTGGCTTTTATTGATTTTTGTGATGAGCGAAAAAGTAATTTTTTGAATGATAGCGTACGCTCATTACAATTCCTAAAATAAACATTGTCCCGACAAGCGAGCTTCCTCCGTAGCTGAGAAGCGGCAGCGTAAAGCCAGTAACAGGCAGAAGGCCAAGGCTTTGACCAATATTTTGAAATATCTGGAAAGCAAACAGCCCAATCACGCCTGCGCAGATGTACTTGCCATAAGCGTTATGTGAACGCATGCTAATCAAAAGGATCTGGTACAGTAGCACAAAATAAAGGGTAATAACCATCGCGCCGCCCAGAAAGCCATGCACTGAACCAATAACTGCAAAGATAAAGTCCGTATGGGCTTCCGGAATATAAACCTGGGTTCCGTCATTGCCAAACAACCTTCCAGAGCCGATAGCCGTCAGTGCTCTTGCTGTTTGAAAACCAGCATCCTGATTTTCAAACGGATTCAGCCACCCCTGAATTCTGCTTACCTGGTAAGGGTCCATATTAGAAAATACAAACCGCTCCATCAAATTGGGAAACTGAAAAAATGAAACGACAAATCCAAGTATTGCTAAAAGCGGCCCTCCGATAGCTACTACCAATATTTTATAGGAAATGCCTGAAACGACTAAGAGAGAAACGAAAATAGCACCTACGAGCATGACGCTCCCCATATCCGGCTGCGTCGCCAAAAGCAGAACCACCGGAAGTGTCGGCAAAAACATTTTCCCTATAAGTATAAAGTCAGAGCGCATATTTTTGCTTCCACTGTACTCTGTATGGTGATTGTAAATAATAGCGCTGAGCGTCAAAATCAGGAAAATCCTCATGAATTCCGCTGGTTGAAACTGGCCGAGGCCCGGTATGATATACCATGATTTCGCTCCATTGATTACCGGGGCGATACTTGAGGGAGCGACCAGCAGCCCTGCCAAAAGAGCCAGCCCCACAGCGTATAAAAACCAGTGCAGTACCAAGTAATACTCAAAATCAAAATGTAGAACTACCATCATAATCGCAAAAGCCAGCACGAAAAAAATAATCTGCTGAATCATAAAATTACCTTCATACTGTTCAAGCTGCTGTGCCTGAAAAATGTAGAAACAGCTGACTACTGAAAATAAAAACAATACGAACATCATATTGATATCATACTGTTTTTCTTCGGTCGATTGATGTAAACTCATGGAAGCATGTCCCCATTATATAAAATTTCGGACGCACGGCGTCGCTGTTAACATCATACCTTGTTCTACCTGCGGCGTACAGTCCTGTGAATATTTTTACCGTTCTCCTTCTTCGGTTTTTGCGCTTCCCTATAAGAAACAGGGCTGTTTTCCTCATCGTAAAGGAGAACAGCCCTTTGAATCAAACAGACGCCGTATCCAACGACTCGGCTACTGCATAGACATTTAATAGAGTGAACACGCGGTTTTCTTTCTTAACTACATTCTTTAAATACATTTGTTCTTCTTTCGACATTGCCTGAGGCGGCGCTCCGATTTCACTTTCAAATATATCCATCACGTCGTTAGCCGCGTCCACAATAAGGCCAGCATGGTTGCCTTCAAGAGCTAAAATTAAAATTCTCGTTTCTTCCGTATATGAGACTTCTTCGTAGGAAAGCTTTTTTCGAAGATCAATGATTGGAATGATAACACCCCGTAAATTAATTACCCCGCGTACGCTTTTTTCTGCATTCGGTATACGAGTGAAATTCTGCATTCGTTCGATCGACTGGACATAACTTACTTCAACCCCGTATTCTTCGGCCTCCAGCCGGAATATAATGACTTTTTTCACGGCGTTTTCTTCTGTCATACTATCTTTTCCTCCTTACAATAGAGCATTCGTATCTACAATTAATGCTACATTGCCATCACCAAGGATCGTTGCTCCGGATATGGCGCGCACGTCCCTGAGGTAATGGCCAAGCGATTTCAGTACGACATCCTGCTGGCCAATAAAGCTGTCGACGACCAGGGCGGCCATTTTTTCCCCTTTATGAACCACTACTACAGAATAATTTTCCCGATCCCACTCCCGTGCCACTGGAACTTCAAACACATCCTCCAAAAACATCACCGGGATAATGTTTCCGCGAAAATCAATCATTTTCCGCTTGTGCACATAAAATATGCTGTCGCTCTTAATACTTGCCGTTTCTACAATCGAAGTCAGCGGCAGCCCGTAATGCTCTTGTCCTACATCCACAAGCATTACATCAATAATTGAAAGAGTCAGCGGCAGCTGAATACTGAACTTCGTCCCCTTCCCTTTCTCGGAATGCACACTGATTACACCGCCGAGCGACTCAAACGTGTTTTTCACAACATCCAGGCCTACACCGCGCCCCGATAAATCAGTCACTTTATCGACAGTGCTGAATCCTGCTGAAAAAATAAACTGATGAATATCGTAATCCGTCAGGGCGTCCGCATCTTCTGCAGCTATTACTTCGTTTTCTACTGCTTTTTTCAATACACGCTCCCGGTCAATCCCGCCGCCATCATCCTCAATTTCAATATACACATGATTCCCGCTGTGATAGGCACGAAGCTCTACGTGTCCCTCTTCCGGCTTGCCGTTCTGCCTTCTTTTTTCGGGCATCTCAATTCCATGGTCGATCGAATTTCGTATAAGGTGAACGAGTGGGTCCCCGATTTCATCAATAATAGAACGATCGAGTTCTGTTTCTGCCCCGATGACTTCAAGTTCAATCTGCTTGCCAAGGTCTCTAGACAGGCTCCGCACCATTTTCGGAAAACGGCTGAACACTTGGTCTACCGGCACCATTCGCATATGTAAAATAATTTCCTGCAAGCTTCCGGTCGTCCGGGACATTCTTTCGACTGTCTCTGTCAACTCACTGCTTCGTATTTCTTCGGATATACGCTCGAGGCGCCCGCGGTCAATAACCAGCTCTTCAAAGAGGTTCATCAGCTTATCCAGCCGGTCGATGTTAACCCGGATCGTTTTGTTGGTATCAGCACGCTTCCGTTCTGGAGCACTGGTTTCT
Organism: Marinococcus salis; assembly: GCF_054971365.1. Taxonomy (NCBI): domain Bacteria; kingdom Bacillati; phylum Bacillota; class Bacilli; order Caryophanales; family Bacillaceae; genus Marinococcus; species Marinococcus salis. The sequence continues at coordinate 49,118 of NZ_JBQOJB010000006.1, read as the reverse complement.
TTCTCAACTGGAACCGTTGGCTTTTCGGAACTTTCCCGGTTCTCCGTTTTACTCCCTAGTTCAATTTCCTCTACCAGCACTTCTCCAATTTCGGAAATAGAAGCTATCCGGCTGACCAATTCTTCTTTTGCAGCGGCGGTCACTACTGCTACAGTAAATTCGTTATCAAACCGTTCTGCTTCAATATCTGAAGCTTCCGGCACAGATTTAATAACATAACCGTCTGCTTCAAGAGCTTCAAATACCATATAGGCACGTGCTGCTTTTAGCATGGCATGCTCCTCAAGTACGACTTGAATTGTATATGCCTGCATTCCGCTATCCACCGACTGGGCGATTACTGCCTGGTCGTATTCGTTCCAATCCATGGCAACACTCTTTGTTTTTTCTGTTTTCAAAGCTGTCTCAGATTGAGTGCTTTTGCCAAGAAGCTTCGCCGTAATGGCCTGTATATCTTTTTTTCCATCGCCACCCGAAGCGATATTTTCTACAATTTCTTCAGCTATATCTGCTGCTTCAAGCAATACATCCATCGTTTCTGCATCTGCAAGCCTTGTTTTTTCACGCATTTGGTCAAGAACATTTTCGAGGGCGTGCGTCACATTCGTCAAATCATCGTACCCCATTGTCCCGGCCATGCCTTTCATCGTGTGGGCTGAACGAAAAATTTCCCCGATAATCGTTTCATCCTCCGGTTGCTTTTCAAGTTCCAACAAGTGGACGTTAATCGCCTGAATGTGCTCCTGGCTTTCTTCAATAAACATATCCAAATATTCTGTATGGCTCATGCCCGTACCTCCGCCTTTTGAACTCAATACTAATCAATGGTGAGCTGTAACATCATCTTCTCTTTTTATATCGACAGCCCGGAGCAGGTATTTGAGATAAGAGCAGAGTAAAATTTTTCTTTCAGGGATTCGGGCAGCCTTGCGGCTTCAGGAAAGCATAAAAGCCCCCGCTATATGTGACGGAGGCTTCTTCATGCTTTTCATGTTAATTTAAATCAAAATGTTGGCCATTCACTTCATAAACCACCCACTCTGCCAGGTTGGTTGTATGATCCGCAAACCGCTCGATATAGCGGCCGATAAAAGATAGCTGAGTAATATCTTCCAGCAGTACTTCATCGGCTTTCTGCCGAAGCTGCTTCTGTATAAATGATTTGTATTTACTGTCCACATGATCATCTAAAGAAGCAACACGTTGGGCGTGCATCAATTCCTGATTCTCATATGCCTCCATGGCCTGGTCAAACATTTGCTTGGCAATTTCCGCCATATCAGTTAACTGGTCAGTATCATTCCGGCTTCTATTTTCACTTAATCTGGCTGAGCCTTTGGCAATATCTACTGCAATATCCCCCATTCGTTCAAGATCACCAGCCATTTTTAAAGCCACAATGCATCTTCGAAGATCGGTAGCCACCGGCTGCTGCTTGGCAATGGTCAGCATTGCAGCATCCATGATTTTCAGCTCCATGGAATTGATGTTTTTATCGTCTGCAACAATATTTTGGGTAAGTGATTGATTGTCATTGATTTTTAGGGCGAGCAGGGATTGCTCGAAAGCATACTTCACGTATTTTCCCATAGCGAGCACCTCTTGTTTTAAATACGTCAAATCCTGCTCGTACGACTTTCGAACGCCCATTATATAACCTCTTTCTTCCGGATCAGCCGAATCTGCCGGAAATATAATCTTCGGTTTCCTTTTTTTCCGGTGAGGAAAAGATTTTATCTGTTTGATCATGTTCTACAATGACGCCATTTAAGAAGAAAGCTGTACTGTCCGAAATCCGGGCGGCCTGCTGCATATTATGGGTAACAATAACAATCGTGTAGTCTTTTTTAAGCTCCTGGACCAGTTCTTCTATTTTCAGCGTGGAAATCGGGTCCAATGCTGAGGTAGGCTCATCCATTAAAATAATATCAGGCTCGATCGCGAGGCAGCGGGCGATACATAGACGCTGCTGCTGGCCGCCGGAAAGGCCGAAAGCATTTTCTTTCAGCCGGTCCTTCGTCTCATCCCAGATGGCTGCTTTTTTTAAGCTTCTTTCTACGATTTCATCAAGCGTTTTTTTATCTTTAATGCCATGAATTTTCGGGCCATACGTGACGTTGTCGTAGATTGATTTTGGAAACGGGTTCGGGTTTTGAAACACCATACCTACCTTAGTCCGTAAATATTCTACACTAAAATTCTTTGCAAAAATCTCATTTTCCCGATATTTGATAGAGCCGTTTGTTTTCACAATCGGGTTCATTTCGGTCATTCGGTTTAATGTTTTAATAAATGTCGATTTTCCACAGCCTGAAGGACCAATAATAGCTGTCACAGATTTTTCCGGGATTTTCATTGAAATGTCCTGCAGCGCATGGTTATCAGCGTACCAAAGATTCAACTGCTCAACATTGTAGGCAAGCGGTGCTTTTTCCTCGGCATTAATACTATTATCCTCTACTGAACGGTTTTCATGCTTGGTTTGCATCTGGCTACCCCTTTCTTTGTGCCTTTTATTAAAAGCGCTTCTGGAATTTACTTCTGATAAATACAGCAATCGAGTTCATAACCAAAAGCATCAACAGTAAAATAATGATCCCAGCTGCTGCAATATCCTGAAATTCCTGCTGTGGCCGGCCGGTCCAGTTATATATCTGAACCGGCATTGCTGTGAAATTCGAAAATAGGTTTGAAGGGGTGGAAGCGACGTATGTTAACGCACCAAGCACCAGGATAGGAGCTGTTTCACCGATCGCCCGGGATAAAGCTAGAATGGTGCCTGTTAACACCCCCGGCAAAGCTGTAGGCACAACAATTCTAAAGATTGTCTGCCATTTTGTTGCCCCCATCGCATAGGAGGCATGCTTAACATCTGTCGGCACTGCGCTGATAGCCTCTCTAGAAGCCACAACGATAATCGGAAGCACAAGCAGGGAGAGCGTCAGTCCCCCAGCAATGACGCTTGCTCCCATGCCCATGAGACGGTTAAATATTGTAAGCCCCAGCAGGCCGAATACAACAGACGGGACACCAGCAAGATTCGAAATGTTAGTTTGAAGCAAGTTTGTAAATTTGTTTCGAGGTGCGTATTCCTCCAAATAAACAGCAGTACCGACCCCTAAAATAAATGAAACAGGTGCCGTAACCAGCATGAGCCAAATTGTGCCAGCTAAGGCAGCCAGCAGTCCGGCATCTTCAGCGTTTCTTGACGCAAAATTAGTCAAAAGGCCCCAGTCAAGGAAGCCTGCTCCCTGGGTGACTATTCGTACCAGTAATATGAGAAGCATTGCTATACTAAAAGCTGTAGCGGTAAAGCATACACCCTTGAAAACTTTATTCCAAATCTGTCTTTTACTTAACTGCGGGGAGTTTTCCTTCTGTACTTCCTGCGGTACTGTCGTATTTGCAAATTTCATTTAGTAATCCTCCCGGAATCTGCGGGAAATGTAGTGAGCCAGCAGATTCATAGCCAAAGTAAAGACAAACAACGTCATTCCGACAGCGTAGATACTGTAGTAAATCGGGGTACCAAACCCTGCGTCTCCCTGAGTTGCCTGCACAATGTAGGCAGTCATAGTCTGTACAGCCCCTGTCGGATCGAATGTCATTGTTGGACTCGCTCCACCGGCCACTGTTACAATCATTGTTTCTCCAATCGCCCGGGATATTCCCAGAACAAAAGAAGCAATAATGCCTGACAAAGCTGCCGGCATAACTACTTTTACGGTCACTTCCATTCGGGTGGCCCCTAAAGCAAAAGCGCCCTGGCGGATCGAATTTGGCACAGAACTCATTGCATCTTCCGAAAGGCTTGCAATCATTGGAATGATCATAACACCAACGATAATTCCGGGACTAAGCGCATTATAAATATCCATCCCTGGTATAATGGATCGTAAAATCGGTGTAACAAACGTAAGAGCAAAAAAGCCATACACAATTGTCGGTATGCCTGCCAATACCTCAAGAACAGGTTTTACTGTTTTACGTACTTTTTCCGATGCGTATTCACTTAAATAAATAGCAGCGCCCAGTCCGAAAGGTACTGCCACAAGCATAGCAATTCCTGCAATCATTAATGTCCCGTTCACCAATGGCCAAATACCATACTGTGGGTCAGAGAAAAATGGATACCATTCCACAGAAGCGAAGAAATCAGCAAACGGCACATTACTGAAAAATGTTATTGTTTCAAATAAAAGAGTAAAAACAATACCGACAGTAGTAAGTACCGATATTAAAGCACAAATAAAAAAGACAATAGGCATCAGCTTTTCCATGAAACTCGATGAACCCGAACCTTTGGTTCTCTGCTCGATTCGTTCACTGACCGAGAGTTTTGAACGATCTTCCATTTCTGCACATCCCCTTAACAGATAATTCCCTAAGTGCAAGGATAAAAGCAAGGGAGTATATTCTCCCTCGCTTCTCCGTGCCATTTTCTTCTATTGATTAACTACTTCGTCAATCTTTTGGGCATTTTCTTCATACACTTCCTCTGGAGCCGCTACGTATCCTACTTCTTCCGCTAAACTTCCTGCGTTTTCATTCATGAACCGCACATACTCCACAACATCTTCGTTCTGCTGAAGAGATTCATTTTTCACATATGTGAACAACGGGCGCGCAAGTGGGTATGATTGATCGTTAATTGTTTCCTCGCTAGGCTCAATACCTTCATTTCCGTCTTCTTCCGGTACGATTGGAACTGCTTTTAAGGAATCCTGATTTTCTGCATAGTACGCATAACCGAAGAAGCCGATAGCGTTCTGGCTGCCTGCGACACCGTTCACCAGTACGTTATCATCCTCGGAAAGCTGTGCTTCACGGTTAATGTCTCCTTCTTCAAGCACTGCTTCACTGAAATAATCGTACGTGCCGGAATCCGTGCCTGGCGCGTAGATATCAATTGGCTCCTCTGGCCAGCTATCACGAATGTCAGACCAGTTCTGTGCATCACTTCCATCTGCAAAGATTTGTGATAATTCTTCAAATGTTAAATTGTCCACGAAGTCATTTTCCGTATTTACAGCTACGGTGATGCCGTCGTAAGCCAATTCCAACTCGGTATATTCAATACCCGCTTCTTCCAGCGCCTCTTCTTCTTCCTGTTCAATAGGACGCGAAGCGTTACTTAAATCTGTTTCGCCAGCAATAAAGCGTTCAAATCCTCCCCCGGAACCCGAAACCCCTACAGGAGCTTCGATATCCCCGTGCTCCTGCTGAAACTCTTCGGATACTGCCTCCATAATCGGAAAAACCGTAGAGGAGCCGTCAATAGCAATATCCCCAGAGCCTCCGCCTTCCTGGCCAGCACTTTCTTCTCCGCTGCCTTCACTGCCGGAACTCTCTTCCGAACCCCCGGGCTCTTCTCCCCCGCCGCCACATGCGGATGCAAATACTGCCAGCGTAGCGAATGTTGGAATCATCCATACTTTTTTAAAGTTCAAACCAACTTCCTCCTCTTTATTTATGTAGTCAAGGCAAAGCAACTCTTTTGCTCCCAGTTCTTAGTATAGGACTTAATTATTAAGAGAAAGTAGCTGAACTGTTAAGAATTTGTAAAGGTAAAAATGCTTCCGTTTTCATTTAAACACAAAAAAATCATTCCCCCCGGGAGAAATGATTTCTGCTTCATTCGATAGTTAACTTGAGGCCCGTTGCTGCAAGCTCTACGGGACCAGAAAATATATTTTCTGCTTCTTTTTTTAACTGTATGTGCTCTCCGAAATGAGGAAGATGAGTCAATATTAATTTTCCTGCTTCAGCTTTTTCAGCTAGTTTTGCTGCTTCTTCGGAATTCATATGTCCGGCAAATGACCCATCCTGCCCGGCATAAAAACTCGACTCTGCTATAAGTATATCCACCCCGGCAGCTGCCTGCGCAATTTCGGGTATATATGAAGTGTCCGCGGTAAAAAACAGGCTTCCGGAAGCCGTTTCAATCCGAAAACCAAAGCAGGGCACAGCGTGTTTTACAGCCACAGGAGTAATAGTAAACGGCCCAGCTACAAACGGATCCTCCGCCCGGTATTCTGTCGGCTGTACTACTTCTTTATAAAAAAGGCGCTGAAAGCCTTCTTCATCCTGCCGGTGCGCATAAACCGGCACCTGATGATGCTTTTCCGGCCAGAGTATAGGTTCAAGCAGGCGATAATACTGAAAAGCTCCAAAATCACCTACATGATCCTGGTGGTAGTGGGAAAGCAGTACAGCATCAATTCCGCTAAGCTCTGTATAATGCTGCAGCTGGGAAACCACCCCGCTTCCGCAGTCAAGCAACAGCTGAAATCCTTCTTCTTCAAGCAGGTAACCGGAAGCTGCTTCCCCTGCCTCCGGAAACGCATGCCAAAAGCCTATAATCGTTATTTGCATTTCCCCCGCTCCCTTCAAATAAAAAAATCCGTTTAAACAGAAAATATCTGTTTAAACGGATACAAACGTTACGCTTCTTTTGCATAAACGCTCACGCGTTTACGTTTTTTCCCGACACGCTCAAATTTCACAACGCCGTCGATTTTGGAGAAAAGAGTATCGTCTCCGCCTTTACCGACGTTGTTGCCAGGGAAAATTTTCGAACCGCGCTGGCGGACGAGGATAGAACCACCGGTTACGTGCTGGCCATCGGCGCGTTTGGTGCCCAAACGCTTGGAAATGGAGTCACGACCGTTTTTTGTACTACCTACCCCTTTTTTCTGAGCAAAGAACTGCAGGTCTAATTTCAACATCAACATTCACCTCCTATGCTCTTCAATTGATATAAATTCACCGTATTGATCAGCTATGGTCTCCAAAGAGACAATCATGCCCTCTGCCAGCAGCTGCATCTGTTGGTTATCCTCTTCAGTGCTTTCTTCCGGAAGCACACAATGAAAATAACCGCCTTCTGTGCCTAAATCCACTGTTGGATCTGTATGGCAGAGAGCCGCCATCGCATTAACAGCCCCAAAGGATACTGCCGAGGCGCCGGCACATACTAAATCATAACCGTAAGGGCCTGATTCAGCGTGACCGGTCATGGTAACAGAACGAATACGCTCTGTTTCATCGCGGCTAACAGTGACCCGTATCATAATTACGCATCAATGCTGTTGATTGTAACTTTTGTGTATGGCTGACGATGGCCCTGCTTACGGCGGTAGTTTTTACGTTTTTTGAATTTGAAAACGATGATTTTCTTGTTACGGCCTTGTCTTTCGACTTTGCCTGTAACTTTAGCTCCCTCCACAAAAGGAGAACCAACTTTCACATCGTCGCCTCCGACAAATACTACATTGCCGAATGTTACTTCATCTCCAGCTTCTCCGTCCAATTTTTCAACGAAGATAGTCTGGCCTTCTTCTACTTTTAACTGTTTTCCACCAGTTTCAATAATTGCGTACATTTCTGCACCTCCTAATCACTTAGACTCGCCAATACAGGTGCCTTTCCAGGGCTTAAACCTGTTCTTGTGCGGTTGTAGTTTGGGTGCTTCCAAACAACTAACGTTACAAATAATAGCATATATTAAAAACGAAAGTCAATTCCCCGCTGCTTCATTTGAGCTTTCAATGCCTCATTTCTTTGTGCTGCTACTTCAAGACTTCCCGCATAGCGCACAATGATCTCCTGTTCTGTCGGCGCAGAAACAATGAACAACCGTCCCGGCGCTATTTGCTGCAGGGCTTCATACAGCGCTTTGCCTTCCCGGATGAGCAGCCGGTCCGGCACCTCTAATACAATCGCATCCACCTCTTCTTCCTTCCAGGCGCCGAGCATTCGTTTCGATTTTTCTGCGAGTTCTTTTTCCGACAGTCTCCAGCCTTTACCGTATTCAGTTCCATAGGGTTCGAGTATGTGTTCTTCGAGGCTCTGGCGGGAACGCTGCCGGGTCAGTTCCAGAACGCCAAGTGCAGAGAAGCCGGCAATTCGGATCTTCTGCGGATCCTCATCTGATTTTTCTTCTAATGCCTGCATTAAACGCCTCCGGTCTTTTTCGTCATGCATGCGTATAAAATCAATCATGACCATCCCGGAGAGATTTCTTACACGCAGTTGATGCATTACTTCTGCAGCTGCTTCGAGATTCGTTTTTATGATCGTATCCTCCAGACCATGCTTTCCGGTAAACCTTCCCGTGTTTACATCAATCGTGACGCACATTTCTGTTTTCTCGATCTGTAAAAATCCTCCGCTTTTCAGCCAGGCGACAGGCTTCAAAGCCCGCTCGAGATCCGCATCCACATTCTCTCTTGAAAAAATGTTTTCCGGATGGTCCAGCAGCACAAATTCCGGCCGTTGTTCCAGCGCCCGCCCGCTGAATTGTGCCTTTGCTGTTTCCACCGCTTCTTTTGTATCTGCAACAATTCTTTTTATTTGCTCTCCAGGCACATAAGCCAGGCATTTTATTAAAAAGTGTTCTTCCTGCGACACCTTTCCCGGCGAAGATAAACTCTCCCCCCGGAGGATCATGTCCTGCCACAGGCTCTGCAGCTGGGATACTTCTTTTTTAATTACATCCAGAGGCTGTGTTGTTCCTTCTGTACGCACGATCAGCCCGTCCCCATTCAACGGCAGGGCTTCTTCCTGTTCGAGCCATTCTTCTTTTACAGCGTTCTCCACCTTTTGTGAAATAAACAAACCCGGCTCATCGGGGAGGTAGACACAATATTTTCCCGGCAGTGACAAATTTTCTTTAAGTTTGGCACCCTTGCTGGCCGTTTCTTCCTTCACGACCTGCACAAATAAATACTCCCCCTTTTTAATGAAACTTTTAATCCCCCGCTGCTTTTTTTCAGCAAGCGGCTCTTTCAGCAGCCGGTACGACATAATATTGTCCATGTGCAGATATCCTTTTTTCCCTTTACCGATATCAATAAATGCAGCATCCATGCCTGGAAGCACATCCACGACTCTTCCTTTATAGATTTCTCCGGCCGCCGTGTCATCCATTGCTGACTCGAAAAAGAACTCTTTCACTCTTCCATTATGTTTCAGGGCCGCTCTTGCTTCCCCGGATTTCATATTTGCAATTAATTCCATCGAACGTTCCTCCAGTGGTACATTTCTTTCTGAAAGAAAAAGACTGCCACTTGCTGGTGGCAGTCATTCAGTTAGACTTATTTTCTTCTCTGACCTTCGCCTTTTCGTGAAGAAGAGCAATCTGCGTAGTCAGCCGCTTCAGCTCCTGTTCAGAGGCTGCTTCCTGCATTTGTTTATTTAAAAGAGCCAGTTTCTGGCGTTCTTCATCGGAAAGATAAGGGTGCTTTTCTATAACGGTCATCAGTGATTCCTCCTTCGCGCATTCGGATAGATACTCGAAGCCTTTCATTCTGTAAAAACCTTTGCAGGAAAGACAGGCGATTCGGGAATCAGATCCAAAACAGCATGCCCTTTCATTGTTATTATACCACGCTGATCTTAAAGAAAACAAAATTGGCTTATCTGCCCAAAAAGGACAGGAAGAATGCTCCCTGTCCAAGTATCTGCTATGCTTTTATTCCGAATAAACTTTTCACTTTAGAGAAAAAGCTTTTCTTTTCTTCTACTGCCATCAGCGGCACCGATTCCCCTAGCAGCCGGCGCGCAATATTACGGTACCCCAGCGAAGCTCTGCTGTTGGGATTCATTGCAATCGGCTCGCCTTTATGAGCTGCTTTTAACACATGCTCCTCGTCTACAATCATCCCAAGCAGGTCTACTGCAAGTGTAGCTACGACGTCTTCCACGTCCAGCACATTGCCCTCTCTGGAAAGATCGCTCCGCACCCGGTTCACTACCAGCTTAGGCGGTTCAATGTCTTCATTTTCCAGGAGCCCAATGATACGATCAGCATCTCTGACAGCTGCCGTGTCCGGCGTGGTGACGACGATTGCTTTATCTGCGCCGGATACGGCATTCTTGAATCCCTGCTCAATACCAGCCGGGCAGTCGATAAGAATAAAATCGTATTCTGGGCGCAGTGTTTCTACAATCTCCTGCATTTGTTCCGGGTTCACCGCAGATTTGTCCTTCGTCTGAGCTGCCGGCAGCAAGTGCAGGCAATCGAACCTCTTGTCCCGGATTAATGCCTGCTGTACCTTACAGCGTCCTTCTGCGGCGTCCACCAGATCATAAATAATCCGGTTTTCCAGACCCATTACGACATCTAAATTCCGAAGCCCGATGTCGGTATCAATCAAACATACTTTTTGTCCCTGCAGTGCAAGTGCTGTACCGATATTAGCCGAAGTCGTGGTTTTCCCGACCCCGCCTTTTCCGGATGTAATTACTATTGCCTCTCCCACCAACGGTTCCTCCTTTCAGACCTTACATGCTCCTCGTTCCGGCTAACGGTTACCGGAAAGTGTTTTCGGCCTGACATGCTTATGTATATGAGACCGAGCGTAAATAATGCCCGAGCATTTTTGTTTCCTCAAATGCAATTGCCTTGTATTCTTCTCCAGTGACATACGCGTAGCCCGGACCTTCAATAGCAGGCTTCTGTTCCTGCTTTTCATGCTTTTCCGGTGCGTAGAAATACGTATCCGAAATAGAAATTTGTTTAGGAATCATTACTGAGGCACATACCACAGCATGGCTTTCACCTTCTGTGCCGGCTCTTGCTATTCCCTTTAATGCCCCGATAACATAAATGTTACCCGTAGCTTCGACTACTCCGCCGGGATTGACATCGCCGATAATCAGGATGTCGCCTTTTTTCCGGAGCACCTGGCCGGAACGGACGATCTGTGTGACAGAGGTCACCGTGGCTTTTTCAATGGCCTCGTGTGCTTCATCTTTTGTCATTACGTTCGAATGGACTTCATGCACCCGTACGGAACCCGTTTTGTTCAACACTTCCGTAATTTCTTCTTCGTGACTTTTACTTAAATAACGGTTCCCGGCATGCACACGGACTTCCACTTGAGGCCCGTTTTCAAACAAACGCTGCTCCCGTTCAATCTTCTTCTTTAATTCTTCAAGAAGTTCCTGATAAGAGCACTGATCATTTAATACAATGGTTAGTCCTTCTTTAGTGCCTTTAATCGTTACATAATTTCCATTGTTATTCGTCATATTTTCACCCCTGAACCCTTAAGCGCTCTCCATTCTTAGTAAATGTCGTTCTTTCCATTATACGGTTTCATTTCACAGGAATAAACAGCAAACCACTTCTTTTTTTTGAAAATTATCGCTGTCTGATCTTTTCCTGGTTTTCGATCCAGTCAAAAACACGGCGGAAAGGAACAAGAAGCAGTAAAGCAGCAGCTCCGTTAATAAGCCACGAAGCAATCATACGCTTCACTAAAAATTCCCCGAAAGAAAGTCCGGCAATGCCTAACAAAAAATAAATAAAATAGATGATTAGCTCAAATACGAAAAGCGCGCAAAATATGATCAGCCACTGCCATCCATAACTGTTTCGGACTACCGGCAGAGAATAGGAGCTCATATACGCAATAAAGCCAAAGCAGAACGTATAGATACCGAGAATCTGCGTGTACGTAAAATCATAGAGAAAACCAACAAAAACACCTGCCCATACTCCTGCGACCGGGCCGCGGTATATGCTGGTCAAAACCACCCCGATAAGCGCAAACCTTGGCATCCACACCCATCCACTTTCATTTTCCTGTGGAAAAAGGATTTCAAACCACGTTCCTTCGACAAGAAATAAGCAAAAGATCGATACGGGGATAAGAAAGCGCGTCATGACTCTCCGCCGCCTTCTTCACCGACCGGGTCCACGTTTTCTTCTTCTTGATTTTCCTGCTCCTGATCTTCTTCGAGTGAAGGGAATTCTTCACTCAAGTCTTCAATGCTCCGGTCTAAAACATTCACATACGTGAGGTCACTGAAGTCTGCCGCTGGTTCAATAAGGGCATTGTACGTTAAACCGTACTCATCCGGCTCAACGCTTTGTACTTCACCAATCGGGATACCGCTTGGAAACGCCCCGCCCATTCCTGATGTAACCACCTGCTGGCCTTCTTCAATTTCTGCATCGCTGCGAATTTTCCGGAGCATGAGGCCATCCCGGTCTTCGTCCCAGCCTTCAATAAAGGCGTTGACTGGATCTTCACCAGTATCAACGCTGGCGCTGATACGGTTTGTCCGTTCTCCGTCTGATAGCAATTGGACCGTGGAGGAAAATTCGGAAGCCTCTGCTACACGCCCGATAAGACCTTCGTTTGTAACGACAGCCATATCCTGTTCAATACCGTTTTGAGTACCCTGATTGATGCCAATCGTCTGTGTCCAGCGGTCAGGATTACGGTAGACAACAAGCGCCTGCCGGCTTTCATAGTCGCTCAGCATTTCCTGCGTCTCTGATGATTCCCGGAGCGTTTCATTTTCCTGACGGGTATTTTCAAGCTCTGCCGAAGTGGCAGCATACTTTTCGAGCTGCTGTTTGAGGGTTTTATTTTCCTCGTATGTATCCAGCAGGTTTTCCACAGCTTCGAAGCGATTTGCTGCAAAGTGAGCCGGGCGGCTGATGGTCGATTGAAAGACACCGACAGAGTCTCTTACAAACTCTTCCGGCCACGGCACCGATTCCCGTTCTCTCATAGAGAACCCAATGAGTATAACAAGAAGAATAATGCTTACCATCAAGATGATTAATCGCTTGTTGTTAAAAAAGTGCGGCATGGTTACCCACCTACTCTAAAGATAGATTAAGCATTCCGGCCTGAGCGGGATGTAATACCTGCTTTCGAGCGGAATAAATGAATATTTTCTAAAGCGCGTCCTGTACCAAGTGCCACACAATCCAAAGGCTCTTCCGACACTAAAACCGGCATATTTGTTTCTTCGCTGAGCACCCGGTCAATGTGCTGCAAAAGCGCCCCTCCTCCTGTTAACAGGATCCCGCGGTCCATTATATCCGCGGCCAATTCCGGCGGCGTCTGCTCAAGTGTACTCTTCACCGTGTCAATAATAGTCGATACCGTGTCTTTAAGACAGCCTGAAATCTCTTCAGAGGTAATTGTAACTGTTTTGGGAAGTCCGGTCACTACATCTCTCCCACGAATTTCCATCATTTCATTGTTTTCATTTTCTGAAGGAGGAGCAGCAGCACCGACTTCAAGCTTAATGGCTTCTGCTGTACGCTCTCCAACCATAACATTGTAGGTTTTTCTTATATACTGGATGATTGCTTCATCCATTTCATCACCGGCAATACGGATTGATTGACTTGTGACAATTCCACCGAGAGAAATGATCGCCACTTCTGTTGTTCCGCCCCCAATATCAACGACCATGCTTCCCGTAGGCTCCCATACGGGCAGGTCAGCTCCAATGGCTGCTGCAAACGGTTCTTCAATCGTGTAGGCTTCTCTTGCCCCGGCCTGTTTGGTTGCGTCTTCTACAGCCCGCTTCTCAACTGCTGTAATACCTGACGGCACGCACACCATCACGTTCGGCTTTCTTGAGAATATAGAACGTTTTTTGACCGATTGCCCAATAAAATATTCCATCATGGTAGCCGTCGTATCAAAATCAGCAATGACGCCGTCTTTCATTGGACGTATGGCCGTAATATTCCCTGGCGTACGCCCAATCATGTTTTTTGCACTGTGACCTACAGCTTCAATATTTCCCGTGTCTGTCCGTATGGCCACCACCGAGGGTTCACGAAGAATGACTCCTTCTCCTTTGGCGTAAACGAGCGTATTTGCCGTACCTAAATCGATCCCCAGGTCTCTCGTTCCAAACATCTATGTATATCTCCTCTCGTCTTGCAAAATGCATGACAGCCTTTTTTCAGCAGGTATTATCATTAAATTGTCTAATAAATTGTTATGTTGGATAATGGTTTTTCGGCATCCCCAGAATGCCTGTATGTAGTGGGGCGTTCAGCGGCCTTTAGATGAATAGTGTCATCTGCGGCTTTTTCGCACTTCTGACGCCCCGTTAATATGCATTAAATTATAATTGTCCCTGCATGCACTATTTTTTATTATACTGAAAATTATTTGAAAAACATAGGGTCAATGCACCTGTTTTTTTAGATAGGTGTATTTTCACGCCGGCCAATTTCCTCTTTTTTCAGAAAGCAAATAATTTTTAATCTGTTGTTTTACATAAAACCCTGCTCTTTCATACTCTCAAAGCGGTGATCGCCTACGATAACGTGATCAAGCAGCTCAATGCCCAGCAGTCTGCCGCATTCTGCCACCCGTTTGGTTACCTGAATATCTTCACTGCTCGGCGCCGGATCTCCGGATGGATGATTATGCAGACAGATAATCGACGCTGCTGAACGGCGCAGAGCTTCTTTAAATAGCTCCCTTGGGTGGACAATACTTGAATTCAGGCTGCCAATAAATAATGTCTGTTTATGGATAATTTGATTTTTAGTATTCAGGCATAATACTACAAAATGCTCCTGCTGTAAAAACCTTAGATCTTCCATCATGTATTCTGCTGCATCTTCCGGAGAACGAACAACGTACCTGTCCGGGTAAGAATAACGAAAGATACGCTTTCCCAGTTCGAGTGCTGCTTGCAGTTCCAGTGCTTTCGCCTTTCCAATTCCCGGGATTTCCATCAGCTCTTCTCTGGTAGCTTCTTTCAATAATGGCAGAACGTCAAAGCGTTCCATTACCCGGGCAGCTACTTCCAGTACCGGCGCCTGCTTTGTACCTGTGCGGAGAAGCACGGCCAGCAGTTCCTGTTCCGTCAACGCCTCCGCTCCTTTATGTTCCATTTTCTCACGGGGCCGAAACGGTTCTTTTCCAGCAGGCATTACAGTTACATTCATTAGTAATCGTCTCCTTCATGTGCGGGGATATAAAATGGGGGTTACAAAAACGATAGGTACCACTTCAGGCATATTTCTCCGGCAAACAAAGTAAATATGCCGCCAGCGGCAATAGCGGGAGCAAAGGGGAAAGGTTTTCCTATTTTAAAAATGCCAAAAGGATACAGGAGGAAAACAACCATAGAGGCTGTAAATACAGCAGCCGCAAAATTGACGGCAAGCAGGCAAGGCCCAAAGAAAAAACCGAGAGCGGTAAATATTTTCAGGTCACCGCCGCCCATCCCTCCTCTTGTCGTCATGATAATGGCTGATAAAAGGAAAAAACCGGCGACTGCGCCTATGAAGCTTTCGGTCCAGGCAGGCTCTTCCAACCAGAAAAATTTTAAAAGCACCGCTCCAAGTAAAAACAGAAGCGACACCCTGTCTGGAATGAGCATGGCTGTAATATCACTGATAGTAATAATAAAAAGGTAGGAAATAAGAAGTAAAGCTGCAGCGAATTCTGCCGTCAGCCCGAAGCGGGCATAAGCGAGGAAAAACAAGACACCACCGGCGCCTTCCATAAGAGGATAAATCGCAGAAATACGGTTTTTGCAGAAACGGCATTTACCGCCCAGATACAAATATGAACAGCAGGGGACTAAATCTCTTTTTTTGATCGGCTGGATACATACCGGGCAGCGCGAAGGGGGCCGCCACACGGACCCGCCGGTAGCCAGACGCATGCCGGCGACATTACAGAAGGAACTCACTATCATCCCTGCCGCTGTAATATATACAGCGAGCAATATGCTCATCACAACACCTCTTCCATTTTTTTCTTATTATAGCATGAATTTCTTTTTATTAGCTCGAAAATATATTAAAAAAGCAGAAGCCGGCGTGCTTCTGCTTTTCGTTTCATTATTGATTCCACTCCTGCGTCAGCTGGGAGATGAAATACAGGGATCCGGCAAACACGACCACGTCTTCCTGTCCCCGGCCCGTGTTGGCGTTTTCCCATGCTTCCTGCCAGCTCCGGGCTTGTTGAACATCTGCCGAATTGGCTGCCGCAATATCTTCCGGGGCTGCTGCCTGTGGAAAATCAAAAGGCACTGCTGTGATAGATTTTATATTCAATCCGTCCAGCTGGTCGAGCACCGGTGCCTGTAATTTATCTTCTTTCATGCCAACAATAAAGTGGAAACGACTGTTGGGATAGTGCTGTCTTAATGCTTCTTTAAGACTTTTCATGCCTTCTTCATTATGAGCACCGTCGAAAAGGACACGCTGTTCGCCAGGCGCATTTTCAAGTCTTCCCGGCCAGGATGCTTTCTTCAGGCCGGTCCGGATGTGCTCATCTTCTGCGGGCAGGGCGTAATACATTTTCAAATAACGTGTAGTAATCACAGCGGCTGCCGCATTCTCTACCTGATGCTCCCCGAGCATGGACACTTCGAGATCTTCCATGTCTCCAAGCAGGGAATAAAAAGAAAATTGGGTTCCCGATTCTGATGGTGCGAGGCGGCGGACATGAAACTGACGGCCAAGCTGGTAAAATTTCGAACGCTGGTAATCGGCAGCTTCCTCAAAAATGCCAGCAAGCTCTTCATTCTGTTCACACGTTATTACAGGTACCCCGCCCTTAATAATACCGGCTTTTTCCCGGGCTACTTCTTCGAGCGTGTCCCCGAGTATTCCCTGATGATCGTGCCCGATGTTTGTGATAATGCTCACCATAGGGTGGATCGCATTAGTAGCGTCCAGGCGACCGCCAAGGCCAACTTCCCATATGACTACGTCCGGAAACGTTTTTCTGGCAAAATACATTGCCGCGATGACAGTAATCACTTCAAACTCCGTCGGCGAACCAAACGGGGTGCGCGCAATACTCTCTACTACCGGGCGGAGTACTGCAGCAAGCTCCAAAAAATCCTCCTCACTGATCGGCTCTCCGTCTGTCGCAATCCGCTCACGGAAATGATGGATATACGGCGAGGTGAACGACCCGCAGACAATGCCTGCTTCTGTCATAATGCTTCTCGTAAATGCTGCGGTAGATCCTTTACCGTTTGTACCGCCAATGTGAATGCCTTTCAGCCGGCGTTCCGGATTGCCGACAGCTTCAAGCATCATATTCATCCGGTCAAGGCCCGGGCGGATGCCAAACGTTTCGAGTGAGTGCACCCATGCTTCTGCTTCTTTATATGTGTGCAAAATATACCTCCCTTTAAACAGCCATGCAACAGGCCCCCTGGCCGGGGGCCGGCTCTTGCTTAGCTTTTTTGCAGTTCTTTCATTCTGGCCGTTACTTTTTCTCTTTTTTGTTCATAATCTTTTTGTTTTTCTTTTTCTTCTTCAACAACGTGGGCAGGAGCTTTGCTGACAAATCCTTCGTTGTTCAGCTTTTTAGTGACCCGTTCCACTTCTTTATCGAGCTTGTCTTTTTCCCGCTGCAGACGCTCTATTTCTTCATCTACGTTAATCAAGCCTTCGAGCGGCAGAAAGATTTCTGCCCCGCTCAGAACGTGAGAAATGGACTTTTCCGGAGCTTCCAGTGCCGCATCAATAGTCAATGTCTCCGGGTTTCCGAACCGTACAATATAGTCCCGGCTCCGTTCGATTCGTTCCAAGACCTGGCTGCTGGACGGCTTCAGGCTCATCGGCACTGCTTTACTCGGTGGAACATTCATTTCCGCCCGTGTATTCCGGACTGAACGAATAACCTCCTGAATTAATTCCATATCACGTACCGCTTCCTCGTCAAACAGCTGAGGGTCTGCTGTCGGCCAGGAAGCACTCATGATCGACGTCCCCTCATGGGGAAGGTGCTGCCAAATTTCTTCTGTAATAAATGGCATCATAGGGTGAAGCATGCGCATCGTCTGGTCGAATACATGAACAAGCACGGACTGGGCCATTTGTTTCGGCTGTTCGGCTTCGCCGTACAGTGGAAGTTTAGCCATTTCGATATACCAGTCGCAGAGGTCATCCCAAATAAAGTTATAAAGCGTCCTTCCGGCTTCGCCAAACTCATATTTTTCCATCAGCTGGGTGGCGTTCTGTTTTGTTTCCTGCAGCCGGTGTAAAATCCAGCGATCTGCTACCGTTTTTGTGCCTTTGAGCTCGATGTCTTCTGCCGTTACCCCTTCCACATTCATCAGCGTAAACCGGGCGGCGTTCCAAATTTTATTGCCAAAATTCCAGTTGGCCTCTACTTTTTCCCACTGGAAACGAATATCGTTGCCCGGCGTCGTGCCTGTAGCGAGCAGAAAACGCAGAGCGTCCGCCCCGTACTGATCGATAACATCCATCGGGTCCACCCCGTTGCCGAGGGATTTACTCATTTTCCGTCCTTCACTGTCACGTACCAGGCCGTGAATAAGCACGTCCTCAAACGGGCGTTCTCCGGTAAATTCCAGCCCCTGAAAAATCATCCGTGACACCCAGAAGAAAATAATGTCATACCCGGTCACAAGCGCACTAGTTGGGTAATAGCGCGTATAGTCTGTGCTTTTTTCCGGCCAGCCCATAGTGGAAAACGGCCATAAAGCCGAACTGAACCAGGTATCAAGCACATCCTCATCCTGCTTCCACTCTTCTGGGTTTTCCGGTGCCGTGCGCCCGACATAAATTTCACCTGTTTCTTTATGATACCAGGCCGGGATACGGTGCCCCCACCACAGCTGTCGGGAAATACACCAGTCCCGAATATTTTCCATCCACTGCAGATACGTTTTTTCGAAGCGTTCCGGCACAAAGGTAACTTTTTCTTCCTTCTTCTGAAGCTCTACGGCCTGGTCCGCAAGCGGCCCCATATTTACAAACCACTGCGTGGAAAGATACGGTTCAACTACGGCGCCGCTCCGTTCGGAATGGCCGACAGAGTGCATATGTTCTTCAATATCAAACAGAATGCCCTCTGCCTTTAGATCCTTCGTTAGCTGCCGACGACAGGCAAAGCGGTCCATGCCTTCGTAGACGCCGGCATTTTCATTCATGCTGCCGTCTTCATTCATCACAAGCACGCGCGGCAGATCATGGCGGTTGCCCATTTCAAAATCATTCGGATCATGCGCAGGCGTAATTTTCACTGCCCCTGAACCAAAATCCATGTCTACATAGTCATCTGCGATGATCGGAATTTCTCTTCCAATCACGGGGAGCACGGCTGTCTTACCAATAAGGTGTTTATAACGACCGTCCTCTGGGTGTACGGCTACTGCCGTATCGCCGAGCATTGTTTCCGGCCGGGTCGTCGCTACTTCGATCGAGGTGTTTTCGCCTTTAACCGGGTAACGCATATGGTAAAAGTGACCCTGTACTTCTTTGTATTCCACTTCAATATCTGAAAGTGCTGTCTGCGTTTCAGGATCCCAGTTGATAATGTATTCACCCCGGTAGATAAGGTCTCTTTCATACAATGAAACAAACACTTCCCGCACCGCTTCCGACAGGCCTTTATCAAGCGTGAACCGCTCTCTCGAATAGTCGAGTGACAGCCCGAGCTTGGCCCACTGGCTGCGGATGAAATCTGCATATTCTTCTTTCCACCCCCACGTTTTTTCGAGGAACGCTTCCCGCCCGAGCTCATATCGGCTTGTGCCTTCTTCCTTCAGCTGCGCCTCGACTTTGGACTGGGTGGCGATACCAGCATGGTCCATCCCCGGAAGCCATAAAGCGTCATAGCCCTGCATGCGTTTCATGCGGATTAAAATATCTTGAAGTGTTGTATCCCACGCATGGCCGAGGTGAAGCCGGCCGGTCACATTCGGCGGCGGAATAACGATAGTATACGGGGTGCCATCTGTCTGGCCTGCTTCAAATTGGCCGGTTTCTTTCCAAAACTCATACCAGCGGTTCTCTGTTTCTTTTGGATCATACTTTTTCGCCATTTCCATTTCTTGTTTTCCCATACAAATCCCCTTTCTTCTCATAAAAAAACTCCTCATCCCTAGTAAGGACGAAGAGTTTTCGCGGTACCACCTTAATACCCGCTGCCAAGCAGGCACTTTCCCATAACGGCGGTTACCGTCTTTTCTTACTGTATGCGTTCAGAAAAGAAGCTCGAGGGCGACTTTCCGCACGGGTTGTTAAAGAATCTCTCAGCCCTGGATTCTTTTTCTGTACAACGAACCTGCGTGCGTACTCCTCCCTGTTTCTGCTTTTATTATTAATATTGCTTTAGTGTCTTTATTTTACGAAACGAAGACCCATGCGTCAACTGTCTTCCCCGTGTTCTTTATTTGCAGCCAGGCTTGCAAAGACGCGGTCAGCCGCATCAATGGTCCGCTCGATGTCTTCTTCACTGTGCTCTGTCGATAAAAACAGCCCTTCGAACTGCGAAGGCGGAAGCGAGATGCCTTCTGCCATCATTCCACGGAAATAACGGGCGAACATCCCTAAATCAGATTTTTTCGCAGAGGCAAAGTCAACAACGGGTTCATCGGTAAAGAACAAGCCGATCATTGCCCCGGCCCGGTTAATTTGATGAGGGATACCGTGTTTAGAAGCCGCCCGGTTCAGTCCTTCTTCAAGCTGGGCAGCACGGGCACGAAACGTTTCGTAGCTTTTTTCGTCCACCTGCCTGAGCGTTTCAAGTCCGGCTGTCATCGCCAGTGGATTGCCGGAAAGTGTGCCTGCCTGATAGATAGGCCCGTCCGGCGCAATCTGCTGCATAATATCGGCACGGCCGCCGTAGGCTCCCACCGGAAGGCCGCCGCCAATGACCTTTCCAAGGCACGTGAGATCAGGCGTCACGCCGTAGTGGCCCTGGGCACTGTTATAGTCCACCCGGAAGCCGCTCATAACTTCATCAAAAATCAACAGGCTTCCGTACTGGTTCGTAATGTCACGAACGCCTTCCAAAAACCCTTCTCCGGGGGTGACAACGCCCATGTTACCG
Organism: Marinococcus salis; assembly: GCF_054971365.1. Lineage (NCBI taxonomy): Bacteria > Bacillati > Bacillota > Bacilli > Caryophanales > Bacillaceae > Marinococcus > Marinococcus salis. The sequence continues at coordinate 28,506 of NZ_JBQOJB010000006.1, read as the reverse complement.
GTAACAGGCTCGAGGATAACTCCGGCAATTTCGTCACCGTACTCGTCGAATGCCTTTTGCAGGCTGTCGAGATCGTTGTACGGAACCGTCAGCGTGTTCTGGGCAATGGAGCCCGGGACGCCCGGGCTGTCCGGCAACCCCAGCGTAGCAACACCGGAACCGGCTCGAATAAGAAGGGAATCCCCGTGGCCGTGGTAACAGCCTTCCATTTTCACGATTTTATCCCGGCCGGTAAATCCGCGGGCTAGGCGCAGAGCGCTCATGGTCGCTTCCGTGCCCGAATTCACCATCCGTACTACTTCAATAGATGGTACCCGGTCAACGACAAGCTCTGCCAGGCCGGCTTCGGTTACGTGCGAGGCTCCAAAGCTCGTACCCTTTTCAGCCACGATCTTCAAGCTGTCGACCACGTGTTCATTCGCATGCCCGAGAAGAAGCGGTCCCCAGGACATCACATAGTCAATGTATTCGTTTCCGTCGATATCTTTAATGCGGGAACCTTTGCCTTCGTCCATATAAACGGCCGGATGGCCGACAGATTCATATGTCCGCACAGGGCTGCTGACGCCGCCCGGCATTACTTTCTTTGCGCGTTCATGTGCGTGTATTGAATTATGATACGATTTCATGTCATACCTCCTGAATACTTAAAGTTATCTTGTTGCTATTCCCGTCCTTATTATAACGAAAACAAGCCCTGGACTGAATACATTCCAGAGCTTGTTTTTATTATTTACTGTCTTCCTGCATATAACGGACAGCGTCTTTGGCAAAGTAGGTTACGATCAGGTCCGCACCGGCACGCTTCATGCTGGTCAGTTTTTCCATAACTATATCTTTTTCATTTACCCATCCGTTTTGGGCAGCAGCTTTAATCATCGCATATTCCCCGGACACATTATACGCTACCACTGGATAACCGGTGCGCTCTTTCACTTCTCTCACAATATCGAGATAAGCAAGAGCCGGCTTCACGATAAGAAAATCGGCTCCCTCTTCGACATCGGTTTCCGCTTCCTTCAACGCTTCAAGCCGGTTCGGAGGGTCCATCTGATAGGTTTTCCGGTCCCCAAACGAAGGCGTGCTGTGAGCCGCGTCACGGAAAGGCCCGTAAAAGGCACTGGCATATTTAACTGTGTAGGACATCAGCGGGACCGTGACGTGCCCAGCCCGGTCAAGTCCTTCCCGGATCGCCGCTGTAAAGCCATCCATCATGTTCGACGGGGCAATAATATCTGCCCCGGCTTCTGCCTGGGACACGGCAGTTTCTGTTAAGTTTTTCAGCGATTCATCGTTATCCACATAGCCTCCATGAATCACCCCGCAGTGGCCATGGTCCGTATACTGGCACAGACAGGTATCCGCAATTACTGTTAACTCCGGATTGTGTTCTTTTATCTGCCGGATTGCCCGCTGGACGATACCGTTTTTTAGAAAAGCCGGCGTCCCTTCTGCATCTTTTTCTTCCTCATGAGGCACGCCAAATACGATAACGCTCGGAATTCCGAGGGATTCCAACTCATCCATTTCTGCATTCAAATAATCCAGAGAAACGTGGTAAACGCCCGGCATGGACGGTACTTCTTTACGCACATTCTCTCCTTCGACCACAAAAATAGGATAGATTAAATCGTTGGGCCTTAGTTCGTTTTCTCTTACCATTGCTCTTATACCCGGCGTCGTCCGCAGCCTGCGGTGCCGGCGGAAATGTAAATCAGCCAATGTGAAGCCTCCTAAATGATTTCCTTGGTTTTTTCTATGATTCCTTCGACGGAATGGACCTCTGCTTCATAAACATGCTTGAAGCCGCTCTCGCGGGCAGCGCGTCCGGTCGAGGGGCCGATTGCCACTACGGGAATAGCTGAAAGCACCTGCCGGTAAGCACCTGCAAGCTGGTGCAGCGCATTTATAGAGGAGGGACTCGCCGCTGTCAGCACGTCGATCTCCCGGGTTTTTAAGACAGACTGAAGGAGGGAGTTATTTTTTTCTTCGGGTACCGTTGTATACAAATGCCACACCCAAATGTTGATACCCTGGGCTGCCAGCAACCGGTGCAAGGTGTCAGCCGCCTGGGCGCTTTGAGGAAGAAGTACACTTTCCCGGCGGTCGATTACCCGCCCGGCTGATTCAGCTAACGAAACAGCGTTATATTTTTCCGGCATCAGCTCTACCTGAAAGCCTTCCAGTTCCAACGCTTGTCTGGTTTTTGGTCCTACAGCAGCTGTTTTTAAACCGTCAGGAATACCAAGACCATACCGTTTTTTCCATCCTGCCAAATAGTAGACGGCATTCACGCTTGTAACAAGCATCCAGTCTATATCGCCGTTCTTCCAGCGCTCTGCTGCCTCCTCCTCCTGTTTGTATCTTGGCACCGTAGTAATAACCGGCACCGCTTTAACACAACAGCCTGCAGACTGAAGACCCTGCACCAGACTTGCATTCTGGCCGGTCCCTCTTGTCACCAGCACTGTTGCTGTCACTACTCTTCCCCCATCTCTTCCCGGGCCTGTTCCAGAATTTCTTTGCCGCCTCTTCCAAGCAGGGCATGAGCAGCTTTTTTGCCCATACCCTCTGGATTATCACCTGTCAGCTTTTCCCTCAATATATTTTTTCCGTCTGTAGAGCCGATCATCGCAGTTAACTGCACATTCCCCTGTTTATTTAAAGTAGCATACCCGCCGATCGGCACCGCACATCCACCCTCTACTGCTTTAAGGAAAGCCCGTTCCGCAGCTACACATACCGCTACCGGCTCATCATGCAGATGTTGAATGATCTTTAATATATCTTCATCTCCGCTTCGGCATTCAATACCAAGCGCTCCCTGTCCTACAGCCGGTACGCACATAGCAGGGTCCAGGAATTCTGTTACAATTTCATCGCTCCAGCCCATACGCTCGAGGCCTGCAGCCGCCAGAATAATAGCGTCGAAGCTTTCCTCCCGCAGCTTTCGAAGCCTGGTTTCAATATTGCCCCGAATCCACTGAACGTTCAAATCCGGACGCTCCGCTTTAATTTGAGAAGTGCGTCGCAGACTGCTTGTACCGATCACAGCCCCGAGCGGAAGATTATGAAATTTTACATGATCGTTTGCAATATAGGCGTCTCTTGGATCCACACGGTTTGTCACCGCACCAACTTCGAAGCCTTCCGCCATCTCCCCGGGAAGATCTTTCATACTGTGCACAGCTATATCGATTTCACCGTCTGTAAGCGCCTGTTCAATTTCCTTTACAAAAAGTCCTTTCCCGCCAACTTTGGAAAGCGTTCGATCCAGAACACGGTCACCTTTTGTGGAAATTTTTTTTACTTCAAAGCGATAAGGAAGGTCCAGCTTCTCAAGCTCTTTTTGCACCCACTCCGTCTGTTTTAAAGCCAGATTACTTTTTCTCGTACCAAGGGTAATTGTCCGCATGCGTCTAGCCATTCCTTTCTAAGCATCCTTATTTATTATAAGTACCATATATGAAACTGACTCAAATCACTGGAGATAAAATAATTAATCAGTAAAACCACAAAACAGGCAACATTTAAAAGCGCCATTCGGTAACCGCGCCAATGATGAACAGCCAGTAAATAAATATACGTGCTGTAAAAACCAAGAAGAATGATCGAGCCAATCACTTTCGCATCCTGCCAGGGAAGAGCATCGTACCACCTGCCTGCCCAGAGAAAACCAAAGACCAGCCCTGCGAATAAAAGAGGGACTCCGATCACTGTGGTCGTGCCTGCCAGCTTTTCCATTTTCGGAAGGTTCTCCATCCTGATTAACCGTTTCCCCCACAGCTTTCTTTTTAAAAGCTGGTGCTGCAGCACATACATCGCTGAGAATACAAATGCCAGTGTGAACGAAGCATAAGAAAGCAGAATAAAAATTATATGCACAACGAGCGTTTCAGATAGCAGCAGTGTTTCAAGCTCGTTTGGGATATCGCCATTAAACGAAAACGAGCTGAACGTCATCAGTAAAAAACCGATCACATTTAAAAAGAAAACCAGTACATCCATTCGAAAAAACCAATTCACAATAAGTGAAATGGTTACAAGAGACCAGGCGTAGAAGTACATGCCTTCAAAAGGCGTTATTACGGGCGCACGGTCATACATAATTATTCTAAGTACTAAAAAGGCCGTCTGCGACGCCCAGACAATAGAAAGCAACCAGAAGGCGAGTCGGTTCACCTTCCGGTTGGTCTGGGAAAAATCAACGAAGTAGCAAAGGACGCTCAGGCCGTATAGTACAATCGTTAAAATATAAATAATTCCTTCGGCTGCAACCATCCTGACGCCCCTCTCTTAGGAACGAACAGCGACGTCTGTCGCGTAAGCATACGGAAGGCGGAATCCGCGTGATTCTCTAGAGGCATTCCATTCCTCCTCCGCTTCTTCCTTGCGTATTTGGCGCTCCTCTGCTGCTCTTGCTTCTTCTACTTCCTCTTCAAGTGCAAAGATTTCAGTAAACAGCTGCAGCATTTCTTCTGCATCGTTATTATCAGCCATTTCTTTTGCTTTTGTTATCGGATCCTTGATCATTTGATTAATGATACTTTTCGTATGCTTACGCAGTACTTTTTTCTCCCGCTCCGTAAGCTCCGGAAGTTTACGCTCTACGCTTTCCATAGTATCTGCCTGGATGGCCAAAGCTTTTGTGCGCAGAGCTGAAATCACCGGCACCACTCCGAGCGTGTGTACCCAGTCCTTGAAGTCCGACACTTCGGTATGGATCATTCTCTCCATCAGTGCCGCAGCTTTTTTACGTTCCTCCATATTGGAATTTACGATATCCTGCAGATCATCAATGTCATACAGAAAAACGTTATCGAGCTGATTCAGTGCCGGATCAAGATCTCTTGGCACAGCAATATCCACCATAAACAGCGGCTTGCCTTTTCGTTTCTTGTTAGCGGAAGCAACCTGTTCTTTACTCAGTACATACGCATCCGATCCCGTGGAGGAAATCAACACGTCTGCCTGTACAAGCGCATTAGTAAGCTCATCCATCGATTTTGCTTTTCCATTAAACTGTCTGGCAATCTGTTCTGCTTTTTCGTACGTGCGGTTAAACACCGTCACTTCGGCAGCACCGCCCGAATGCAGGTGTTTAGCTGTCAATTCGCTCATCTTTCCGGCTCCCAGAACAAGCACGCGTTTATTTTTGAACGAGCCGACTACTTTTTTTCCAAGCTCTACAGCCGCATAGCTGACCGAAACGGCATTGTCATTAATTTCTGTTTCGTGATGGGCCCGTTTGGCGTACGTGACTGCACGTTTAAACAGTTCGTTAAATATTGTGCCGGTGGTATCATTTTCATGGGCAGTAGCAAGTGCATTTTTCACCTGTCCCAGTATTTGCGTTTCTCCGATCACCATGGAATCCAGACCGCTTGTGACCTGAAATAAATGCTGCACTGCTGCATCATTTTCACGTATATTCAGGAAAGGGCCGAATTCTTCCTGCGGCATTTCAAACCAGCGGCCGAGAAATTTTTTCACAAAATGTCTTCCTGTGTGCAGCTGATCGACGACCGCATACACTTCTGTCCGGTTACAAGTAGATACGATGACGCATTCCAGGATACTTTTCATATCACGAAGCTCCTGCAGTGCCTGAGGAAGCGTATCCTCTTGAAAAGCCAATCGTTCTCTCGTTTCAACTGGAGTTGTTTTATAGTCTAATCCAGCGACAATAATATGCATGTTCGTATCTTCACCCCCTGCGTCATCAATACCATGTTTAATGCAACCACCAGATGTTCAACTCTATTTTTACATTCCACTCTTCACACAACCCATTGTATCACACAACTATTTATCTTTTAGCGTTAATTTGTGAACAAGGGCTGACAGTTTCTTTTCTGCTTTATTTATCATTCACTCACTTTTACAATGTATAACTTCCACTTTTTATTTTCAAATAAACTGCTCAATAGCCCGCCACGCTTCATCTTTTCCCTGGGCAGTTTCTGCAGAAAACACCACCGTCTGGTCTTCTGACTTAAGATTAAGCGTTTCTTTGACACGCTTTAAATGCCGGGGACGTTTGTTTTTTGTAATTTTGTCCGCCTTTGTGGCGATAATGACTACCGGAAGCTCGTGGAATTTCAGGTAATCGTACATCGCGATATCATCTTTTGTCGGCTCGTGGCGAAAATCAATAATCAAAAAAGCGGCTTTAAGCACATCTCTGCTTTTAAGATATTCTTCCATCATTTCGCCCCAGGCAGCCCGCTCACTTTTTGAAACTTTCGCGTAGCCGTAGCCGGGGACGTCTACAAACAAAAAACGATCCTCGATATTATAAAAGTTGAGCGTGCGTGTTTTACCGGGTTTTGAGGAAGTCCGGGCCAGATTTTTTCTTGCCAGCAGGGAATTAATAAATGAAGACTTCCCTACGTTGGACCTTCCGGCCAAAGCAATTTCCGGAAGCCCCCCCTCAGGGTATTGCTTAGGGCTGACCGCGCTTATCACCAGCTCCGATTTATGAACTTTCATGTTTCTCCTCCAATGCTTCTTTTAACACTTCATCAAGATGTTTCACCGTGATAAATGTAATGTCTTTTTTGATGCTCTCCGGTATATCTTCCAGATCCTTTTCATTATCGGCCGGTATTAGGATCGTCGTTAGACCGGCCCGGTGGGCGCTCATTGATTTTTCCTTCAGTCCGCCGATCGGCAGCACTCTGCCGCGCAGAGTGATTTCTCCGGTCATTCCTACTTCCTTTTTCACTTTTCGTCCGGACAATGCAGACACCAGGGCTGTTGCAATCGTAATACCAGCGGAAGGCCCGTCCTTTGGAGTGGCTCCTTCCGGGACGTGGATATGAATATCCCATTTTTCCTGAAAATTAGGATCCACTCCCCAATCGTCCGCTTTTGCCCGAATATAGCTGAAAGCGGCCTGGGCGGATTCTTTCATAACATCGCCTAGTTTTCCGGTTAACTGGAGCTGGCCGTTTCCTTTTGCAAGAGAAACTTCGATAGATAGAGTTGTGCCGCCAGCCGAGGTATAGGCAAGGCCGGTAGCTGCCCCCACCTGGTCTTCTTCTTCCGCGCGTCCATAGCGGTATCTTGGACGTCCAAGCAGTTCTTCAATTTTCCCTGGCGTTACTACTACCTTTTTATTTTCACCCATAACGATCAGCTTTGCTGCTTTCCGGCAAACCGCTGCAATTTCTCTTTCCAGTCCCCGGACGCCTGCTTCTCTCGTGTACTCGCGGATCAGCTTCAAAAGAGCCCCCTGCCGGAATTGAATACTGCCCTTTGTCAATCCATTCTCTTTAATCTGCTTTTCTACAAGGTGATTTTTGGCGATGCCTTCTTTTTCAACTTCGGTATACCCGGCTATTCGGATAACCTCCATACGGTCAAGCAGCGGCTCAGGAATGGAATTCATATTGTTGGCGGTGGTGATAAACATCGTTTTGGAAAGGTCGTACGGCTCTTCCACATAATGATCTTCAAATGTATTATTTTGTTCCGGATCTAATACTTCAAGCATGGCTGAGGACGGGTCTCCGCGGAAATCACTTGCCATCTTGTCGATCTCGTCAAGCAGAAATACCGGATTAACAGTTCCAGCTTTTTTCATGCCCTGAATAATGCGTCCGGGCATAGCGCCGACATACGTTCTTCGGTGGCCGCGTATCTCTGCTTCATCCCGGATGCCTCCGAGGCTCATTCTCGTGAAGTTACGGTCGAGCGAGCGGGCAATGGAACGTGCTAAGGATGTTTTTCCAACGCCTGGCGGTCCGGTAAGGCACAAAATAGGTCCCTTCACTGATTCTGTCAGCTGTTGTACAGCTAAGTGCTCGAGCACCCGGTCTTTGACTTTTTCGAGGCCGTAATGATCTTCGTCGAGCACACGCTGGGCACGCTTAATGTCGAGCTGGTCTTCAGTTTCCTCATACCACGGTATATCCACAAGCCATTCGATATATGTCCGGATAACGGAAGTCTCTGCAGAAGCCCCAGGCATTTTTTCGTATCTCCGGAGCTCCCTTTCGGCCTTTTCCTGCACCTGCTCCGGCATGTTTGCCTGCTGAATTTTTTCCTGCAGTTCATCGACTTCGCTTTCTTTTCCATCAGATTCTCCGAGTTCTTTTTGGATGGCCCGCATTTGTTCGCGCAGGTAGTATTCCCGCTGCGTCTTTTCCATGGATTTTTTCACGCGCTGGCCAATCTGGTTTTCAAGTCCTAATACTTCTTGTTCTTTCTGCAGAATATCGATAATTTTACGAAGCCGCTCCGATGCAGTGAACTGTTCAAGCAGCTCCTGCTTCTCTGCCACTTTTAACGGCAGATGGGAACTGATCATATCAGCGAGCCGGTCAGCTCCTGCTATATCCTGCACCGACTGTATTGTTTCACTGGAAATACGCTTGGAGGCAGTGGCGTATTGTTCAAAAGCCTCGAGTGCTTTTCTCATAAGCGCCTGCTCTTCAGCTGAATCTGTGTGCTCTTCTGTAGGCAGTACTTCCATTTCCACTTCGAAAAAATCGTCTTTGTCGATAAACTCTTTTATTTCTGCGCGTTCCAGACCTTCCACCAGCACACGGATAGTTCCGTTTGGAAGCTTCAGCATCTGCTTGATTTTTGCCACCGTACCGACATGATACACATCAGCTTCTCCCGGATTATCTACTGATAAATCTTTCTGCGTTACGAGCAGGATGCGGCTGTCTTTCGCATTAGCCTGTTCAAGGGCTTCTACTGATTTATCTCTTCCCACATCCAAATGAAGCACCATCGAAGGGAAAACAAGCAGCCCGCGAAGCGGCAGCATCGGAATGGAGATCGTGGTTGTATTTGGCATTCATTAACACCTCTATCGTCAAATTATGTTCGTTTGCTGGGCAATAATACAGTTGTTACGTTCTAAAGGTATACTATTTATTTTATCCTATTTATAAATTTACTGTCTATGAAACATTACTCATTGACAGGAAGTGGCGTATAAATACTATGTATAAATAATCAGAACCCCCGCACCATACGGATGCGGGGGTTTCTGTATAAGGTTCCTTTTCATTCAGGCGAAAAACCGTTTATGCACTTTCTTTCGGTTTGTACTGTTTTAATGTCACTTCTTTGCCGTCTTTTGTTTTCAGAAGAGGTGATCCATCACTATCTACGCTTTCTGCTGTAATAGTGCAGGAAACAATTTCTTCTTTGGAAGGCAGATCATACATGACATCAAGCATGATGCCTTCGATAATAGAACGAAGTCCCCGAGCCCCGGTTTTACGCTCAATTGCTTTGCGGGCAATCGCACGTAGCGCGTCTTCAGTGAATTCAAGCTCCACTTCGTCCATTTCCAGCAGCTTCTGATACTGCTTAACGAGCGCGTTTTTCGGCTGCGTAAGAATTTCAATCAATGCTTCCTCGTCCAATTGCGACAAGCTGGAAATAACCGGGATACGGCCGATAAATTCAGGAATCAGGCCATAACGGAGCAGGTCTTCCGGCAGAATCCGGCTCATGTATTCATCGTGGCCCATCTCTGCATTTTCAGATTCCGCTCCGAAACCGATAATTTTACGGCCGAGACGTTCTTTTACAATCTGCTCGATACCATCAAATGCACCGCCGCAGATGAAAAGCACGTTGCTTGTATCGATCTGGATGAATTCCTGATGAGGATGCTTTCTGCCGCCTTGCGGTGGAACACTTGCTGTTGTTCCTTCCAGAATTTTCAGGAGGGCCTGCTGCACCCCTTCCCCGGACACATCACGAGTAATAGACGGGTTTTCTGATTTACGGGCTACTTTATCGATTTCATCAATATAAATAATCCCTTTTTCAGCTTTTTCTGTATCGTAATCAGCTGCCTGGATCAACTTCAGCAGAATATTTTCCACGTCTTCGCCTACGTACCCTGCTTCTGTTAAAGAAGTCGCATCCGCGATCGCAAACGGGACGTTCAGAATACGGGCCAGCGTCTGGGCTAATAACGTTTTCCCGCTACCGGTCGGGCCTAGAAGCGCTATATTACTTTTGGCCAACTCCACATCGTCGGTTTTCTTAGTCGAATTTACACGTTTGTAGTGATTATAGACCGCTACAGAAAGTGATTTTTTCGCTCTTTCCTGGCCGATAACATAATCATCAAGTGTCTCATTAATTTCGTACGGCTTCGGAATTTCTTCGAATTCCACTTCTTCTTCTGAACCTAATTCTTCTTCCACGATCTCCGTGCACAGTTCGATACATTCATCACAAATGTATACCCCGGGCCCGGCGACCAGTTTACGAACCTGATCCTGAGTTTTTCCACAGAAGGAACATTTCAACTGACCTTTTTCTTCATTGAATTTAATCAACTGGTTCACCCCTCACCTAAATATGAAACGCTTGAAACAGCGTAATGTATACAATCAAACCGTCTGATTGAGCCTTCCAGCTATTCTTCTCAGCGCGGCATATTCTCTGTTCTATCTACAAACAAATATTAATTCTTCGTTTACTATATAGGAGATTTTTAAATAACACAATTATTGCGCTTGAGTTGAATTGTATCATACTTTCCTATGGAAATCGAAACAATACCCTCCGCCCTGCGCAGGGCAAAACAATTGGGTTTTAAGCGTTTTAGGCGGAAAAATCCTGAAGGCACACTTCACCCTCAGGATTTTTACAGCATTTATGCCTTATTCGCTTTCGGCTTCTTCAGCTTCTGGTTTTTCCTTCTTCGGTACAGTTTTGCTGTGCTCTACAAGGTAATCAATCGCACGCTGCAGACGAAGATCCTGTTTCAGCATATCCACGCCGCCCTGCATTTCGATGAGGCTGCGGATTTCTTCTTTATCACGCTGGTACATGTCAGCCATTTTTTGAAGTTCGTTTTCCACGTCTTCTTCACTTGCTTCGAGGTTTTCCTGCTCGGCTACAGCTTCGAGTGTCAGATTCATGCGGACACGTTTTTCAGCTTCCGGCTGGAACTGCTCTTTCATGCCTTCTTCGTCCGTACCAGTAACCTGCTGATACATTTCAAGAGTCATTCCCTGGGACTGGAGACGCTGGCTGAATTCCTGAAGCATACGGTCGGATTCTGTGTTGATCATTGCCTGCGGAATTTCTGCTGAAGCTTTCTCCGCTGCTTGTTCAACTACTGTGTCACGCTCGTGATGCTCTTTTTCATGCTCACGATCATGTTCGAGCTGATGGCGCACTGCTTCTTTAAGTTCGTCGAGTGTTTCTGCTTCGTGCTCTTCTACGTCCTTCGCGAATTCATCGTCGAGCTCTGGAAGCTCTTTACGCTTGATTTCATGAAGTTTGACATGGAAGACAGCTTCTTGCCCGGCAAGGTTTTCAGCATGGTATTCTTCCGGAAAGGTAACCGTAATGTCTTTTTCTGTACCCGGCTGCATGCCTACAACCTGCTCTTCAAATCCTGGAATGAAGGAATCGGAGCCGATTTCAAGCGAATGATTTTCCGCACTGCCGCCTTCAAAAGCTTCTCCGTCTACGAAGCCTTCGAAATCAAGTACAGCAGTATCCCCGTCCTGAACTTCGCCTTCTTCGACCACGGCAAGATCTGCATATTTGCTTTGAAGATTTTCAAGCTCTTCATTCACTTCTTCATCTGATACAGAGGTATCGAACTCTTCTACTTCAAGCCCTTTAATTTCGCCGAGCTCTACTTCCGGCTTCACGGTAACTGTTGCTGTGAATTTCAGGTCTTTGCCCTTTTCCACTTCTTCCACATCAATTTCCGGCCGGTCAACTGGTTCAATTCCCGCTTCATCCACTGCTTCGGCATAAACATCCGGAAGCAGGATATCCAATGCGTCCTGATATAAAGACTCTACTCCAAAACGGCTTTCAAAAAGCTTCCGCGGTACTTTTCCTTTACGGAATCCTGGAATAGATACATCGTTTTTCACTTTATTAAATGCTTGATCCAGAGCTTTATCAAACCGTTCCGACTCTACGTCTACGGTTAAGACTCCCTGGTTTCCTTCTTTCTTTTCCCAACTGGCATTCATTCAAATTCCCTCCAAATAACTAGGTTCTACCGTGTAAACAACTACCCTATTATAACATAACACTAAACCATTTCAATGAATGAATCATTTTCCGCTAAACTTACTCCCACAAGGGATTAAACAATACTCTCAAATGGGGTGTTTCAAATTTCCTGAATGAACCCCTGAATCCTTTCATATTCCTGCTGCATCGACTTAAATCCTGGTTCAGCCACCCCGTAAAAATCCCTGATACCCTTTTCGTCCGGGAGCGGCTCAAACTGCCGGAACGTCTCGAAGTGCAGAACTGCTGCCAGCACTTCAATCTGGACTGAAGGCGGGAAAGGATAGTAGTACAACAGCAGCTGCTGCAGCAACTCTTTTGCATGCTGCAGAAGAACCGGGTCTTTGTCGCTGAGCGAGCTGTCCAGCAGAAACGAGGACTCCTTATATGAACTGCTTTCTTCCAAAGCCGGCAGCGTCGAGGGGGCAAACTCCCCTTTCCTTCCCAGCTTCTCCACCCATATAGTCTCCTCGACCTGCCAATCCTTTAAGAGCAGCAGAAGGAAACTCTTCATTAAAGGAGAGGTCTCCGGGCGGGCAAGCAGCTCCCTTATCGCAGACCTCCATGTTTCCGGCCCTTCTTTTCGAAGCACGTTTAACACATTCAGTTTCTGCTCCTCCGTGCCCATTTGAAGTATCATTTCCCATTCCACCGGCAGCGAAGAACGGTCCTCCGGTATTGGATTATTATATTGTTCTGTATCAACTTCCGTCTGCATCATTCCGCCAGCCAGGGTATACAACTCCTCGAACTGCTCCCGAAGATGGCTGGGGATGCTTTTTGTCTCCTGTACTTCGTCCAGCGTTTCAACTACCTGGTCGTACCTGCCCAGTTGGGCCAGGACCGGCACATATACTTGCAGGATTTCGAGAAAATCACTGGTCCTGTCTTGCAGCAGCTCTTCCCCCCATGCGGCTGCCTTCTGCAGTTGCCCTGCTTCAGCATACGCCAACAGAAGACCATAGGAAGCATCCGGGTTAACACTGTCATGCATCAGTGCATGGCGAAACACATGTACTGCCTGTTCTTTTTCCCCCGCTTTCAGTTGTTCAAGTCCCTGCTTAACCAATCGGCTGGCTGTTCCGGGGAAAGAAACAACCTTCTGCTTCGGCATTTTACCCATCTGAAGCCTCCTTCTGTGCAAATCCGCTATGCCAGTAGATCATACATTTTCGGGTGGGCAGGTCAAATTGTATATATATGTATAAAGCTATGCAGCAAATCTTAATGTACAAAAGAAGACGGCCGCTATGGGCCGCCTATCCCGTTAAACTTTGACCCGTTTTTCATACGCTTCGATGTCTTCTTCATATTGAAGCGTAATACTAATTTCATCCCATCCGTTTAACAGCATCTCTTTCCAATAAGGATCTATTTCAAATGTCGCCTGAAAACCTTCATTTTTATCAGAGATCTGCTGATTTTGTAAATCTACTGTTAAGTGGTACTCTTTATTCTTCCCGTTCTGCATCAGTTCATAAACCTGATTTTCGGGTAGTCTTACCGGCAGTATACCGTTTTTAACACAGTTATTGTAAAAAATATCTGAATAGCTGGGTGCGATAATAACCCGAAACCCATAGTCCTGAAGGGCCCACGGGGCGTGTTCCCTCGACGAGCCTGAACCAAAATTGTGATCAGCAATCAAAATCGAAGCATTGACTGCCGATGGATAGTTCAGTTCAAAAGAAGGGTCTTCTTCCCCATCTGACTTGAAACGCCAATCGAAAAATAAAAATTGACCGAACCCAGTACGCTCCACGCGCTTTAAGAACTGCTTCGGAATAATCTGGTCTGTGTCCACATTAGCCCTTTCCAGTACAGCCGTATTTCCTTCATGCACCGTGAGTGCTTCCATCCCGGTCCCTCCTTATGACGAAACTGTTTTATCTAAATTGCGCACATCTACGAAGTGTCCATAAATAGCAGCCCCTGCTGCCATAGCCGGACTGACCAGATGTGTCCTTGCTCCTTTTCCCTGCCTGCCTTCAAAGTTCCTGTTGGAGGTGGAGGCACACCGCTCTCCCTCCGGCACGAAATCAGGGTTCATACCGAGGCACATGCTGCACCCCGAGTCTCTCCATTCAAATCCAGCTTCCTTGAACACCTGGTCGAGTCCTTCCTCTTCCGCCTGCAGCTTTACCTGCTGGGAGCCCGGCACCACCATTGCCCGGATGCCCTCAGCTACTTTGTTGCCGCGGATAATTTTAGCAGCTTCACGAAGGTCTCCGATCCGTGCATTGGTACAGGAACCAAGAAACACATGCTGCACATGGATATCTGTAATTTTCGTCCCGGGCTCCAGTGCCATGTAATCCAGCGATGTTTTAATCACTTTTTTTTCAGTGGCATTTCTGCCGTCTTCCGGATACGGAACGGTGCCATGGATACCTACACCCTGGGATGGATTGGTCCCCCATGTTACCATTGGCTCAATTTCGTCTCCGGCGATCACCACGCGTTCATCGTATTCGGCTCCTTCGTCTGTAGCAAGCTGGCGCCACTGGTTCACTTTTTCATCAAACGCTGCACCTTCCGATACAAATCGGCGGCCTTTCAAGTAATCAAACGTTACCTGGTCCGGGCTGATCAGACCGGCACGCGCGCCGGCTTCGATAGACATGTTGCATATCGTCATCCGCTCTTCCATTGTCAGCCCACGGATTGCCTCGCCTGTATATTCCAGTACATAACCGCTGCCGAAATCAACGCCGAATTTTGCAATGATCGACAAAATAATATCCTTGGCTGTTACCCCGGTGCCCAGTCTTCCATCCACGTGGACCTCCATCGTTTTCGGAGGAGACTGCCACAACGTCTGCGTGGCAAGCACATGCTCCACTTCACTTGTACCAATTCCAAAAGCAAGAGCTCCAAAAGCACCGTGAGTAGACGTGTGACTGTCACCGCAAACTATTGTTTTCCCTGGCTGGGTCAGTCCGAGCTCTGGACCGATAATATGCACGATACCGTTATTTGGGCTGTGAATATCAGCAAGCTCCACGCCAAACTCTTTACAGTTATCAAAAAGAGTATCAATCTGCTTTTTCGAAATGGCGTCTGTAATAGACTCCCGGTTCAACGTCGGCACATTATGATCCATCGTCGCAAAGGTCAGATCCGGCCGCCTTACCGGGCGTCCGCTCAGCCGGAGTCCTTCAAAGGCCTGCGGGGACGTGACTTCGTGGACCATGTGAAGGTCAACATACATTAAATTCGGTTTACCGGCTTCGGCACGAACTGCATGCTCATTCCAGATCTTATCAATGATAGTTCTAGGCTTCATGGAACTTCCTCCTTTTATTATTTTAATGCCAGCCTTTCAATATGACGGCATACAGCTTTTGTGATTTCGTCAGTCGAGGCAGCAGAGGTTTCACCCCTGCTTAGGTCTGCTGGAAGAAGCCCCTCTAAAAGTACCTGTTCAATAGCTTCTTCTACGACATCTGACTCTCTCTGAAGGCCGAATGAATATTTCAGCATCATGGCACTTGAAGCGATCGTGGCCAGAGGATTGGCTATTTTCTTTCCAGCGATATCAGGTGCCGACCCGTGGACCGGTTCATATAAAGCTGGCTTTTCACTGCCTATGCTCGCAGACGGCAGCATGCCGAGTGACCCTGTCAGCATGGACGCTTCATCGCTTAAAATATCTCCAAACATGTTTTCCGTTACGATGACATCCAGCTTTTTGGGATCATACATAATTTGCATGGCAGCGTTATCTACAAGCATATGCTCAAGCTCCACGTCCGGGTAGTCTCTGGCTGTTTCTTCGGCTGTTCCCCGCCACAGGCGGCTTGATTCAAGAACGTTCGCTTTATCAACTGATATTACTTTTTGCGTGCGTAAACGGGCAATTTCAAAAGCCTGCTGAACGATTCTTTGAATCTCTGATTTTTTATATACTAATGTGTCCACCGCTGCTTCTTCCCCATCGATGGTCCGGCGTTCTCTCGGCTCACCAAAATAGAGACCTCCGGTTAGTTCCCGGACAATCATCACGTCGACTCCATCAATAACTTCTTCACGCAGAGGCGAACTGTGCAGCAAACTTTTGAAACTGCGGACCGGGCGCAGATTGGCAAACAGTCTTAATTCTTTACGGATGCGGAGCAGCCCCTTTTCCGGACGTTTTTCTCCCGGAAGGTGGTCCCACGCCGGGCCTCCTACTGCCCCGAGCAGAATGGCATCGCTTTTTTTACAAATATCAAGCGTATGAGCAGGAAGCGGGTCATCGTACTTGTCCACCGCACCTCCGCCGATATCTGCATACTCAAACGTAAATGAATGGTTAAACGATGTTTCAACCTGCTTCAGCACCTGAGCTGCAGCCTCTGTTACTTCCCGTCCGATACCGTCACCGGGCAGGATCGCAATCTTCTTTTCCATCTCGATCTCTCCCTTGTCCGCTGCTTCAGTAATTATTTTATGGCGTGGATATATTTGCTACTTTCGGCTGGTTTTCTGCACGCCGCTGGTTCATTACACGATTCACCGCGTTAATATACGCTTTTGCAGAAGCTTCAAGCACATCGTTATCTGTTCCGCGTCCACTTGATTCTGTTTCTTCAAATGCCAGGCGCACAAATACTTCTGCTAACGCATCGCGGCCACCGGTGGTGGACTGGATACGATAATCCTGAAGTGTAAATCCTTCACCAACAATTTTTTCAAGCGTGTTGTAAAGAGCTTCCACACTTCCCGAGCCAGTACCTGCATGCTCGAGGCGCTCTCCTGCCTGATCCAATACCGTAACCGTAGCAGTTGGTATATTGGCGGTTCCATACGTGACCTGCAGAGTTTCAAGAGTATAGTATTTTACCGCATCGCCGGCTTTCTCATCGGCCATTAAAGCAAAAATATCTTCATCCGTAATCTCTTTTTTCTTATCTGCCAGTTCTTTAAATGATTTGAAGACTTTATTGATCTCTTCTTCGGTGGCATTGTAACCAAGAGAAATAATTTTTTCTTTAAAGGCGTGCCGGCCGGAAAGTTTGCCGAGCACCATCCGGTTCGCTTCTACACCGACAAGCTCCGGCGTAATAATTTCATACGTTGACGTTTCTTTCAATACGCCGTCCTGATGAATACCGGATTCATGGGCAAAAGCATTGTCGCCGACGACGGCTTTGTTGTTTGGAACCTGCATACCCATCAGGGAACTGACAAGGCTGCTCGTCCGTTTAATTTCGTTTAGCGTAATATTGGTCGATTTGCCATAAAAATCATTCCGGATATGCAGAGCAACTGCAATTTCTTCCAACGAAGCATTGCCAGCACGTTCTCCAACCGCGTTGATGGTACATTCCACCTGCTCGGCGCCGCCTTCTACAGCAGCCAGCGAGTTAGCGGTCGCCATGCCGAGATCGTCATGGCAATGCGCTGACAGTACAGCTTTATCGGCGTTCGGTACCTCATTCTTAATATAGCGGAACATACTGCGGATTTCCTCCGGCATAATAAAGCCGACTGTGTCCGGCAGGTTCACTACGTCGGCGCCGGCATCGATAACTGCTTCGACGACTTCTGCCAGGAATGGCAGCTCTGTCCGGCAGGCATCCTCTGCAGAAAACTGGACTTTGGCAAAACGTTCTTTTGCATAGCGTACCGCGTTAACCGCTGTCTCAATTACCTGTGCCTGTGTCATATGAAGCTTGTGCTCACGATGGATGGGGGAAGTAGCCAAAAACACGTGAATTCTTGGCTCCGCCCCTCCTTTTAACGCTTCCCAGCAGGCATCGATATCAGAAGTAAGCGCCCGGGACAAGCCGGTTACTGAACTGTTTTTGACAGTATCCGCGATTTCCTTTACAGAACGGAGGTCGCCTTTAGAAGCAGCTGGAAATCCCGCTTCAATAATATCAACACCCAGACGTTCGAGCTGTTTCGCAATTTGAAGCTTTTCTTCAAAGTTCAGGTTGACGCCCGGCGTCTGCTCTCCATCTCGAAGCGTCGTATCGAAAACGTTAATGTTTTTCACAGCATTACACTCCCTTGGAATTTGGGTTAACAAACGGCATCATTTCGCGGAGTTCACGGCCTACCTGCTCAACGAGGTGATTTCTTTCCCGGGCGTTGGTAGCGTTGAATTCTGGACGGTTCGCCTGGTTTTCTGCAATCCATCCTTTAGCAAAACGGCCGGTTTGAATATCAGTCAGAATGCCTTTCATGGCCTGTTTGGTATCTTCTGTTACAATGCGCGGTCCAGCCTGGAAATCTCCCCACTGGGCGGTGTCTGAAATAGAATAGCGCATACCTTCAAGACCGCCTTCATACATCAAATCAACGATCAGCTTCAGCTCGTGCAGGCACTCAAAATAGGCAATTTCCGGCTGATATCCGGCTTCAACAAGCGTTTCGAACCCGGCTTTAACAAGCGCGGACGTTCCGCCGCAAAGAACAGCCTGTTCCCCGAAGAGATCGGTTTCTGTTTCTTCCTGGAAAGACGTTTCTAAAATACCGGCACGACCGGCGCCAATTTGTTTTGCATAAGCAAGTGCAGAGTTCATGGCATTTCCACTTGCATCCTGATACACAGCATACAGGGCAGGCACACCGGCTCCCTGTTCGAATGTCCGGCGCACAATATGTCCCGGCCCTTTAGGTGCTACCATGAATACGTCCACATCTTCCGGTGGCACAATCTGGCTGAAATGAATATTGAAACCGTGCGCAAACGCAATCGCTTTTCCAGCTTTAAGCTCCGGCTTGATTTCTTCTGTGTAGATCGTCGGCTGATACTCATCCGGAAGGAGGATCATGATAACGTCTGCTTTTGCTGACGCTTCTTTTACAGAATATACTTCAAATCCATCCTCCGACGCCTTGTCCCATGACTTTCCTCTGCGAAGTCCAATGATAACGTGAACGCCGCTTTCGCGAAGGTTTTGGGCGTGGGCGTGGCCCTGAGAGCCATAACCTACGATTGCTACTGTTTTCTCCTGAAGTGCTGCCTCATTTACATCGTTGTTATAAAATACCTTTGCCATTGCTAGAACCTCTCCTTTTATGAATACTCATTAATTAATAATGGAATACCTGGTTTGATCATTGCTTTTTTTCGTAGCTCTTTGGAAAGCCGTTACACCCGTGCGGGCCATTTCTTTAATGCCGTACGGCCTTAAGAGATCGATGAGCGCCTCTACTTTCGGTGTGTCCCCAGTTACCTGAATCGTGACGCTTTCTCTGCCGACATCGATGACTGTGGCACGGAACGGGGCAATTAAATCCGATATTTCTCCACGCTGGCCGGAACCTGTCATGACTTTAATCATCGCGAGTTCTCTGGCTACAATCGCTTCATCGGTAATATCACGGACTTTTAGTACGTCCACCTGTTTGTTCAGCTGCTTGATGACCTGGTCGAGCCCCCGTTGGTCACTCACGTTCACCACGAATGTCATTCTCGACACCTCCGGGTTTTCCGTCATCCCAACCGTGATGCTTTCAATATTAAAATGACGGCGGGCAAACAGGCCCGTAATGCGGTTCATTACTCCTGTTGTATTGTTTACTGTCGCTGTAATGGTCCGCCTCATGGTTTCACTCCTTCCATTTGATGATGCCCCTGCCCGGGAGCGATCATCGGATACACATTTTCTTCTTCGTGTACTCTGCAGTCGATAACCACCGGGCCATTATAATTAAATGCTTCTTCAAGCACTCCTGCTACTTCATTTTCGTCAGTGATTTTGTACCCTTTAATATCGTACGCTTCCGCCATTTTCACGAAATCCGGCTGGATCGGGAACAGGGAGTTCGAATACCGCTCTTCATAAAAGAGCTGCTGCCACTGGCGGACCATACCAAGGGAGGCATTATTGACCAAAAGCACTTTCACCGGCAGATTCAGCTCCTGCAGAATCGATAGCTCCTGCATTGTCATTTGAAAGCCGGCATCTCCAAGAATAGCTACCACCTGACGGTCCGGCTCAGCAAACTGGGCACCGATTGCAGCTGGAAACCCGAATCCCATTGTTCCGAGTCCTCCGCTTGTCACCCAGGCGTTCGGATGGTCGAATTTATAATACTGGGCAGCCCACATTTGGTGCTGGCCAACGTCCGTCGTGATAATCGCTTCGCCATTAGTTTTCTCATACACTAACTCTGTAAGCTTCTGCGGTTTAATATACTCAGAGCCTTCCTTGTACCAGAGCGGGAATTCCTGCTGCCATTCGTCCACTTTCATTCTCCAGCGCACGCTTTCGCCAGGCTGTGGGTTTACTTCATTCAAAAGGCGAAGGGCTTCTTTGGCATCCCCCACTACCGGGATATGCGTTTCAATGATTTTACCGATCTCTGCCGGATCAACGTCAATGTGGGCGACTGTCGCTTGCGGGGCGAAGTGCTCCAGATTCCCGGTGACACGGTCGTCAAAGCGGGCGCCAATATTGATAAGCAGGTCAGCTTCGTGGAGGGCCATATTGGCTGCATACGTTCCGTGCATTCCGGCCATGCCAAGCGCCAGTTCATGAGTACCTGGAAATCCGCCAAGTCCAAGAAGCGTTGAAGCAACCGGAATCTGCTGCTGTTCAACGAATTCAAGCAGTTCCGGGGAAGCACCGGCATGCAGAATGCCCGCTCCGGAGAGAATTACCGGACGCTTGGCTTTCGTTACTGCCTCGGCAAGCTTGCGGATCTGAAGTTTGTTTGGTGTGTACGTTGGCTGGTAGCCAGGGAGGTTCGGCTCATCATCGTAATGAAACATTCCAGAGGCAATGGATACGTCTTTAGGAAGGTCAATTACGACCGGTCCCGGACGCCCTGTGGTAGCAATATGGAATGCTTCCCTGATAATTCTCGGCAGGTCTTCTACCGTTCGTGCCTGAAAATTATGCTTCGTGATCGGCATCGTAATACCCAGGATATCTGCTTCCTGAAAAGCGTCCGTACCAATCACGGAGGTAGCTACCTGACCGGTCACAACCACAAGAGGGAGAGAGTCAATCATAGCGTCAGCAATGCCGGTGACCACGTTTGTAGCTCCTGGTCCTGACGTTACGACACACACACCGGGCTTCCCTGAAACTCTTGCATATCCCTCTGCTGCATGAATGGCCCCCTGCTCATGCCGCGAAAGGATATGACGGATACCGGTACGGTAGATTTCGTCGTAAGTGGGAAGAATAGCCCCGCCGGGATAGCCGAAAATAGTGTCTACATTTTCCCTGGCCAAAGCCTGGATCAGCATGCTTGAGCCACTCATTTCCTGGTTTTCGTCTTTCAGTTCGCGCCCTTTTACTTCTCTCACTCTTGTATTCATACTCGCTCCTCCTTTTATACTCAAATCTTTTCTTTCTCACTGCCTGCCTCTATATACGTCCTCCGAGAAGGGAACTACTGGATAATAAAAAACGCCCTTTCACCTCCAATAGACAGCTGCTGCTGCTCTAAAGGGGCGAAAAGACGTCTGCTTTTCACGGTACCACCCTTTTTTACAATAAGCTCGCACTTATTGCCTTAAGAACCGCTTTTCCGGTTCGGTTTGCCATAACGGAGGCCCACTCGGCATCCGGCTTTCCCTACTCAGGTTCAGGAAAGCTCTCAAGGGGGAGTTCAATACGATTTCCTGCTGCTCTTTCAGCCACGGCAGCTCTCTGTGAAGGAAAATACATTATTTACTGGTCCCTGTCGTCGATTTCTCAATACTATTTAATTATATTGTACATCTATTCAGTCAATTAGCCAATCTCTATGCGGGAATTGTCTGAATAAACTTTTACTCCGTCCTCTACTACTTTCTGTCTGAAAGCGCGCAGAAGACGGTTTGTTTCTTCTCCCGGCTCCCCGTCCCCAATTATTCTTCCGTCTACCTTCACAACGGCAATGACTTCTGCAGCTGTGCCGGTCAGAAAGACCTCCTCGGCGGTATAGACGTCGTGTCTTGTAAAGGCCTCTTCGCGCACGTCGTATCCCATGTCTGCAGCCATTTCCAGAATCGCCTGCCGGGTGATTCCCTCTAAAGCTCCAATGTATCCCGGCGGCGTCATCAGCGCTCCATTTCTAATAATAAAGATATTATCTGCGGACCCTTCCGCGACATACCCCTGATCGTTCAGCATCAATGCCTCACTGACGCCGGCCAGGCTTGCTTCCATTTTCACCAGTATATTATTCAGATAATTTAATGATTTCACCTTAGGACTTAACACATCCGGCCGGTTCCGCCGGGTCGCCACTGTCACAATTTCAAGGCCGTGCTCATAAAATTCTTTTGGATAGATTGCAAGCTCCTCTGCGATAACTATGATAGAAGGATTTGCACACGATGCAGGATCCAGGCCAAGGTTTCCTACGCCTCTTGAAACGACAAGCCGGATATAAGCATCTTCAAGTTTATTTTTCTGCAGTGTCTGCCTGATGATTTCCGTCATCTCTTCTTTAGATTGAGGTATATCAAGCATGATCGATTTCGCAGAGTGGTATAAACGCAAAAGGTGTTCATCCAGCTTGTAAATATTGCCATTGTATACGCGAATGCCTTCGAAAACGCCATCGCCGTATAAAAAACCATGATCATATACGGAGATTTTGGCATCTTCCTTTTTGACGAATTCTCCGTCCAAAAATATCCATTGTTCCGACACTGATATCACCTCTGCGTCCCTTCAATCTATCGTCTGCCTTTCTAATTTAACAGGGTAATGTGTACACCCTCAAAAGGCAAATGTTCTTTCTCTGACTACATTTTTAACGTTTGACGTATATATTACGCCCAATCTAGTTTGTGGTCAACCATTTTAAATAAACTTTTTAGATAATTTGTACTTCTGCATCAGATATAAGTTCCAGTGTCCACTATGCTGAAATATAATCTTCCATATTTTCCGCTTTTCTCTTTTCCAACAGCGGTTTGAAAGTAAAATAAAAGGGACAGAAAAGGAGGCCCCTTTTCTGTCCCTTGAACATATCGATAATTAAAAATGGCGTCCCAGGCAGGACTCGAACCTGCGGCCTACAGCTTAGAAGGCTGTTGCTCTATCCAGCTGAGCTACTGGGACATCTGTTTTTTGCGACATTCATTATGTTAAAATATTTTTCCTTAAAAGTCAATAAAGGTTTCCAGAGGGATTTTATTCACCCTCTGGAAACGGAAAGCTTTTTGAAAGATCAAGAAGCTCATTGCCTGAGTCTCTCTCGTAAAAATGGACGTTAATCGACTGGCCCTGATTGGAGACATTTACGATAGCATACGTCTGTTCGGGCCGTTCCTGCGGAAGCAGCAGGCTTCCGGGATTCACAAAAATTGTTCCGTCTTCTTCGAACGCCCCAGCTACGTGAGTATGGCCGGAGCATACCAGGTCAGCGTTGATTTGCTCAGCTTTAGAAAAGAGCGAAGCATACGATGTTTTCACCTGGTATAAATGTCCGTGAGTAAGATACGTTTTAATGTGCCCCACATCTACCGTTAATTCATCAGGGAAATTTCCCGGACTGTCGACATTGCCCTGTACGATGTGCACATTATTTAACAGTTTGTCATCCGGCGAGGCTTCCGAATCCCCGCAGTGCAGCACAGCACTTACTCCTTCCTGATGACGGTCGAGTACCTGCTTTAATACTTCTTCGCTTCCATGATTGTCGCTTACCACTAAAATGTCCATTGATTCTGCCTCCAACTCTTTATGATTCATAAAATTATTTTCAGCTGTCCAGCAGCAGCTTCCGGCCCTGAGCCCAAAGCTTTTCAAGCGCCCTGCCCCGATGACTGATACGGTGCTTTTCTTCTGCATTCAACTCTGCCATCGTCTTTTTGTAGTCTGGCAAATAGAACACAGGATCATAACCAAAACCGTTAGTTCCAGCCCGCGCCTCTGCTATTTCCCCTTCACACGTTCCCGTAAATGTATGCACACTTCCGTCTGGCAGTGCCACGGCCAGCACACAAACAAAACGGGCGCTGCGTCTATCACGAGGAATATGCTTTAATTCCTGTAAAACTTTTTCCATGTTCGCTTCGTCATCTTTGTTTTCTCCTGCATACCGGGCAGAGTACACGCCCGGACGGCCGTCTAAAGCATCAATCTCCAGACCTGAATCGTCTGCAATCACTGTACAGTTGAGATGGTCTCTCACAGCTTCTGCTTTAATAATGGCATTTTCTTCAAAGGTAACGCCTGTTTCAGGGATATCGTCAATCTTTTTCTCCAGTAAAGATTCCACTTTATACTGACTGCCAAACATGTGTTCAAACTCTTTTACTTTGCCAGCGTTTTTTGTAGCTATTACGATCGTTTTCAATTACACCATCCTTCCGCTGCCATCATCTGAAAACTTTTCTTCGATAGAAGCCGCTGCGGGCCCAATAACCTGCTTTTGAAGCTGAATGATCTCATATACTCCTGTCTCTGCAGTATCGAGCATATCATTAAGCTGTCCTCTTGTATACGAGGCTTCTTCCCCTGTACCCTGTACTTCTACGTATTCCCCGTTTCCAGTCATCACTACGTTCATATCTACATTTGCCTGTGAATCTTCTGCATAAGCAAGGTCGAGGATGGTCTTCTGTTCAGCGTTAAGCCCTACAGATACAGCCGCTAAATAATCCGTTATGGGAAAGCCTTTGAATTTCCCCTGCTCGTGGTAGGACTGCACAGCCATAGCAAGTGCAATAAAGGCTCCTGTTACCGAAGCGGTACGAGTCCCTCCGTCGGCCTGAATGACATCGCAGTCAATCCATACGGTGCGTTCACCGAGAAGTTTTAGATCCACTACCGCCCGGAGCGCACGCCCAATTAAGCGCTGAATTTCCATAGTCCTTCCCGTAAGCTTGCCTCGTGCCGCTTCCCGGATATTACGGGTTTCAGTCGCTCGTGGCAGCATCGAGTATTCTGCCGCAATCCATCCTCTTTTCTCCCCACGCATAAAAGGGGGGACCCGTTCTTCAATACTCGCCGTACAAATCACCTTTGTCTGTCCAAAGGAAATCAGCACCGAGCCTTCAGGATGCTTTAAATAATCTGTTTCAATTTGAATAGAACGAAGTTCATTCCATTCCCTTCCGTCCAATCGATTCATACAATCTTCCTTTCTTTTCACTCCTGGTAAACCTTCCGCTAGTATCAAGCCGAATAGAAACTACCTGTTCTATATGTTGGTCCATCCATTGGTTTGCTATGTTTCGGAATTCTGTTTCAGGGCCTGTAGTATAAAACCTGTGAATTGGAGGAATATCTCCCGCATTTAAGGTTTCATGATAATTAAGCAGCGTGCTTACTTCCCTGGCTGTTTCATCGCCGGAGGAAATTAACTGAATTTCCGGTCCAACTGCCTCCTGGATGACACTTTCAAGCAATGGGTAGTGAGTACAGCCTAAAATCAGCGTATCATACGAAACGTGCTCTAATGGCAGCAGTGTCTGCTTCACGATATCGAGAACTGCCTTCCCCTCGCATTGCCCCTGCTCAACAAGCGGAACGAATGGCACACATGCAAGCGAGGTGACTTCTACCTCTTCATTTATGGACTTCAAGGCCCGTTCGTATGCGCCGCTGCTGACGGTGCCACTCGTACCGATAACGGCTACCTGATCTGTCTTTGTTACTTTCAGTGCGGAGATGGCTCCAGGAGTTATTACACCTACGACCGGAATGTCCAACGCCTGTTTTACTTCTTCAAGAACCACGGCTGTTGCTGTGTTACAGGCGATCACAAGCATTTTAATATTCTCAGACTGCAGCCGCTCAATCATCTGCCAGGTAAAAATCCTTACTTCTTCAATCGGCCGCGGGCCATACGGACACCTGGCAGTGTCCCCTATGTATATCATTTCTTCTTTTGGCAGCTGCCTTAAAATTTCCCGGGCAACAGTCAGGCCTCCGAGGCCTGAATCAATAACGCCAATAGGTTGTTTCATGTTTGCTTCTCTCCATTTTCAGCCCGTGTTGTCCGGACTTGGACTAACCAGGTTTTTTCACTCTATGCCCTGCCTCAGGACTACTACCAATATTATAATTTTTGTAAAGAGCTTTTTCACTCAGGAACATCAACTTTTTCAGTATACAAGAAAATGAGCGTTTCATCACCCACAAAAAAGCCTGGAACCTATCAACGGTTCCAGACTTTTCACTTGCCTGCGTCCTGCTTACTGAATGATAAACCCTCTGTTTTCCACAAGCTCAGCGATTTCATCCGCTGTGGCACATTTCATCGCTTCTTCTACAAGCCCTTCTGCATCTGTTTTCTTCAACGAACGCAGCTGGGTTCTTGCCGGGAGCACTGAGGTGGCGCTCATGCTGAATTCATCCAATCCTAACCCTAACAGAAGAGGAACCGCTGCAGGTTCGCCAGCCATTTCGCCGCACATTCCTGCCCACTTGCCTTCTTTATGAGCAGCGTCGATTACGTTTTTAACTAAACGAAGAATCGCCGGGTGGTAAGGCTGATACAGATGAGCAACTTTTTCGCTCATCCGGTCCGCAGCAAGCGTGTATTGGATTAAATCGTTAGTACCTATACTGAAGAAGTCCACTTCTTTAGCAAAAATTTCTGCTGCCGCCGCTGTGGAAGGAATTTCTACCATAATACCTACTTCAATATCATCGGAAACTTCGATATTTTCACCCTGGAGCTCTTCTTTTGCCTCCGCGAGCATCGCTTTGGCTTCACGGACTTCTTCTACTGTAGCAACCATCGGGAACATAATTTTTAACTTCCCGTAGGAGCTCGCCCGCAAGAGAGCGCGGAGCTGTGTCCGAAACATATCTTTTTTTTCGAGGCACAGACGGATCGCTCGAAAGCCGAGAAACGGATTCATTTCTTTTGGCAGATCCAAGTATGGAAGTTCTTTATCGCCGCCGATATCAAGCGTACGTATAACTACTGGTTTTCCTTGCATGCGCTCAAGCACTTCTTTATAAGCCTCAAACTGCTCTTCTTCAGAAGGAAGTTCATTTCTGCCCATGTACAAAAACTCTGTCCGGTATAAACCGATGCCTTCTGCTCCGTTAGCTAAGACGCCGTCGAGGTCGTTCGGGGTACCAATATTAGCTGCCAGTTCTACCGTGTGCCCGTCCTCTGTTTCCGTCGGCTCATTGACCAGCTTCGCCCACTCTTCTTTCTGGCGGTTAAACTGTTCTAGCTTTTCTTTGTACTCCTGGACTTCGGCATCACTTGGATTAACGATAACCCGGCCCTCCAGGCCGTCTACAATCAAAAGGTCGTCCTGATTAATCGTGTCCGTTGCTTCTTTTGTGCCCACGACAGCCGGAATTTCCATCGATCTGGCCATAATAGCAGAATGAGACGTACGCCCGCCGATGTCTGTAGCAAAGCCTCGAACGTATTCGTTCAATTGGGCCGTATCAGACGGGGTCAGGTCATCAGCAATAACTACTACTTCCTGGTCAATCGTTGCCAGGCTGGTATTCTCAAGACCAAATAAATGCATAAGAACACGTTTTGACACATCCCGGATATCTGCGGCGCGCTCTTTCATGTATTCATTATCCATGTTCTCAAACATATCCACATACATATTGGCTACTTCGCTGAGAGCATATTCTGCATTGGCGCTCTCTTCCGTAATTTTACTGGAGACACCATCCATAATCTCAGGATCCTCCAGAACGAGCAGATGGGCAGAGAAAATCTCCGCCTGGTCTTCTCCCATGTCCTGAAGTGTTTTTTCCTTAATCACCTGAAGTTCATGCTTGGACTCCTGAACTGCTTCTTTAAATCTTGTGATCTCTTCCTGGGCGCTATCCACCGTTTTTTTACTTATGTCTAATTCCGGTTCTTCCAAAAGAAAAGCTTTTGCAATCGCTATTCCTTTTGAGGCAGCAATCCCTGTCAGGCTGGCACTCATTATTCTCCAAGCCCTTCTTTAATCACTTGATCCACTGCTTCCATCGCTTCCTCTTCATCGTTGCCTTCAATTTTAACCGTTACCTCGGAACCTTTTCCAACGCCGAGGGACATAACGCCCATGATGGATTTCAAGTTTACCGATTTGCCGTTGTATTCTAAAGAAATGTCTGAAGAAAACTGGCCGGCTTTGTTTACAAGCTGCGTCGCCGGACGCGCGTGGATTCCTGTTTCGTTTGTAATAGTGAATGTTTTTTCCTGCATGATTTATACCCCTTTTCAATATAGATCGCTTTCACTAAGAAGCACGCACCATGTGCGCTTTTCTGGAAAGCAGGCTTTTTATATTGTACTTCACCCTTAATAAAGTCGCAACTGCGATCTGCTCCATAAACCCGGAGCCTTGTACACTGCTATTATCAACGGTTTCAGTATGTAAATACTGTTATATTGTACCACTGAGTTTTATGGGAAACAAGAATAGACGCAGCAGCCGGCTTTCTCATAATGAACAAAGCTGCTTTCGCTGTATTGGCAGGCAAAACGGTCAGTGACTTTTCATAAATATAATAAAAAAGACAGCCCGGGGGCTGCCTCAGATTGTAGACAAAGGCCTCCGAAAATGATTTTCGGAGGCCTTTGTTTGTGCCATTGAGGGAAAAAGAAGCATCC
>NZ_JBQOJB010000005.1:0-212564 GCF_054971365.1 Marinococcus salis | reverse complement strand
CACCTCCATCTGTCGATCCTACTACGAATACGACGTGAGAGGTGCTTTTATCTGTCTCATTTATTTAGGTCACTTCAGGCAAGGGCAGCCAGTTTTCGTTTGAATTTTTTTATTCGGAGGACTCAGTTTGATTACGTGGAAGGATTAATACCTCTACACGCCTGTTTTGGGCCCGGCCTTCTGCAGTGTCATTCGAAGCAACCGGCTCAAACTCTCCAAACCCCTTGGCACTGAAATCTCTTGGATCTAGGTCGGGATTTTCGAGCACAATTTCCATGAAATGCACCGCTCTCATCACGCTGAGTTCCCAGTTTGTATTGAAGTCTGCATTTGCAATAGGAGTATCGTCCGTATGACCGCTGATAATAATATTGCGCGGGGGGTTTAGTACAAGCAATTCAGACATGTCCTCGGCCGTTTGAAGAGCTTCATCGCGTATTTCTGCTTCACCGACCTCGAATAAAATATTGTCCTTGATGGAAAGAAGCAGGCCGTCGTCGGAGAGCCGGGTCGTAAACTGGCCTTCAAGGCCGCGTTCATCAATAAATCCTTCGACCCTCTCCTGAAGCTCGGCAAGTTCGTTTTGATCTTCTGCTTCTTCGGTAACGGTGGGCGGGCTTTCATCAACGTTATCTTCGGCATTCAGCTCTTCGACAGAGCTTCCGGATTCATTAATGCCGCTTCCTCCAGTGAAAACAGAGTTAAACGATTCGGAGATTTGGTCAAATTTCCTGGCATCTACTTCGCTTGAGGCAAACAAAACAATAAAGAGGGCAAGCAGCAGGGTCAGCAGGTCTGCGTAGGGAAGAAGCCATGCTTCGCTGACATGCTCCTCCTCTTCTTTTTTCCGCTGCCGCCGCCTAGCCATTTTCGGTGCCTTCCTTCCACTCTGTTTCCTGGGCCGCTTCCATAATTTTTTCACGATCCTTTGCCGGAACATACATTAGAAGTTTTTGTTCAATCGTTTTTGGAGGCTGTCCTTCCTGAACCGATAATACGCCTTCGATCATGACACTGCGCACATGGATTTCATGCTTGGATTTACGCTTAAGTTTATTGGCAAAAGGGTGCCAGAGGACGTAGCCGGTGAAAATACCAAGAAGAGTGGCGACGAAGGCAGCACTGATCGCCTCTCCGAGTTTATCGATATCGGACATATCAGCTAGCGCCGCAATAAGGCCGACCACAGCGCCCAGAACGCCAAGTGTGGGAGCGTAGGTTCCTGCCTGGGTGAAAATGGACACCCCAGTTTGATGACGGGATTCGATTGCTTCAAGCTCTTCACTCATGATGTCACGGATGAAATCTGAGTTCTGGCCGTCCACAGCCATTGTCATACCATTACGAAGAAAGGGATCCTGGATGTCCTGAACGTCACCTTCGAGGGCCAAAAGACCTTCTTTTCTAGCGGTTTGGGCCCAGCTGGAGAACATAGGAACAAGCTGAGCGACACTCCATTCACTCTGATTTTTAAATAAAACGCCGAAAAGCTTCGGCACGTTTTTTAATTCGTCACCAGGGAAAGCAATCACTACGGTAGCAATCGTGCCTCCGAAAATAATTAATAAAGCGGCCGGGTTAAGCAAAGAAACGAGCTCCATCCCTTTAATGGCAATACCGCTCATAATAGCTGCAAAGGCTATAATAATACCAATGATTGATGCTTTATCCATACGTATCAATCCTTTATGTTTGATTCTACTGTTTATATCGGCACTCGGGATGCTAACATAAAGAAGGAAAGAAAAATCGTGAGGAAGTAAGGAATAATTAACTAGACGTGCAGTTTCATAAATACTAAAAGCATGAACGCTGTCCTAAACGGCAGGAGAGGGAGGCGCACAATGAAAAAATGGATGATCGCTGCTGGAACGCTGGGGCTGCTGGTCAGCGCAGGCTGTGCAAATAATGAGAGCGGGGAGAACGGAGCTGGTGGAAATGAGGAGTCCTCTTCAGGCTCCTCAGAGGAAAATACCGAAGAAAGTCAGGAAGATCCAGAAAACGGTTCAGAAGAAACGACAGATGCAAATAAAAATGACGGTCAGACAGAGCCAGGAGAGGCTCCGCCGGAGACGAGTGAAGAGGGGGATTTGAAGAACCCTTCGGCTATCGACGCATTAATCAACCGGGAGTATCACCTGCCTGCAGACTATGAACCAGAAAACTTAGTCATACCGGATGTAGCTTTCCCATTTGAGGGAGATCTTCAGAAAAAATACATGAGAGAGGAAGCGGCAGCGCAGCTTGAAAGCATGTTCGCAGAGGCTGAAGAGGAAGAAATTGAGCTTTCTGCTGTGTCGGGCTATCGTTCGTATGACCGGCAGGCAAGCATATTCGCAGCTAACGCGGAGGAAGACGGAGAAGAAGAAGCAAACAAATATAGTGCCAGAGCGGGGGAAAGTGAGCATCAGAGCGGCCTGGCGATGGATGTGAGTGCGTCCTCTGTCGGTTATTCGTTAACGACGGAACTTGGGGACACAGAAGAAGGAAAGTGGCTTGAGGAAAACGCCCATGAATACGGTTTTGTAGTTCGCTACCCAGAGGACAAAACGGAGATTACCGGCTACCAGTATGAACCGTGGCACGTGAGGTATGTGGGAGAAGACCTGGCTGAAAAGCTGCACGAAAATGATTTAGTAATGGAAGAGTATTACAGGGAAAACAAATAAAGCCCGGGCGCCCCGGGCTTTATTTTTAATCTTCATCGATTGTCGGTAGTTCTGTTTTTGCGATCTTTTCATCAAGAGCTTCGTAATCGTAATAAGAAATGGTCCGGTACAGCTCTTCGCGTGTCTGCATATCTTCGAGCATAGCCTTCTGGGTACCTTTATCGTGAATTTCCTGAAATACCCGTTCAACGGCTTTGGCGGCGGCCCGCATTGAGGTAACCGGATAAATGATCATATTAAATCCCCATGATTCAAACTGATCCGCGTGGTAATACGGGGTGCGGCCAAACTCGGTCATGTTCGCAAGCAGCGGTGTACCAGAGAGGCTGTTCCCGGCACGGCGGAAGTCCTCCTCTGTGGAAAGTGCTTCTGGGAAAATGCCGTCTGCGCCGGCTTCCCGGTAGAGTGCCGCCCGTTCCATAGCTGCTTCTATACCTTCTACGCCCTTGGCGTCGGTGCGGGCAATAACGGCGAGCGTAGGGGCGACTTCTTTAATAACTTTAATTTTCTGCACCATTTCTTCGGCGAGGACTAATTTTTTTCCGTTTAGATGGCCGCATTTCTTGGGGAGGTCCTGATCTTCAATCTGGACAGCGGCCACTCCGGCTTCGGTCATTTCCCTAGCGGTTCGCGCCACGTCAAGCACGCCGCCAAAGCCGGTATCGATATCAACAAGCAGAGGAAGCTTCGCTGCACGGACAATATCCCGGGCCCGTTCGGCAACCTCATGAGAATGAATAATACCAAGGTCCGGAAGCCCCCGGCTCGCTGTATAGGCAGCTCCGGATAAATATAAAATATCAAAGCCGGTGTTTCTGGCGAGGAGCGCAGACATGCTGTCGTGGACGCCTGGGATTTTCACCGCCGGTCTCTGCTGAATGCGGTCGTGAAATAATCGGGCGAGTTCTTTTTGGGAGACGGGTTCTTCGGTTAACCAGCTCAATGTATTTCCTCCTTTTAGTAAACCCAGGCTGACATAAAATGATGAACAGGAGTTTCTGCCAGCTGGGCATGATCAAGCATTTGTTCAAGAAGCAGGGACGCCTGCTTCGGTGGATAATGAGCATTCAAGTTCTGCCGGCATTTTTCGATAATCTGCGGCTTGGCCTCTTCCCGGCGGCGCTGATGGCCTAGCGGGTACTCGACTTCTACGGGATCCGTGCTTGTGCCGTCCATAAAGCGGACCTGCACCTGGTTGGGAATCGAGCGCTTGGATGGGTCCAGATAATCCTCGGTGTACTGTTTATTTTCTTTAACGATCATCTTGTTCCGGAGCTGATCAATGACAGGGTTTGCGGCAGCGGAATCTTCATAGTGATCAGCGTCAAGCCGGCCGAAGATCAAGCCGATGGCTGTCATATACTGAAGACAATGATCGCGATCCGCAGGGTTTTGCAGCGGGCCTGTTTTATCGATAATGCGAATGGCAGCTTCATGAGTAACAATATCGATGCGTTCAATATCCTGAAGCCGTGCTTTCACGTCTCCGTGCAGCTCGATGGCCGCTTCGACAGCGGTTTGGGCGTGAAATTCAGCCGGGAAAGAAACTTTAAATAAGACGTGTTCCATCACATAGGAATCCATTTTCGGCACAGAAAGCTCTTCCCCATTCATCATCACGTCCTGAAAGCCCCAGCCTTTCGCAGAAAGAGCTGTAGCATAGCCCATTTCTCCCCGGACAGCCATTAAAGCAAGGCGGACGCCGCGGCTGGTAGCGTCGCCAGCAGCCCAGGATTTACGGGAGCCGGCATTTGGGTAGTGACGGTAGGTACGGAGACTCGAGTTGTCCACCCAGGCGTTGGAAACCGCGTTGATCATTTCCTGCCTGCTTCCACCGAGCATATGGGTCACTACCGCTGTTGTAGCCACTTTTACAAGAAGCACGTGATCGAGCCCCACCCGGTTAAAACTGTGATTTAAAGCGATGGATCCTTGAATTTCATGGGCTTTGACCATAGCAGTTAACACGTCGTACATCGTTAAAGGTTTTCTTCCTTCCGCCACGCGCTGCCGGCTTAGATAGTCAGCGGTCGCAAGAATGCCCCCGAGATTATCAGAAGGGTGCCCCCATTCTTTGGCAAGCCAGGTATCATTATAATCGAGCCAGCGGATCGCGCATCCGATATTGAAAGCAGCGTGCACAGGGTCGAGCTCGAACTGGGTGCCAGGCATGCGTGCGCCGTTTGGAACGACTGTGCCCGGGACGATCGGCCCCAGGTGCTTGGTGCACTCCGGATACCGTAAAGCGAGAATGCCAGCCCCTAACGTATCCATTAATACATAGCGGGCGGTCTCATACGCCTCGTCGCTTGAAATGTCATGGCCATATACATAGTCTGCAATGTCGGTCAGTAAAGCATCTGTCTGCTGCATCGTTTGATTCATTCTTATTTCCTCCTCTAGGTTAACGTAATACCTCGTGGGCCGGTGTAGTCGACCCGGGGGCGGAATAACCGGTTATTGCTGTGTTGTTCGATTACATGAGCTCCGAGTCCGGCGGCCCGCGATGCAAAAAAGATAGGCGTATACAGATCGATCGGGATACCGAGCAGATAATACACCGGCGCTGCGTAGTAGTCGAGGTTCGGATGCAGTCCTTTCTCTTCTGCAATCAGCTCTTCCCCGCGCACGCACATGTCATACAGGTCCATGCGATCCTGCTTTTCTGCGAGTCGGTGCAGCGATTTTTTCATCAGCTGGGCACGCGGGTCCATCTTTTTCATATACACCCGGTGGCCAAAACCCATGATTCTTTCTTTGTTGGCCAGCTTTTCCTGGAAGAGCCGCTCAACTCCGTCCGGAGTGCCGGCTTCCAGCAGCAGATGCATAACAGCTTCATTGGCGCCCCCGTGCAGCGGTCCTTTCAGAGAAGCCACTGCGCCCGTAAAGGCACCATACATATCGGCCTGCGTGGAGGCAATCACCCGGGCTGCAAAGGTAGAGTTTGGCATTTCATGCTCAATATAAGCCACAAGCGACTGATCAAACACCTCTGTTTCCAGAACGCCAGGTTTTTTCCCGGTGAGCATATAGAGCATGTTAGCGCTAAAGGACATTGAAGGGTCCGGGGAAACCAGTGATTCGTTTTGCTGCGTACGGTAGCTGCCGGCCATAATAGCCGGTATCGCTCCTAGCAGATTGACTGCTTTCTTCTGGTTGGCTTCCGCCGAAAGGTCATGCATGTTTGTTTCCGAACCGGCAAGCAGAGAGATACCTGTACGGAGCATATCCATCGCACTCATCGAAGCAGGAAACAACGAAAAGGAAGTAGTCAGGACTTCCGGCAGCTCCAGTTGTTGGTAAAGACGATGATGAAACGATTCCTTCTCAGCAGCGTCCGGAAGGGAGCCGTAAAGAAGCAGATAAGCAACGTCTAAAAAGTGTCGATTTTCCGCTAATTCGATAAGATCGTATCCGCGTATAACAATTTGCTCCTGCTCGACATCAAGGTAGGAAATCGATGTTTCGGCAGCAATGATTCCTTCAAGGCCAGGACTGTACTCTTTTTTTGCAGACATGCTGATGCCTCCTTTATTTTTAAAGCGTTTTCAAAAACGGTTAAAAATATAAGTTCTTTCTTTGTATAATTGTATACATTTTTTTGGGAAAAGGCAAAACCCTTTTACTGGTACGCTAGAAAGAAGAGATATGAAGCTCGAGGGTTTCCTTTGTTGACGCCAGGCTCCGGCGGATATGGGCACGCATGTAATGCTCGGCTGCTGGTCCGTCTTTACGTTCGATAGCGGATAGAATTTTTTCGTGCTCAGATAACGGGGTGGCGATCGTATAATCAGGGTGCCGGTAGCCACTAAGGCGGCGGTATCTTTCGAGCCGGGTGTTCAACTGGTTTAAAAATTGGACGGCTGTAGGGGAGGCATGCTCATACAATAAATGATGAAAGCGGCTGCCATACGTAATGGAAGTAAACCGTTCACCTGCTTCAGCCATGTGCAAAAGGGCCTCTTTCATCTCCGCTGTCGCTTCAGGTGAGGCCCGCACTGCTGCTTCTTTAGCGACAAGCCCCTCGAGCGCTTCCCGTACAGTAAAAATATCGACGGCTTCTTCGATACTGAGTTTCTGGACCTCCATGCGGCCGTTTGCTTTCTTTACAATCAGTCCTTCGAGCTCGAGACGGTAAAGCGCCTGGCGAAGCGGTGTGCGGCTTACTGCGATTTCTTCGGTCAGCTGTTCTTCACGAAGCGCCTGCCCCGGGAAATAATGAAATTCAATAATACTTTGTTTTAAAGCTTCATAGGCTAAATCGCTTACGGATACCCGGCGTCTCTGCATAAACCATCACTCCTTTTAGTTTAATTTTATTTATTATAGCAAAAAAGAGACCGGCACCGGGCCGGCCTCTTAATCCAGGATTCCTAATTTCTGCCCGCCCTGGGGGCTACCTGAAAGGAACGGAAAGTGTATGTGAACATTGCAAGGGCAAAAAGAGAAATCAATGTCAGGGCGAGGTAAACGTTAGAATAAATAGCACTACTGCCCCCGGAAGCAAAAGGGTTCAATGAACTGGTCACGCCCTGAATTTCGAGCACAGCTCCAAAGATTGCGCTGCTGAAAGCCCCCGCCATAAAGTTCATCAAATTGAACATGCCAATTCCAACACCTGTTTCATTTTCTTCAAGGACGGAGGACAGAATATTAGCGGTGGAGCTTTGGATAAGAGGGAAACCTATATAGGCAATGACCAGAACAACAGAGACAGCTACTGCGGAAACACCGGCAAAGCCGGAAAGCAGCACTGTGCCAAAAGCAATGAAAGCCAGAGCGGCGATAACGACTACTTTCGGGCCGTGACGGTCCGCAAGATCTCCGCCAGCGCGTCCGAGAAAGCCGGCAAGGATTGCTCCAGGAAAGATAACGAGCCCGATCTGAGTAGTAGAAAGTTCATATAATTCCCTTATCATCAATGGAATGATAAACAAAAGCCCGAACATGCTGCAGACGCCGAGGAAGCTCGTTAAAATGGTGACGGTATAATATTTGTTTTTCAAAAGGGACGGACGGATAAACGGGTCGTCCGCCTTTGCAGTCCGAAAAGCAAAAACAGCCATAAAGACGATGAATGCAAGTAGAAAAATCCATTGAAGAGTAGTAACGAACAATAAGATCCCGGCGATTGCTGCTCCGAAGAGCGCAGCGCCTAAATAATCGATAAACCCGGAACGTTTTTCTTCATTCGGCAGCCATTTTCTAAGAAATGGCAGGGCTAAAAGCGATAGGATAGAAAATAAAAACAGATAACGCCAACTGAGCCAACCGCCGAGCAGCCCGCCGACAATAGGCCCGACGCCCGAAGCGAAGGCGACTGTTGAAGAAATTAATCCAAAGACGCGGCCTTTATCCTCCGGGAAAAACCGGGCCGGTATTACAAAACCGAGCGCTGGAATTGTGGCTCCGCCTGCTGCTTGGAGCACCCGGGCAACAAGAAGCATGGCAAAGCTTTGAGAAAAAAGGCCAAGTGTTGCGCCTGCGGCAAACAGGATGATCCCAAAAGTGAGCAGGGATTTAATAGAATAAAAATCTGCTAATTTTCCATACATCAACGCTCCAATAGCGTAAACCATAATGTACGAGGTAAGTACCCAACTGACCTGGGAGGCGGGGATGCCGAAATAAGACTGGATATCCGGAATCGCCACGTTAAACATAGTGCCGTTCATTACTGCTATAGTTAAAATCAAAGCCACTAGAAAGATCAGTTTCTTTTTTTGAGACTGGCCGACGTGTACGGACTCATTTGTCATAAAAATTCACGCTTTCTATTATTAGTTTCAGGGAAATTAGTTTTGAATGGAACTATCATATATTAACTGAAACAAAACCCGGAAACAAATATAATGAATGAAGTGTTCAGGCGCTTTGAAGAATCATAAAGTCGTCATTCTCGTCTTTAAGATTATGTGATAATATAAAGTGGTGGATTTGTGTATATGAAAAAACAATGGGAAGCATGTCTCAGCTTATATTTTTACTGTGTTATAGAGAGTTATTACATAGGGAAGAGCTATATATGGTACTTCTGCAGCGCGCAGAATATAGAAAAATTAGAATAGGAGAGTCACGCTGTGTATATAGATATAGATGGGGTTAACGTGAACTACCATGTGTCCGGCGAAGGAGAAGATGTGGTCCTGCTGCATGGATGGGGCGCAAACATTCAAGCATTTGCCCCGGTGCATCAATCACTGGAAAAAAATTTTCGGGTCTGGTCGATTGATTTTCCGGGTTTTGGCCAGAGCGGAGAGCCTCCCGAATCCTGGACAGTTGGTGATTATACCGAAATGTTAAAAAAATGGCTGCAAAAAACCGGCATAGACAACCCGATTCTTATCGGGCACTCATTCGGCGGCCGGGTGTCGATTAAGTACGCCGCAGACAACCCGGTGAAAAAGATTATTTTAGTAGACAGCGCGGGTGTGAAGCCAAAACGAAAGCTGAAATATTATGTGAAAGTATATACCTATAAAACCTTTAAGAAGCTGCTAAAGCTTCCGGGGTTAAAGAAACGTGAACAGGAAATTCTCGACAAAGTTAAAGGCTGGGTCGGTTCGGCAGATTATCAAAACGTCTCCGGAGTAATGCAGCAGACGATGGTGAAGGTAGTTAATGAAGATCTGCAGCACCATTTTGAGCACGTTACGCCTCCGGTGCTGCTCGTGTGGGGAGAAAATGACGAGGCAACGCCTGTATCAGACGCCAGGATCATGGAACAAAAGATGCCGAACGCGGGCCTGGTCGTGTTGCGCGGGGCCGGTCATTATTCATACATTGACAACCTAAACGAATTTTTAATCATTATTGATCACTTTTTAAGAAATGAAGAGCAGGAGGCCGCACAGCATGATTAACACCATATTAGCGATTTTGTATTTGGCGGCTTGGGCGTTTTACACTGTGCGCTTTACGAAACGAAGCACACATATGCTTCAGCAGAACTCCTACAAAAATGAACGTTTTTGGGGATGGATTAAAAGCCATATGTCGAGGGCCTTCCCGATCCGGAACACTATCGGCCTTGCAGCCGTAGTGCCGTTTCTTTTCGGAGCAGAAGCGTTAGGACTGATTATTGGCTTTCTTTATTTTCTGTTTATGGCATTGACGATGCCGCAGCTGAAAGAGAAAAAGGCGCTGGTCATCACGGCCCGAGTAAAGCGGCTGTTTATTACGATCGGGGTCCTTTTTGCGCTATTTACTATTATTGGGCTGCTGCTCGGTAACACCGCTCTGTTTTATACTTATGGATGGCTCGTATTTTTAACAGTTATTGCGACGATTCTTACGTATTTCATAACGATGGCCGCGAACTATATTAACTATCCGATGGAACGAAAAATCAGTCAGCATTACGTCAATGATGCAGAACGAATTATTAAATCGATGCCGGACCTTGAAGTGATAGGCATTACAGGAAGCTACGGGAAGACAAGCACTAAGCACATGCTTGAAACGGTTCTTTCCTCAGAATTTAATACGCTGATGACCCCGGAAAGCTACAACACGCCGATGGGAGTGACAAAAACGATCCGGACGATGCTCAGGCCTTATCACGAAATTTTTATTGCTGAGATGGGCGCGAAAAGGCCGGGAGACATTGAAGAAATCTGCGATATTGTGCACCAGAGGTATGGTGTTTTGACTGCGGTAGGAGAGCAGCACTTAGAAACATTCAAAACGCTCGATAATATTAAAAAAACCAAATTTGAAATTGTTGAAACACTTCCGCAGGAAGGTACTGCTTTTGTAAATAAAGACGATGAAAATATTATGAGCTATGAGCAGCAGAACCAGTGCCGGACAATTTACTACGGCATCGATGCCGAAGATCTGCATTACCGGGCAAAAAATATTGGTTACTCTTCTAAAGGGACATCATTTACCGTGGTTAAATATGACGGAACTACCGCAGAAATCCAGACCAGGCTGCTTGGCCGCCACAACATTTATAATATTTTAGCTGCCGTAGCCATAGGCTCAGAGAAGGGCATCTCGTTTGAAAAAATAGCGAGGGCGCTGCGGAAAGCACAGCCGGTGGAACACCGCCTGGAGCTGAAAAAAACGAATGGAAACATTACGATTGTGGACGACAGCTTTAACTCCAATCCGGTTGGCTCCAGGATGGCTATGGAAGTATTAAGCCATATGCCGGAATATAAAATTGCCATAACGCCTGGAATGATTGAGCTTGGCGAAAAAGAGTACGAATTGAATAAAGCGTTGGGTACGTATATGGCGGATGCATGTGATTTCATTATACTGGTAGGGAAAAAACAGACCGTGCCGCTTCAGGATGGGCTAAAAGAAAAAAATTATCCGGAATCGCAGCTGTATGTTGCTTCCGACCTGCAGGACGCCCTGGCTAAAATGAATGAAATTGCGACGCAGCCATCCGTGGTGCTACTTGAAAATGACCTTCCGGATTCATTCAACGAGTAAAGACATAGGGAGCGGATAGTATGAAGACAAGAATAGGAGTATTTTTCGGTGGTATTTCTGTCGAACATGAGGTTTCTGTCATTTCAGCTGTACAGGCCATGGAATCGATGGACGAAGACCGGTATGAAATTGTCCCGATTTATATAAGCAAAGAACGCAAATGGTACACCGGAGATGTCTTACGGGACATTGAAGCCTATAAAGATATGACAAAATTGTTGAACGAGGCTCAGCAGGTGTTGATTACGTACGGGGAAGAAGACAACGTGGTGCTCCAGAAAAAACCTGCGCCTAAGTTCGGGAAAAAAGAAGTAGCTGCAATTGATGTTGCTTTTCCAATTGTGCATGGAACGTTCGGCGAAGATGGGGCGCTTCAGGGATTGTTCGAATTATACGGCCTGCCTTACGTCGGCTGTGATGTAGCTTCTTCGGCAGTAGGGATGGACAAAGTAATGATGAAACAAATATTAAGAGACTCCCGCCTGCCGGTATTAAACGACGTTTGGTTCTACAGCAACCACTGGGCAGAGGATACTGAAAGCGTCATTGCCATGATTGAAGAAAGTGTTCCGTATCCGGTAATCGTAAAGCCGGCAAACTTAGGTTCAAGCGTCGGTATCAGTACGGCAAAAAATCGTGAGGAACTGGAACAGGCGGTCGAGGAGGCCACCGAATTTGCAGGGAAGATTCTTGTGGAAAAAATGCTTGAAGGCATGACCGAGGTGAACTGCTCTGTTGTAGGGGATTACGAGGATGTTGAAGCTTCAGTAATTGAAAAGGTACTTAAAACAGACGAAATACTGAGCTACAAAGATAAATATCAGGGCGGCAAAAACGGAAGCTCGTCCAAAGGAATGGAAGCAACGGACCGGGAGATTCCGGCACCTATCACAGAGGAAAAAGCCGGAGAGGTAAGGGAGCTGGCTAAAGACACCTTCCAGATTTTGGGATGCAGCGGCGTTTCCCGGATTGATTTCTTGATTGAAGACAACACCGGCACGGTATTCGTTAATGAAATCAATACGATTCCAGGTTCACTTTCTTTCTATCTATGGGACCCGGCTGGAAAAAGCTACAGCGAACTGATTCACCAATTGATTCAATTAGCATTAAAACGAAAGCGGGAGAGAGAGCGACTGACTTTCTCAATCGATTCCAACCTGTTTTCCCTACAAAGCGGTCAGGGAAGCAAAGGCGGCACAAAAACAGGGGCATCATCAAATCGCCAATAAGTGTTCAGCCGGCCTGGTATTATAGGGCCGGTTTTTTATATGAAATAGAGGTAGCAGAGGGAAATATCAAACTTTTTTGAATATAGTAATTTGGTTGCAAGAAAGGAAAAAATGCTTTAAAATACTTTACTGTAGCAATTAAAGATAAAACTCACTGCAGCTTACGGCCCGTTGGTCAAGTGGTTAAGACACCGCCCTTTCACGGCGGTAACACGGGTTCGAATCCCGTACGGGTCACCATACATAAAGCTGTTTTCACCTATAGGTATAAGAGTTTTCCACACGCCGGTCTAGCTCAATTGGTAGAGCAACTGACTTGTAATCAGTAGGTTGGGGGTTCAAGTCCTCTGGCCGGCACCACGTGGAGGGGTAGCGAAGTTGGCCAAACGCGGCGGACTGTAAATCCGCTCCTTCGGGTTCGGCGGTTCGAATCCGTCCCCCTCCACCATTTAATACGAGCCATTAGCTCAGTTGGTAGAGCATCTGACTTTTAATCAGAGGGTCGGAGGTTCGAATCCTCCATGGCTCACCATTATCATTATCCTGGTTTGGAACTGCGGAAGTAGTTCAGTGGTAGAACACCACCTTGCCAAGGTGGGGGTCGCGGGTTCGAATCCCGTCTTCCGCTCCATTATTTGACGAGCCGGGCAAGCAATGATAGTATTGGAAACATTGATTTGTATATAGATTGTGCGGGTGTAGTTTAGTGGTAAAACCTCAGCCTTCCAAGCTGATGTCGTGGGTTCGATTCCCATCACCCGCTCCATTTTTAATATTTTAAACATACGCAGGGGGCCTTAGCTCAGCTGGGAGAGCGCCTGCTTTGCACGCAGGAGGTCAGCGGTTCGATCCCGCTAGGCTCCACCAAACAAGATGCACATGTTCAGCCTGCCGGGCTGATTTTTTTATGTCTATTTTAAGGCTTTTTATCCTCTGGGGATGAATGTCCAGAAGAATCATGGTAGAATACGCGGGCATAGAAAAACTCTTATGCATTTACGAAGAGTGCATAAGAGTTCCACGGGACATAAGCTCATATTTATTTAAAAGAACATCCAACTCTTTACTTAAAGCCAAAACATCATCAGAGATCAGGGAAGCCGTATGGCCGGAAGTCAGTTGATGGAGTCTGTCTCTCGTTTGTTCTATCTCCTGCCGTAAATATTGTTGAGACAAACGTTCTTCACCTCCTGTTTGGTTAATGTTTACATTATTACCCATTTTAACGCATTTTCAAAGGTATTTATGCCAAATTTTCCAAAATGTGACTATGGTTCTAGAGGGTGCATAAATAGTAATATGGGTAAAGATTGAAGGTGAAAACCGTGTTACAATTGATTGGATTGAAAATATTACCAGTTAAAGTGAGTCATGCCAAATCAAGCTGTTAAATAAATGAAACGAAAAAGATTCATTGAACGTATGTATAGTCCCACGAGGTGGAGGTCGCCAAATGGATGCAACGGTAAAACGGCTAGTGAAAGAAGTAAAAAAAGATGGTGATCAGGACGCTTTCCGGGAATTGGTTGATTTATATAAGGATAAGGTATATCAAATCGCCTATCGGATGGTCGGTAATGCCTACGAAGCGCAGGATATGGCCCAGGAGGCTTTTTTAAGAGCATATGCCAATATTGAAAGCTATGATGAAAAACGAAAGTTTTCCACCTGGCTTTTCCGTATTACGACAAACCTTTGTATTGACCGTCTCCGTAAGAAAAAGCCAGACTATTCCCTGGACGCAGAAATACCCGGGGCGGAAGGACTTGATGGATATTCCCAGCTTTCTTCACCGGACAAACTGCCCGATGAGCAGGTAGTGACGATGGAAATGCAGGAATGGGTGCAAGAAGGAATATTGAAGCTGCCTCCTAAATACCGGACAGCTATTGTCCTGCGTTATATCGAAGACCTTTCGATACAGGAAATCAGCGACATACTGGAACTTCCGGAAAATACGGTGAAAACGCACGTGCACAGGGGGCGTGAAGCTTTAAGAAAGCATTTGGGAAACACGTGAACAGGGGGTGGGACCATGGCGTTAAAGGAACAGGAGGAAAAGTACATCCAACGCTACATCGACGGTGATATGGATGAACATGAAAAAGAAGAGTTCCGTTCGTATATAAAAGAAAATCCTGAATGTGCGCACCGGCTCCAGGAACTTAAGCGTACAGTAACAATGGTCCAGGGAACGTCGCACGTCTGGGCCCCGGAAACGTTTACTGACAGCATTATGAAAGAACTGCCGAAAAAAAGAAAACGGACAGCCTGGAAATCATGGTCCAGGCAGCACCCAGTGCTGGTGGCAGTTTCTATGTTTATTGTGCTGATGGCTTCAAGCGTGCTGTTTGCCTGGAACGACCAGTCAGGAGCGGAAATGACGGTTACCGGGGACCAGGCGAATGTAAATATTGATTACGACAACAACGCTGTAATCATTCCGGAGAATGAAATAGTTCAGGGAGACTTAACCGTTCGAAATGGGGAAGTTGATGTACATGGGAAAGTAAATGGCGATCTTACGGTAATCAATGGGGATCCTTACATGGCTTCGGCCGGAAGCGTTTCCGGAGATATTGAGGAAGTGGACCAGGTGCTCGAATGGATTTGGTACCATACAAAGCGAATAAGCCAGGAAGCCTGGCATATGGATGATGAAAAAGAGGCGGCATAATACAGTCCTTTATAAACAGCAGCAGGCTTTAAGCAGAGCGTGCTGCTATTTGTCTATTATTTCAACAAAAATTGTATAAGAAAATTTGCCTGAAATCCGAATAAAGCACGCAGTGATATAGAAGTGATTGTGATATAATATAACCGTTACTTTGCTTACGGGATAGAACCAATTGGAGGAAGTGCCATGTTTGCTGGACAAGATTTCGATTTACTTAACATCATACGAATTGTCGTAGACATATCGC
This sequence comes from Marinococcus salis, assembly GCF_054971365.1. Lineage (NCBI taxonomy): Bacteria > Bacillati > Bacillota > Bacilli > Caryophanales > Bacillaceae > Marinococcus > Marinococcus salis. The sequence goes on along the minus strand of NZ_JBQOJB010000005.1, from coordinate 197,291 downwards.
TGGTGGCGTATGTCATTTACAAAGCGATCACGATTATCCGGGGCACTCGGGCCGTCCAGCTGGTAAAAGGCATTGCTGTTATTCTGGCTGTTTGGTTTATAAGCAGTTTTTTTGGTCTGCGGACGCTTCAATGGATTATGGGGAATTCGGTTACATATGGACTGCTTGCAATTATTATCATTTTTCAGCCGGAACTACGGCGGGCCCTTGAGCAGCTTGGAAGGGGAAGGCTCTTTGGGCGTGCTTCTTACGTAGAAGAAGATGAAACGTTAAAAACTATTGACGCCATTATGAAATCAACAAAATATATGGCAAAGCGGCGCATCGGGGCGCTGATTTCCATCGAACGCGAAACAGGGATGAACGATTATATTGAGACCGGCATTTCTATGGACGCAAACATTACCTCGGAGCTGCTTATTAATACTTTTATTCCAAACACCCCGCTTCATGACGGCGCAGTGGTGATGAGGGAAAACAAAATAGCCGCCGCCGCCTGCTACCTCCCTTTGTCAGAAAATCCTTTTATTTCAAAGGAACTGGGTACAAGGCACCGCGCCGCTCTCGGGGTGAGCGAAGTGACAGACGCTCTTACGCTGGCGGTATCAGAAGAAACTGGGAGCATTTCTATTACAAAAAATGGAGACCTTCACCGTGATGTTGATGAAGAGACTCTCCGTAAAATGCTTGAAAAAGATTTGATGGCAGAAAATAATTCATCAAGTATCTGGCAGTGGGGAGGGAAAAAAGATGGATAAACTTTTTGCAAACAAGTGGTTTGTCCGCTTTATCTCTCTTGCCTTTGCCGTCATGCTTTACTTAATCGTTAATATGGACCCTACGGTAAATAATGCCGGCGTCGTGCCGGATGGGGAAGACCAGACATATACAATTGAAGATGTGGAGATTACACCGGAATATAATCAGGAAGAGTACGCTATTACAAGTATGACAGAAGATGCGGATGTTACGCTGGCTGGTTCCCAGACGGCTATCATGCTGTTTCGTCTTTCCCGGTCGGACAACTATGAGCTGTACCTGGATATGCAGGATTTAGGCGCAGGTACTCATAACATTCAGGTGAGCCACCGTGATTTCCCGACGGATCTGGAAGTAACTCCTTCTCCGGAGTACGCCACGGTGACACTTGAAGAAAAGGAAGAAACAACATTTCCGCTCGAAACCCAGATTTTGAATGAAGAACAAAACGAAGAATTTTCTTTTGGGAACCCCACCGTCAGCCCGGAGGAAGTAACGGTAAGCGGAGCTGACACTATTATCGACCAAATTGACCGGGTGGTCGCCCAGGTGGATGTTTCGGAAGCAGATGGGGATATTAACGGAACTTTCCCAATAGCGGCATTGGATGCCGAAGGCAATGAGCTGGATGTGAATATCGAACCGCAGGAAGCATCAGTGGAATTGTCTGCTGATGCTCCTTCAAAAGCAGTGCCGGTGAACGTAGAGCAAACGGGGAGTTTAAATGCGGGCACAGCGATCAGTGAAGTTATCGCTTCCAGTGAAGAAGTGACCATATATGGCAGTGAAAGAGCGGTGCAGAATACAGAAAGCATCGATGCCGCTCTCAATTTAAATGAAGTCACTGAGAGCGGAACATATGAATTAAATCTCCAATTGCCTGACGGTATTCAGCGAACAAACCCCGAAAGCTTAAGTGCTTCTGTAACGATACAGGGCGAAGAGCAGACTACGCTTGAGAACGTGCCTATATCTATCGTGAACTTGCCTTCAGGCTCTTCCACCAGCTGGGTGAATCCTTCATCCGGAGAAATGGATGTACAAATATACGGTGGAGCCGGCGCTCTTGAGGGTGTCAGCGCGGAAGATATTACATTAGAAGCGCTCTGGAGCGACAGTGGCTCTTCAAATGAAGAATCCTACATTCTTCCTGTGGAAGCGAGCGGCCCAGAAGGGGTACAGATTTCTCCAACCAGAGAAAATGTGGAAGTGACGCTCCAGCAGGGAGAAAGCAGAGAAACAACAGAAGAAGGAACGGAAGAAGAAACAGAACCGGAAAGTGAAGTTCCGGAAGAGCAGCAAAATGAAAATACAGAAGAACCGGAAGACTCTGGCCAAAATGACGGAGAAGGAGATTCTTCTAATCAGAATGGTTCCACAGAAAGTGAAGAAGACGGGACTGGCTCAGGCGAAGAGGAGAATGACACAGAAACAGCCCCGCCAGCAGACACTGGAGATACTGAAGAAAATGGCTCCGGGGGCGCCGAAGATGCTCCTGCAGAAAACGAAGAAGTTCCAGCGGAAGAAAATAGCGAAACGAATAATGAACAGTAGTAAAAGCCATCAAGGAATTGTGTAAGAACAAAGGAGAGGTTTAACCATGGGGAAATATTTTGGTACAGATGGAGTCAGGGGTGTCGCCAATACGGAACTGACGCCGGAATTTGCTTTCCGGCTAGGGCGTGCGGGCGGCTATTTGTTAACAAAGGATCACGAACATCCAAAAGTATTAATAGGCAAGGATACACGCATCAGTGGGGAAATGCTTGAAGGGGCCATGGTCGCCGGACTTCTTTCCATTGGGGTTGAAGTAATGCGTCTTGGGACGATTACTACGCCGGGAGTGGCTTATTTAACCAAGGCAGTCAGTGCACAGGCAGGGATTATGATTTCCGCTTCGCATAACCCGGTAGCGGACAACGGCATCAAATTTTTTGGTGCGGATGGATTTAAGCTAAATGACGAGCAGGAAGCTGAAATTGAGGGTCACCTCGAGGGAGATGACCAAATGCCGCGTCCGGTAGGCGGCCAGCTTGGAAGTGTTAATGATTATTTTGAAGGCCGCCAGAAGTACCTTCAGTTTTTAAAGAATACAGTCAGCGAAGATTTCTCAGGCCTTCATATTGCCCTTGATTGTGCAAACGGAGCAGCCTCCTCGTTAGCACCGCATTTGATGGCAGACCTTGAGGCAGATATTTCTACTATCGGAAACAATCCGGACGGCATAAATATTAACGAAGGTGTCGGGTCGACACATCCGGAAGCCCTGGCTGCCTTTGTCGTTGAAAAAGGAGCAGACCTCGGCCTCGCCTTTGACGGCGATGCGGATCGACTGATTGCTGTAGATGAAAACGGAAATATCGTTGATGGAGACCAGATTATGTACATCTGTGGAAAGCATCTAAAGCAGGAGCTGATGCTGAATAAAAACACAGTAGTAACGACCATTATGAGTAATATAGGCCTGCACAAAGCATTGAAGGAAATTGACGTTGAAACTGTACAGACGAAGGTAGGCGACCGCCACGTCATGGAAGAAATGCGGGCAAACGGCTACAGCCTGGGCGGAGAGCAATCCGGGCATCTGATTTTCCTTGATTTAACCACTACCGGGGACGGGATGTTAAGCGCCCTGCAGCTGGTGGATATGATAAAAAAATCAGGCAAAAAACTATCGGAACTTGCTGCTGAAATGCCGACGTTTCCACAAAAACTGGTCAATGTTCGTGTAACAGATAAACACCAGGTGGAAAATAATCCGAAGGTCAAAGAAGTAATAGACCGGATCGAAGCGGAAACAGGGGATAAAGGAAGAATCCTTGTACGTCCTTCCGGCACCGAGCCGCTCGTCCGCGTGATGGCAGAGGCGGAAACAGAAGAGATGTGCAACAATTACGTAACAGAAATTGCCGATGTAGTTCAGGCAGAATTGGGCCTGGATAAATAAGTAAAGAAAGCCGGGCGGCTAAGCCCGGCTTTCTTTATGTTTAAAATACAATAATTTCGGTAACGTGCAACTGGTGCGTAACTTTTTTAGGCAGATTGCGACTAACAGTAGGTGTTTCTTAAAAATAGGAAGCATACATATTTGCATGAAAAAATTTCACAATTTCACAATTGATTACAATGCGTATATAGAGTATCATTGTGTATAAATCTGGTGAAGAAAGGAGCAGGAGAAAAGTTTCATTATTGAAAGCGCTAGGACTGTTTTGGAGCGAAAACAAAACAGTTGACGAGGTGGGGGTTTATCGAGCAATCGGCGGATGCCTCCCGGCTGCATGTCTCAGCTGAAAGTGCTGGCTTAAATCATGAAGGCGACTTTGTGGCTAAAGGCCAGGACACAGGCATAAAAGCAGTACTGTTAGACAAATATAATTGTGAAAAGACATCCTTGAGAAAAGCAGCAGTAAAAATTAAACGAGACGAGTGGGGCATCAGTAATTGTCCCGCGGCATATGCTTATGCCCCGCCGGTTATAGGAGGGTATCCACGTATGTGTGGAATTGTAGGATATATTGGGAATGAGCAGGCGTCGGACATTTTGTTAAAGGGGCTTCATAAACTCGAATACCGGGGGTATGATTCTGCAGGAATTGCGATAGTAGACAATGACGGTGTCAGTGTATACAAGGAAAAAGGACGTATTGCCGCTCTTGAAGAAACGGTAAACGGCCAGGCCTCCGGGACGATCGGTATCGGCCACACACGCTGGGCGACACACGGAGCACCGAGCCGGGACAACGCGCATCCGCATCAGAGCATTAGCGGCCGCTTTACGCTTGTACACAACGGTGTTATTGAGAATTATCAGCAGCTCCAGCAGCATTACCTTGACAGAGTGTCTCTGCGCAGCCAAACTGATACGGAAATTATCGTGCAGCTTGTAGAGAAGTTCAGCGAGGAAGGGCTTAACACAGAAGCAGCCTTCCGGCGTACTCTGGCTCTTCTAAAAGGATCCTACGCTTTAGCATTAATCGACAATAATGATGAAGAAACCATCTATGTCGGAAAAAATAAAAGTCCGCTCCTCGTTGGTTTGGGAGAAGGTAAGAACGTTATTGCTTCAGATGCAATGGCAATGCTTCACACGACGAAGCAGTTCATCGAAATTATGGATGAAGAAGTCGTTATTGTGACTCGTGATTCTGTTCAGGTTAAAGACCTGGAAGGAAATGTAAGATCCCGAGAGCCTTTTGTAACAGACATTGACGAATCGGATACTGAAAAAGGCACGTACGAACACTTTATGTTAAAGGAAATTGATGAGCAGCCGTTTGTAATTCGCAATATCATCCAGAAATATCAGGATGAAGACGGAGACATTAAGCTTGAAGAAGACATACGGGCGGCAGTCAACCAGTCCGACCGCATTTATATTTTGGCAGCTGGCACAAGCTATCACGCCGGCCTCGTAGGCAAAGAAATGATTGAAAAAATCGGACAGAAGCCGGTGGAAGTACACATTGCGAGCGAATTTTTGTATAACCAGCCGCTTCTTTCCGAAAAGCCGTTGTTTATCTTTATTTCCCAGAGCGGAGAAACTGCGGACAGCCGTGGTGTGCTCGTCAATGTAAAGAAACAGGGCCATCCTTCGATCACGATTACGAACGTACCCGGCTCTACGCTCTCCCGTGAGGCTGATTTTACGCTGCATACGTACGCAGGCCCTGAGATTGCGGTTGCTTCAACGAAAGCCTACACCGCTCAGATGGCTGTAATGTCGATTCTTGCGATGGATATCGCCCGGGCACGTGGTATTGAGTCCAGCTTTAACGCGATTCAGCAATTGGGGCTGGCAGCCAATGCCATGGAAACGCTTTGTGATCAAAAAGACATTATGGAAGGCATTGCGAAAGAATATTTGAGTGAAACGCGCAACTGCTTCTTTATTGGACGTGCGCTCGACTATCACGTCGTACTTGAAGGAGCATTAAAGCTGAAAGAGATTTCTTATATTCAGGCTGAAGGCTTTGCCGGGGGCGAGTTGAAGCACGGCACTATTGCCTTGATTGAAGAGGGAACGCCGGTCATTGCCGTAACCACGCAGAACCATGTTAACTTAAATACGCGGGGGAACCTGCAGGAAGTGGTAGCCCGCGGGGCCAATCCGTGCGTTATTGCCTCCGAAACAAACCACCAGGAAGGCGATAATATCATTCTTCCAGACCTGCACGAAGTAATGACGCCTATTGTTTCGGTCATTCCACTGCAGCTTATCTCTTACTATGCAGCGATGCACCGCGGCTGCGACGTGGATAAGCCGCGTAATCTGGCAAAAAGCGTTACTGTTGAATAGACTAAGTTTAGCGGAGCGGTAAGTACTATTAATAATAAAGCTTTTCAAAAACCCACATCCGGTTACTCTACTTGTAATCGGGCGTGGGTTTTTTGTTTAACCGCTCGTGCTAGCAGCGTTATCTGTATCAGCTTTTCAATTATGGTTTTCATTGTCGCTATAGAACGCGGTATAAAGCTAGAGTTAATTTAAAATATATCAAAGAATAAATGGAAATATTATCCATAAACAGTTTTGAATGAGCAAATATAAATTGTAGGAAATTCCAGCGGTGTTGAGTATAATAAAGATTGATCGCAGCACTTAAACTATTGCTGTGAATGCAATACAGGGAACGGTCCAGGCGTTGTTTGACTGGAAAATATCATATTCAGGAGGAAGCACTGTGGAAATAACCTCAATACTGCCGGTCGTTGGTACGGCCATTGGCTTCATGTTAGTTGCACTCAGCATTGTTTTGCTGATCGCAGTAAAAGGTAAAATCGTTGGGGTTATAATGACAGCGGGACTTTTGATGGGCGGTTCAGGCATGTATTACTTAATTCAGCAGGACGCCTCAGCGTCCCTGGAAGAAAAACCGGAAGCAGAAACGGCAGAGCTTCGCCCAAAAAGAAGTGAACAAGAGACCATTAAAACTGCTGCTGTAGAATCAGCGGCTTTGAATAAACCGGAAATGGCTAAAGCATATGAGAAGGAAATCATACAGGCAATGGAATATATTAGTGTGCAGCTATCGTCGACCATGGAAGCACTGGCGGGATTAAATCAAAATAATAACCCGGAATATTGGCGCCGGGCGAATGAAGAATTACTGTCCCTCGATGCAGCTTTAAACAAAGCACAGAAACTCCTGTACGAGCCGCAGGGCTATGAACAATTTCAGCTGTCGTATCAGTATACGCTGACAGAGCTGCTGGACTACTCGGATCAGCTGAGTTTTGCAGCGGAAGAGTACTATTACGGCCTGGACGCCGAGCTGCTCGAGTATTATGTGGTCAACAATGTATTTCCTGAGAATGTGACGGAGGCATTTGATATGATGGAAGCTGAAGGGGAAGAAGCTTTTCGGTATGAAAAATGGAATGAAGAAATGGAACGCCTTTTTCCAGGAAAATAAAAGCAGCCTGCGTCCGGAGGACAGAGCAGAAAATTCCTTCCAGACAATACAGTAGGTTTTTATCAAGTCGTTAAAGTGAGGGTGAAGCGGTTGGCGTATTTGTTTTTACTCATTGGTTTTGCACTCTTGATTAAAGGAGCCGATTTTTTTGTGGATGGCGCCTCAAAAATTGCCGGCAATTTAAAGGTTTCCCCTCTTTTAATCGGGCTGACGATTGTTGCTTTCGGAACAAGCTCTCCAGAAGCGACGGTGAGTATTCTTGCTGCTTTGGATGGCAGCGCGGGCGTAGCCCTCGGAAATGTAATTGGAAGTAATATTTTCAACATCACGCTTGTAATCGGTGTAACGGCATTAATCGCCCCGCTCGCTGTTGAAAATGAAACAGTGAGAAAAGAGATTCCATTTACACTGCTTGCAGGAGTAGCACTTTTTATTTTAATGAGTGACACGGCTCTTCAGGCACTTAGTGAAAATGTAATTACGCGCAGTGATGGCTTTGTGTTTCTGCTGTTTTTTACTGTATTTCTATATTATATATTTGAAGTGGCACGCAGAAATCGGGCCGCGCAGCTAAACGACAAGACGAGTGCTCCGGCTGCGCCCTGGACAAAAAACATTCTGCTGACAGTAGGAGGACTTGCGGCTATTATCTTTGGCGGCGACCTGGTGGTTGACAGTGCAACTGAGATTGCGCTTTCGTTTGGCATGAGCGAGACTCTTGTCGGTCTTACGATCGTGGCCATTGGGACTTCACTGCCGGAGTTGATTACATCAATCACAGCCGCAGTAAAAAAAGAAACAGACATAGCGATCGGCAATATTGTCGGCAGTAATATTTTTAATATTTTCTTTGTTCTTGGTGCCGCTTCTGTCATCTCGCCGCTTGCTGTAGAAAGCAAAATATTTATGGATATCTCGCTTATGATTATCCTGACATTGCTGCTGCTCGTTTTTTCGAGAACCAATTTCAGAATCGGCCGCCGGGAAGGCGGCGTTCTTGCGGCGGCATATATTATTTACCTGATCTATATTATACTGCGAAACTAAATGTAGTTATTGAACTGCCCGGGTCTTCGGGCAGTTTTTTTGTACTATTATCAAGTGCATCCGGTTACATATGTTTATTGTTTCCCAATATCAGGTAACTAAAAGAAGTATTACTCTAATAAGAAAAGGGGCAATGAAATAAATGGATATTAATAAACAGCAGCAAAATGGCCAGCCAAAGCAGACCCAGCCCGAGCAGCCAGGTATTGAATCAAAAATGGAGCCTCTCCCGATCCAGCCGCTCGATTATAAAGGAAGCGAAAAGCTGAAAGACCGGGTGGCGCTGATCACCGGTGGTGACAGCGGAATCGGCCGTGCGGTGGCGATTGCCTACGCAAAAGAAGGCGCTCATGTAGTTATTAATTATCTTGACGAAGAGCAGAGCGACGCCGATGAAACGAAAAAACTGATTGAAAACGAAGGCGTGCAGGCCCTGCTGCTGCCCGGGGATGTTTCGGAGGAAGAAACGTGTAAATCGTTAATTGAAAAGACAGTGAATGAGTTCGGCAAACTCGACATCCTGGTAAATAATTCCGCGATTCAGTTTCCCACGAGCGATTTACAGGACATCTCTCTGGAACAGTGGGATAAGACGTTCAAAACCAATTTATACTCGGTCTTTCATATGACCAAATTTGCAATTCCGCATTTAAAAGAAGGAAGTTCCATCATTAACACTACTTCTATTAATCCGTACACAGGCAACCCGAATCTGATTGACTACACGTCTACCAAAGGAGCCATTAACGGCTTTACCCGAAGCATGGCAGCCAATCTCGTCGGTAAAGGCATACGGGTGAATATGGTGGCACCGGGGCCAATCTGGACACCGTTAATCCCTTCGACCTTTGATGAAGATTCAGTAGCGGAATTTGGAACTACGGCGCCGATGGGGCGCCCGGGCCAACCGTCGGAGCTGATGGGGCCTTACGTTCTGCTTGCATCAGACGAAGGTTCCTATATGACCGGCCAGTGTATTCACGTGAACGGCGGAATGTACACGTCATCTTAAGAAGAACAGGAGGAGTCATATGAAGCTGAATGATTTAACAGAAATTGAAGTTCAAAGAAAGGTAAACGAATACTTCCGCTTGGCAGATATTACGCTGAAAGACGAAGAAATCCGGGAGATCCAGGTTAATGATTTCGGTCTCGGACGCCTGGATGACCTGGGTCTGCAGTTGTTTATGTATATTAATACGGAGCGGTACTGTGCCAAAGAATGGGTGCTTTTTCCGCGCCAGACGTGCCCGGAACACCTTCATCCGCCAGTGGAATCAGGAGACCCGGGCAAGCAGGAAACATTCCGCTGCAAGTTTGGAACGGTCTATTTGTATGTGGAGGGAGAAGCGACTTCAAATCCTAAGGCGCATCCCCCGGAACGGGACAGGGACCAGTTTACAGCAGCACACGAAGTGATACTGACCGCAGGGGATCAATACACCATCCCTCCAAACACAAAGCATTGGTTTCAGGCAGGCGAAGAGGGGGCTGTTACCGCGGAATACTCTTCTACGAGCACTGATGAGCACGATATTTTCACGCATAAAGATATTTAAACGAACGCAATATCTATTCCCTCCAGCCGTTTGGTTTGGAGGGATTTTATTTTTCTGTTAATCCATAAAAATCCATTTTTTCTATTAATCATGTGCTGATTATTACGATAGTAATAGTAAGACATCGATTAAAGGAGGAGAAGGGTGAAAAGGTTAATACAAAAGCTTACGCTTGGCACAAAGCTGAACATGCTTATGGCTGCAGTTCTGATTAGTTTTTCTATTGTAATTGGTTTTATTACGTTTGACCAGATAAAAAAGGGTGTGGAGGAAACGGCTGTGGAAAAAGCAGTTTCCGATTTAAATTTAGGATATGAATACATAAACAGTGAATACCCCGGTCAGTGGCGTATCGAAGATGGAAATCTGATGAAAGGAGGGACGACCATCAGTGGAAATACGGAAATTGTTGATTTCGTCGGGGAGATGACCGGGGGCACAGTAACAATTTTTATGAACGATACACGTGTGACAACCAACGTAATGCTCGACGGAGAACGTGCTGTCGGAACCCAGGCTTCAGATGAAGTGGTAGAGACGGTATTGCAGGACGAAGCGATGTATACAGGAAAAGCAGACGTAGTGGGAACAAGCTATCAAACAGCCTATGAACCTATTTACAACGAAGCGGGAGAGCCTATTGGCATGTGGTACGTAGGAGCTTCGCAGGAAATACTTGATGAAATCACCGGGAATGCTCTGGTTACATTCTTGATTGCTCTAGTGGCCGCCGGTATTACGGCGATGGGAGGTGTGTTTTTCTTCTCACGCAGAATGTCGAGAAGGCTCGGGCGGATTACTGAGGCTCTGACAGCAGCTGGTCAGGGGGATTTTACCACGGAGCTCTCTGACCCTTCAGAAGATGAGATTGGCCGTCTAACAGCGGGATACAATCAAATGCGGGAAAGCCTGAACGCATTGATAAAGCAGATTCTGGATACGTCCGAGCAGGTCGCGGCCTCCTCCGAACAATTCAGTGCGAGTGCGGAGGAAACAAGCTCAGCGGCTGATGAAGTAGCCCGGGCAGTGCAGGAGGTGTCGAGCGGAGCAGAAAATCAGGCCCGAAGCATGGGAGAAACAAAATCACTAGTTGCTGACCTTTCAGGGGGAATGGAGCGTATATCAAAAAATATTCAGGCAATCAATGAATCTTCTTCGGCAAACGTCGAAATGGCAGAAAACGGTTCGCAGGTTATTCAGAAGACGCTTGGCCAGATGTCATTGATTCAGGATAAAACAAACCATACTGCCATGTTTATTCATCAGCTCGAGAACAAATCCGGGCAGATCAACGATATTATTTCGTTAATTACCAATATCGCCAACCAGACCAATTTGCTCGCGTTAAACGCAGCTATTGAAGCTGCGCGCGCCGGAGAAAGCGGTCAGGGCTTTGCGGTGGTGGCTGAGGAAGTTCGAAAGCTTGCGGAACAGTCCGGCAGTTCTGCAAGCCAGATTGGTTCACTGATTAAGGATATCCAGGGAGATATCGAGGAATCGGCCACGTCTATGGAGGATGGGAGAGAAGCCGTGGAGGGAGGCATCCGTCAGGTAAGAGAGGCGGAGTCAGCCTTTCAGTCGATTTCAATGTCGGCCAAAGATATCGCTAGCCATCTTGAAGAATCGTCAGCAGCGGTAGACCAGATGACGCACCGGACAGAAGCGCTGATGCAAACTGTCCAGACTGTCGCTGACATTGCCGATCAGTCCACGGAGCATACACAAAGTGTCGCAGCTTCCTCTGAAGAGCAGAATGCTTCGATGGAAGAGATATCCTCTGCATCGAACACCCTTGCTCACATGGCAGAGGAGCTTGGGCGGTCCGTACGCTCATTCAAGATTTAACATTTGCAAAAAAAGCACCGGATTTTAAACTCCCGGTGCTTTTATGCATTTTCATAAGCCTTTTGCAAAGCGGAAATATCTATTTTTTCATCTGAAGCATTACCTTCATTACATTTGCAGCTTTGGCAGGGTCAGCATCGGTCAAGTACCTGCTTAGTACTTCAGGGACGACCTGCCAGGAAACGCCGTATTTGTCCTTCAACCACCCACACACCTGCGCCTTTTCGTCTCCTCCGGCAGAAAGGTGTGCCCAGTAGTAATCCACTTCCTCCTGGTCGATGCAGCTGACGATAAATGAAATCGACTCATCAAAGGTAAATGGCTGGTTCCCACCGTTTAAAGCGACAAATTCCTGGCCGGCCAAATCGAATTCAATTGTCAGAACGGTGCCTTCGGGCATACCGTGAATGTCACGGCCTTCTTTTCCGTAATAGGCTGTTCGTTTCACTTTGGATTCAGGAAAAATACCGGTATAGAAGTATGCCGCTTCCTCAGCATTATAACTGAACCAAAGGCTGGGCGTGATTTTTTGGATTTGGGCCATTACTTTTCGCCTCTTTATACACTCATCATACTGCAAAGCAGGAGGCGGTATTTCTTCTCAATTGCGTTATTAAACAGCACCACTTTTATTCTTTTACAGCGGCGTACTCATGCAGGACACGAGTAGTGGTGTTGCGAATTAAGCGGGGAAGCACGTGAAAGGAATAAGGCTTGTAGACCCGCTCGGTCCATTTATGGCCATCCTTTCCGTACACACCCATGTTAATGGAGGAGATGTTCAGTTGTTTTATCGCATCTACCGGTACAGGATAAAGTGTCTCCCCCTCGGGTAAATTTTTCAGAAGCGGCTGCAGCTCTGCATCCGACTCCTGGATAGATAAAAAGCTGCCGTCGGACAAATAGGGAAAGAAGTTACGCATCTCAAATGTTTCCTTGGTAACGGCCGAGGCTTCCTGCAGGATGGCAGAAAGGGAGGCCTTCATCTTCCGGTGCCGGCGGTTGTTCTCCGTTAAATAATTGTGGGGGAGAAATGGAGGAGCGTAAAAGAAAATGATCTGCGGTGTTTTATCCGGATCAAGCTCACGCAGGGCATGCACTAATTCAAAGCTTCGAAGCCGGAGATCCATGCCGGTGGTTTCAGAAAGCCTTTTTTGAATGGCTGTTTGTGTATCAAGGCCCTTTTGTTCGAGCTCAAGGCGGTAGTGTTCATATGTTTTAACGTCTATTTCCCAGGAAATATTTTTCGGAGGCATGCCGGTAACCTCAATGTATCTGTCATATTGAGCAGCAAAGTACTGCTCTGCTTCTTCCGCTGCTTGGCGCGCTGCCTGAAGCATTTGTCCGGTCACCTGCTCGGCGGTGGTTTCGTATAAAAAGTAATTGAAATAAAGCCGGCTTCCTGAAGCGGTCTGAACAGTATAGCTTTCTTTTGTATCGCGCTGATACAGACAAGTAGGAGGAAGAATCAGCTCTCCAGGGATATGTTCGGTTAAATCATAATTATTGTGAATACGTTCTGTCAGTTTGGCAGCAACGAAGTTAGGATCTACACCAGCAAGCGTATCGCCAACATGGACTTCACGCCCAAAGACAAAAAAGGCAGACAGCAGTTTTCCGGCAGTCCCTGTATAAATGTATTTTGTTGTATCTCCTTCGTATAGAGGAGCGATAAAGTCGTTATTAATCGCGAGAAGGTACTGAAGGTCGTGGGAACGCTTCAAATCACGAAGAACAGGAAGGGCGCCGATAAGGCCGCAGTGCTCGCTTTCTTCATCTGGATTTAATAAAAGCAGAATATTGCCATTAAGCTCCTCGGTATGCTCAGAAAAATAAAGCAGATTTACTAAATGCACGGCGATACCGCTTTTCATATCCACGGATCCGCGTCCGAACATCCAGTCTCCGCTTTTTGCATCTGCCTGCGCTTCAAGGTCATTGGCGTAGCTTTGAAAATAAGAAAGCAGTTCTTTCGGAGAGCAGGCCAGATGCTTAATATTTCCATAATCTTCAATTCCTACGGTATCGATATGGGAATGATAAAGAACCGTTTGAGCTGAAGAGGAGGGTCCTTTGATAAAGGCAAACACATTCTGGCGTCCGTGAGGGTCTCCGGGAATCGGTTCTATCCAGGTACGGTCCGGATACTGCTGAAAATAAGGAAAGGTCTGCAGAATGCGGTGCAACTCCCGGGCAATAGACACCTCCCCATCTGAAGCATTCACGCTGTTCCATTCCACCAGGTATTCGGTAATATATTCCGCCTGTTCTGCCGTTGTAAGAGACTGTAATTTCTCGTACACTGCTGATCACCCCGCCTCAATAATTGCTGTTGTTCCTTATTCTACTGTATGGATATGCCAAAGTAAGCAAAGAAGTGAATTTTTTCTGTCTATGGCTGCTTTATTATGTGGAATCGTGAAGCGTGCATTAAAAGAACGTAACGCCGTATAATTAATTTATAAAGGAGGAAGATGAATGACTGTAACCATTAAAGCATTTTTGCAGGCAGAGCCCGGAAAAGAAGAAGCTTTAAAAACAGAGCTTAAGAAGGCCCTGCCTCCGTCGCGGGAAGAAGCGGGATGCATTGAATATGTTTTGTATGAATCGGAGGCGCAGGACGGAGTATTTATCTTTTCAGAAAAGTGGGAAGATGAAGAAGCTGTTCAACAGCATATTCAGACCGAACATTACCAGGCCTACCGCAAAAATACAGAGGACCTTGTTGTTTCAAGAGAAGTGTATAAATTACAACCGGTAGAATAGAAAAAGAGGCTGCTTGCAGGCAGCTTCTTTTTCATAGAGCCTTCCTTATTTCACTACTTCGAACCGTTCACAGACGACTGTCATATCCTCCCGGAATATTTCCCCAACTTCTTCGAGTGCTTCCGTGAAAAATTGTTCGTGCGCATTCCACCAATATTCGTATGAACGGTCGCCTTCCCCCTCAGCTTCGGCAAATTCTTCAGGGACTTCGTTCATCGGCATAATTTTGACACTGGTGGTTTGAATAATACACACAGGGTCGCCAGCTTTGTTTAAAATGATGCTGTAATCTCCTATAGAAGGGAGAGGTTCGTTTTCTATCTCATAGAACATGTAAGCAGAACATGTAGCCGTTTTGACGCCGGAAACGACGAGCTCAGCAAGCTCGTCGGGGTCCACGCCAAAGGACCATGCTGTTACCTGTTCGGGAGGGGCTTCGTTTCGCTGCTGCCAAAAATGTTTCCAATAAGTGTCCGCTGCCTGGTTCATTGCAATTCCCCGTTTCTATGAAGGTCTTTCTTTTATTAAAACATACTTCCACAGGTTATATAACTTGGAATAGCATATTCATGGGCTCCTGCTGGAAATTTATTCGCGACATCGGCAAAAGTTTATGATAAAAGTAAATAAGTAAGGTTCATATCGTTACTACCATAGGAGGAAACCAGAAATGAAGCTAATAGCTGTTGATTTAGACGGAACACTTATTAAAAAAGATCGTTCCATTAGTTCAGAAAATGTAAAAGCGATAAAGGCCGCACAGAAAAAAGGAGATATAGTAGCCGTCTGCTCAGGAAGATCACTGCAGGATACGGAAGATATTTTAAAACTTGCTGGCCTGGACTGTCCGATGATGGTCGGAAACGGGGCCTGGACCTATCAAGATGGAGAGAGTATTGACCAGCTCGTTATGCCAGAAGGGATCACCAATGAATTGCTTCCCGAGCTTGAAAATGAAGGATGGTATTACGAGATATATACGAATCAGGGAGTTATACTGCTTGAAGGCGGCAAAGACAGGCTCAGGACAGAAGTGCAGAAGATACAGGAAGAAGGCGGAGAAGTAACAGAAGCATGGTCAGAGGAAGAAATGGGCATCCAATATGCCCAGCACGGCACGGGCTATATGAAAGACTACCGGGATGTGGATCCGGCAACTGCAGAAATTTATAAAATATTCGTGTTGTCCTTCGATCAGAAAAAATTAAAAGAGCTTCGGGAGCGGCTGGAGCCGCGTACAGATGTCTCTTTGACCTCCTCTGGCATTACAAAGCTTGAGATCGCGCATCAAAGCGTCAGCAAAGGATATGCGCTGCGGCGTATGGCTGAAGAAATGGGCGTGCCGCTCGAAAATACAGCGGCGATTGGAGACAATTTGAATGATTTATCCATGTTTGATGTTGCCGGTACAAGCATTGCCATGGGAAACGCGGTGGAAGAAGTGATAGAGGCCGGGGATCATGTGACCAAAAGCTATATAGAAAACGGTGTCGCCTATGCGCTCGAACATTACTTGTAAATAAACCGGAAGCGAAAATACAGAAGAAGCCAGCAGTCCTCATTAGAGGAGCTCCTGGCTTTTTTGCTGAGATTGTTTAAATTTCGCCTGCTCCCATGTAACGCGGAGCCCAGTAGGAACTGTTCATGCTTGAGATAGTAACGCCGGTGGAAGCACCTGCGTGAATGAATTTGTTATCTCCCATATAAATACCAGCGTGAGAAGCGCCGCCTCTTGTATCAAAGAAAACAATGTCTCCTACGGACGGGCTGGATACTTTTGTGCTTGCACGGTAAATAGATGCCACAGTACGAGGCATGCTCTTGCCGTGTTTATCAAATACGTAATTAACAAATCCACTGCAATCGAAACCGCTTGGCGACTCGCCGCCCCAAACATAAGGGGTTCCCAAATACTGCTTCGCAGTGCTGACAATGTCTGAGCCAGTGCCAGTGGAGAGGCCTCCTACCAGTTCATCATCGTTTGAAGAAGACCCGTTGTAATCCATCAGGGCGCTCTGCGTGGACGGTCCTGCTACACCGTAGTAGTTTCCAGCCGGAGAAGAGATGCCTGTTGCTGACTGAAAATCCTTAACAGCCTGGAGCGTTTTAGGACCAAAGCGGGAGCCGGTGTACCCTTCGAAAAAGCCATGCTCCTTTAATTTCTTTTGCAGGGCGTTTACGGAAGAATTCACATCACCGTAGGACAAAGAGCCATGGCTTCCAATGGAAGTGGAGCCCGAACTGCCCGAGGTGTTTGAGGATGAACTAGAGCCAATTATATCCATTAGCGCGCTCTGGGTCGAAGGTCCTGCTACTCCATAATAGTTACCGGCTGGTGATGAAATTCCTTCTGCTGATTGGAAATCTTTTACAGCCTGCAATGTTTTAGGGCCGAAGCGGGAGCCGGTGTATCCTTCAAAATACCCCTCTTCTTTTAATGCTTCCTGAAGGTCATTTACAGAAGAATTTACGTCCCCGTAGGATAAAGAACCATGGTCATTGATTGCTGCATCCGCAGCCTGGGGGCCTGCGAATAGTACTCCTGCTGTTACTGCTGTTCCAAATAAATATTTTTTCATTATGTATGTTCACTTGCATTTGCTATCCGCTGTCTTATATATGTAGGAGTATAATGATAAGTTTTTCGATGGGAATACTAGATTTTATAAGTGTAAATGGCAGACAGATTGATGGATAAAGCGAAGTGAAGCTGCACCTCCTAAATGTATTTTTGTGAGTCTTTAGTATGTGTTTTTCTACAAATCCAATTCTATAAGAATGTGAAAAACAATTCAATAACGTGGAAGTTTTGTAATATAGTTTTAATAAAAATACTTTCATGAAAGCGTTATTGAAATAATTTAAGCAATAAAATCTAAATAAATTATTAATAGTTTGAATATTTGATAAAAGATTAAAAAAGCTGTCATTTAGGTAAAAAAGACTATGTATAAAAATGGCAGTGAACTGAAATAGGATGTTTTCTATTCAAATATTAAGGGTAATAAGTAGTTCCTTTGAAGGTTAACAGTAATATACTTGTAACAATTTTGTAATATAAAATAATAAATCATAATAAGTTTCAATTATACATATTTTGCTGCAATAACTCAGTGACTATTCAGGTGAATTTTGTGAAGCATAATGAGATCAAAATTTTACTAATTAAATCCAGCGGGAATAGGGCACTATCAGGATGGTTTGAAACGGAGAGAGCAGTGGCGTCCGTTACTTTGGGTGAAGAAAAAAGCAGAAAGACACAACCATTGAAGGGGCACTGTTATGGAAAAGAAAATCCCGAAGATATTTCAAAGAGAATATCTTAGAAGGAAGTGGATGCTGGCAGCTTTATTTGGTATTATTTCAGCTGCCATCGTGATTGCTGTTTATGGAAATAATAAACCTCTGCCTGCGAATGTCTCCTATGAGGGTGAAGAGTACCACACAGCCCATGTTCGTTTTCTTGAAGACCATACCTACCTGTCCTCTGCGGAATCAAAAATAGTAGAGCAAGAAATATTCGATAAAGCAATAGAGACCATTGAAGAAGCAGAACAGTTTATCGTAATGGATATGTTCTATTTTAACAGCGAGCAGGATGCAGAAGCGGATTTTCCGCCATTGACGAGGCGTCTGTCGGAAGCTTTAATCCAAAAAAAGGAATCGGATCCTAATATAGAAATAATAGTTTTAACAGATCCGGTGAACACCTTTTACGGAGCTTATATGCCGGAACATTTTCAGCGGTTCGAAGAAAACGGTATTGAAGTTATTTTCACAGAACTGACTGCTCTAAGAGATTCGAATCCGATATACTCGTGGTTTTACCGGACCTTTGTGCAGTGGTTCGACAACCATCGAAGAGGGTGGCTTCCTAACTTCTTCAGCAGCGATGCTCCGGATGTGACAATTCATTCTTATTTAGAAATTTTAAATTTTAAAGCCAATCACCGGAAAACGCTGATTACAGAGAAGGCAGGCATGGTCACTTCAGCGAATCCTCATGATGCCAGTGGGTATCATGCGAACACAGGATTTGAAGTCAGGGGCGCTGTACTGAAGGATTTGTTGAAAACGGAAAAAGCGGTAGCGGAAATGGCAGGCCGTTCAGGAGAAAGATTTGACTCTTTTATCTCTAAAGTGGAGGTGCCCCAGGGCACTGGAGAGTATAAAGTGCAGCTTTTAACGGAACGTAAAATCAAAGAGCGTGTGCTGAGGGAAATCCACGACCTCTCCCCGGGAGAAAAATTACGCATGGGGATGTTTTATTTAGCGGACCGTGATGTCATTGAAGCACTCATCGACGCGGCAGGCCGGGGAGCCCACATTAATATTATTTTGGATATTAATGAAGAGGCTTTTGGGAACGAAAAAATAGGCATTCCTAATCAGCCGGCAGCTTACGAGCTCGTGGAGAAATCAAATGGCCATATTAATATCCGGTGGTATCATGCTCAGGAAGTACAATATCATGCCAAAATGATGATGATGGAAAAAGAGCAGGAGACAGTAGTAATTGGCGGCTCGGCGAATATGACGAGAAGAAATTTGGACAATTACAATTTAGAAACCGATATGGTTATTACCGGCAGTAATGACTCGGAGGCTGTAGAAGAAGTGCGAACTCGGAGGCTGTAGAAGAAGTGCGAAATTATTATCAACGGTTGTGGAATAATTCCGATGGCACACATACGCTGGATTACAGAAAGTATAAAAATAGTTCCCATCTTCTTTATTGGCGTTACCGGCTGCAGGAGTGGAGTGGGATGTCTTCGTTTTAAGCACAAGAAAATTAAAAAAGCAGAAATTTCTTCAGGATGAAGCGGTAGGCTGCATACAGGCATACAAATGCAGCCAATGCAATTGCTTGAAGCGTGAGTAAATAGTACGGCCATGGACCAAAGAAATCATATGGCGAAGGAGATGCCGGCTTTTCCATTAAATACATGGCAATTGCTTGAAGCGTGAGTAAATAGTACGGCCATGGACCAAAGAAATCATATGGCGAAGGAGATGCCGGCTTTTCCATTAAATACATGTAGTTGCCGCCGAAATAGAGATTTACCAAAAATACCAAAGCAGCAGCAACGTTCAGAGCTCCCCAAACGGTAAACAAAGAACGAAAAGAGATAAAGACGCGCCGTACAACCACCTGATAAGCAACTCCCACGACAATCAGTGCATGCGTAATAAAAAAGTGAAGAAATCGGAAATGAGGAAAACCGTACCTTTCTATATCTGGAAATACTATAGTAAGTAAAGCACTGGAGGTACCGGCATAAAACGCGAAGGCAGTCCAAAAACGGCTGCCGGTTATAAGCATAATAACGACCGCTATCCAGGCCAGGTCGCTGACCTTAAGCGGCAGCGAAAAACGTGGATCCCAGATGCCGTTGGTAATATAAAAAAGCTGCAGAGACAGCTGGCCGAGCAGGAAAATGAAAACAATGAGCCACTTAATTGTCTGGCTGGCTAAGGGCGAGCGGCGGAGGTATTTTTGAAAAAGAATTATGCTGAAGCAGGCGAGTGCAAGACAGAGCCACACCATTAACTGGTCGATGCCAAAAGACTCGAAAGCCGGGCCATCATGATTGAAATTCCACCACCACATACTTAACCGCCTCCTAACAAATTTCTTTCCATTATAGTATAAATGTGTTGGCAAAACGTGCCCAAAGATTCTCAATTTCAAACAGATGGCTTTTAATAAGAGCCAGATTCAATGAAGTAATATATAAAAGAAAACAAAGCTGTCCACTTTCTTTTTCCCGTTAAAGCATTGAAATATAAATACAATAGCGTTAAAATGCTAAATATTTCATAATTTAGAGAAAATAAAGGAGTGGGAGAATGAACAGCCTGAATATATTCGTAAATAAATATTTTGCTGTTTTTGTTTTAATTGTTGCATTTATTGCTTATCTGCTGCCGGATGTATTTGTAGGGATTACTGGATACATAACTATTTTACTTGGAATCATAATGTTTGGAATGGGACTTACGCTGAACCTGTCCGATTTCCGCATTGTGGCAAAAAAGCCCCTTCCAGTACTGACCGGGGTCATTGCGCAGTTTGTGATCATGCCGCTTGCGGCCTTTATTATTGCCCTTATTCTGCAGCTTCCGCCCGAAATAGCGGCAGGTCTCGTTCTTGTAGGCGCGTGTCCGGGCGGAACGGCATCAAACGTTATGGTGTATCTCGCGAAAGGGGATCTTCCGGTATCGGTTGCTATGACGACCGTCTCGACACTGCTTGCGCCGCTTCTGACACCGCTTGCTCTTTTAGTGCTTGCCGATGAGTGGCTGCCGGTGGATCCTCTGGCAATGTTTTTATCCATTTTTCAGGTGATTATCATACCTATTGCCCTTGGTTTATTTATTAAACAACTGTTTCCACAAACCGTGGAAAAAAGCGTCCAGGTACTTCCGGTTGTATCTATGACAGCCATTATTGCTATTGTAGCTGGAGTTGTTGGAGCAAATCAGGAAAATATTGCTGCGACAGGGTTGTTAGTCTTTGTGGCAGTAGTGCTCCATAATAGCTTTGGGTTGGCTCTCGGCTACGGCACGGCGAAAATGGTTGGCCTGGATGAAACAAAACGCCGGGCGGTGTCAATTGAAGTCGGAATGCAAAATTCGGGACTTGGCACCCAGCTGGCTACGGTCCACTTCACGCCGCTCGCTGCGCTTCCGAGCGCTGTTTTCTCCGTCTGGCATAATATTTCCGGCCCGTTGCTTGTATCCTGGTGGGGAAGAAAAAGCCAAAGAAAGAATGAAGCGATCCAGGAAAAGGAATGGGAGCACTATAAGTAAAAGAAAAAACCCCGCGCTCGCTGTGAGCGTGGGATTTTTAATAAAGAAAAATTACATGTGTTTTTCAAGCAGACCCTGGAGCTGATCCTTTGGCTGGAAGCCGACGATTTGTTCTACCATTTCGCCGTCCTTGAAAATCATGAGCGTCGGGATGCTCATAACACCGTATTTACCGGCAGTTTCCTGATTTTCATCCACGTTTAATTTAGCAATTTTGACGTTATCGCCGATTTCTTCGTTAATTTCTTCGAGAACCGGAGCAATCATTTTGCAGGGTCCGCACCAAGGTGCCCAAAAGTCAGTTAGAACGACCCCTTCGGAAATTTGTTGGGAAAAATCCTGGTCTGATACGTGTACAATAGCCATTTAAGAGTGCCTCCTTCATTTCGCCTCATTGCGAGTATAGAGTAATCGTAGTACGAATAACCCTATTTGTCTAAAAGTATGCTTGGTTCATTCGATTTTTTCAAGGGAAAGGAATGGAAAAGAAAAGAGACGGGAAAAGAATATTAATAGCAAAACTCTAAATAGCCAGCATTCGGAAAATAATAAGAAAGGAGAAGGCTTATGTCGAAAAATGATAGGGATAAAGAGATAAGAAACTATTTTCGGACCATGGATCGCAGCTTTTATATGGATACAGACAAGCCCCTTGCTAATTGGGACCAGGCTTTATCGATTGGGCACGGACAAACGATTTCCCAGCCGTCACTCGTGTTAAAAATGACGCTGGAGCTGGACGTGAATCCGTCCTCCCGGGTTCTTGAGATTGGCACCGGTTCCGGCTACCAGACGGCACTATTAGCAGCATTTTCAGACCATGTCTATACGGTCGAACGAATCCCGCCGCTGCAGGAAAGGGCCCAGACGCGTCTTAAGGAAGCAGGGTTTGCGAACATTAATTTCCGGCTGGGCGACGGGAGCAAAGGATGGGCAGAGCATGCGCCTTACGACCGCATTATGGTGACAGCGGCAGCTGAAACTGTGCCGGATTCCTTAGTGGCGCAGCTGGCAGCTCCCGGAAAAATGATGGTGCCCGTAGGCGGCCGTATGGGGCAGGAACTGCTGCTCGTTGAAAAAAATAGTCAGGGAGAAGTGAATTCCACCATAGTCGAATATGTAGCATTTGTACCGCTCGAGGAAGATGAGGAGGCATAAGGAGAATAAAGATGAAAGAAAATAGAAGATGTAATTATTGCAAAAAAATAATACCAATCAAAAAATTTCTATTTAAGCAGCTGAATGAGAAAATAGCCTGTCCTTGCTGTGGGCATGGCTACCTTCTTTCCCGGAGCACACAGAATTGGACTTTTGTGATAATCGCTGCCGCTATTTCGTTATCTGCTTTAATAACCACTGTAGTTGAAGATTTTTGGCTGACCTTTATTTGCAATTTCGTTTTATTAGTTATAGTGATGATCGGTTTATTAACTGTTATAAAAGCTGTGCCATTAGAAAAAGACAGTAGCTCATAGTAATAAACCCCAGCCCTCTACGGTCCTTTTCATTGAGAACAGTTATACAATAAAACACTCAAGTGTTACGCTTTACGTGCATTTCATTTTACAAGGGGGATCAATATGCCAACGATTCATGTAAAAGGATACGGTTCATTTGAAGTGGAAGAAGGAAAGAAACTTGTACTTGCGCTTGAAGATAATGGCGTCGACATTTTGCACCGCTGCGGTGGGAATGCCAGATGCACTACCTGCAGGTGCGAGGTGAACGAAGGGGAGCTTGGACCAAAGGAAGCTCCGGAAGCCGCGGTTCTCGAAAACAAAGACATTACCGATGAAAATATCAGACTCTCCTGTCAAAACCGGGTGTATTCCGACCTGACGGTAACGCCAGTCATGACGGCCTCCAATTCTGATATGGAGCCGGGAAGGCGCCCGGTGGATTAACAAAAAGCCGCGGTCTCATTAAGAGGCCGCGGCTTTTTGTCATTTTTCAGCAGTGGTGCTGCCTGTTTTTTCTGTTTTATTAATCAGTGTTGTTCCAACGAGGTCTCCGGTGACATTTAAAGCAGTTGCTCCCATGCCGACAAGTACATCAACAGCGGTTAAAAGCGCTACTGCCTCCATCGGAAGGCCGACCTGAGAAAATACTGTGGCAATCATAATAATGCCGGCGCCGGGAACCCCTGCAGTACCGACCGTTGCCAGAGTACCGACAATTACAATTTGAAGAATAGCAACAAAGCTGAGCGGCTCACCTACAACGTTTGCTGCGAAAACGGCGGAAACAGCGACCCGGATGGCGGCACCGTCCATGTTAATTGTCGCTCCAAGAGGCAGGCTGAAGCCGTAGAGGCTCTGCTTTAACCCAAGGTCACGGGCAGCGTTTAATGTGAGAGGGAGCGTACCTGAGCTGCTCTGGGTGACAAAGGCTGTAAGCATCGGAGTGCGCGCTTCCCGGAAGAAGGCACCGAGATTAGTTTTGGCGGCTAAAAGAAAGACAATATAAAGGCCAAGCTGCACCGCAAGGGCAATGTACAGCACGAGTATAAAATTACCAAGGGAGAGAAGTGTGTTCGCTCCCTGGCTGCCTACAATTTCAGCGATAATGGCAAAGATGCCGAACGGTATAAACTGTAAAATGCCTTTCATAACGGTGAGTGTAAGCTCGTTTAGGGCTTCTGCTCCGCGGTACAGACGCTCTCCCATTTCTTTATGGGTTGATGATGAACGCAGAGAGGTTAAAGCAATGCCGAAAGCAAAGGCGGTAAAAATAATTCCTAAAAGGTTCATTTCCGTAAAAGCTACGGCAATATTATCCGGGACGATATTTAATATAACCTCTGTGACCCCGGGATTATCAGGAGTTTGAAAGCTTTCGCTCCCATCCAGTGTAGTACCGGTGCCAGGGTTGAAAAGGCTCGCGACAGAGGTGCCCACCACGATTGCTATAGCAGAGGTAAGAAGATAATAAATGAATACTTTACCTCCCATCCGGCCGAGCCCGCCGACCGTAGTCTGGTTAACCCCTACAATCAGCGTAAATAAAATCAGTGGAACTATAATAAATTGAAGCAGTCGAAGCATAAGGTCGCCGACAGGGGCGAGCACGGCGGCATCTTCACCGAAAATAAACCCTACAGCGATGCCAGCAATAAGGGCGGTGGTAATTTTGGCAATCAGTGACACATCAAAGTAACGCTTCATCAAGTGTTTCAACAGCTGGACCTCCTTTATTAATGAATTC
This sequence comes from Marinococcus salis, assembly GCF_054971365.1. Taxonomy (NCBI): domain Bacteria; kingdom Bacillati; phylum Bacillota; class Bacilli; order Caryophanales; family Bacillaceae; genus Marinococcus; species Marinococcus salis. Next base: position 172,882 of record NZ_JBQOJB010000005.1, on the reverse strand, counting down.
TTATCGGTTTAATCAACATGATAAAACTAAAGGAAACAGACGCTATTGTCAAAATGAACGCTCAGGACAAGAGAAGAGAGCAACGATAAAAAGGAGTTCTCCCTCCTTGGGGAAAACTCCTTTGTAAAATATACTACATTACCGACAGCAATATTAAAGCATCTGACTGATTGTTTTTGGATGCATGTGCTGGATCAGGTAATCCGGACCGCCGGCCTTGGCATCGGTGCCGGACATTTTAAAGCCGCCAAAGGGATGGTAGCCAACGATGGCGCCGGTGCAGTTGCGGTTGAAATACAGGTTGCCGACGTGGAAATGGAGCTTGGCGTACTCCAAATGGTCGATGGTATTGGAAATGACGGCCCCGGTTAAGCCGTACTCCGTATTGTTGGCAATGTCGATGGCTTCTTCATAGGAAGAGGCTTTCGTAAACGCCACGACCGGGCCGAAGATCTCCTCCTGCATCAGACGGGCGTTCGGGTCCACGTCGGCAAAGATGGTCGGATCAATGAAGTATCCATTGGAGTCGTCGCCCGTTCCGCCGGCCACCAGCCGGCCCTCCTGTTTGCCGATCTCGATATAGCCGGTGATTTTGTCAAAGGCTTTCTGGTTGATGACCGGGCCCATGTAGGTCGCATAGGACGCCGGGTCCCCGACCGCCAACGCTTTCGCCTGTTGTTCCACTTTGCTTAGAACCTCGTCGTACACATCCTCGTGAGCGACGACCCGGGAGCCGGCCGAGCATTTCTGGCCGGAAAAGCCGTAAGCAGAGTTAATAATAGCTTCCGCAGCCGTATCAAGATCTGCGTCGCTGTCGACGACCACCGTATCCTTGCCGCCCATTTCCACAATGACCCGCTTCAGGTGCTGCTGGCCCTCCTGAATAGCGGCGGCTTTTTGATACAAACGGGTACCGGTGGCCCGGGAGCCAGTGAAGCTGATCAGCGCGGTTTGGGGATGATCCACGAGGTGGCCGCCGATGGCTTCGGGGTCCCCGGGGACGAAGTTAATGACGCCGTCCGGCACGCCGGATTCGATTAAAATGTCGACAAACTTTGCCGCGATCACCGGGGTCGGCTCGGCCGGCTTTAGCAGCACGGTATTGCCGGTCACCAGTGGAGCGACCGTGGTGCCCACCATGATCGCGCAGGCGAAATTCCATGGGGGAATCGTCACCGCCACCCCGAGCGGCTGGTAGATGTACTGGTTGTATTCTCCCTCGCGGCTGTTGATGGGTTTGCCGTTTTTCAGCTCGAGCATCTGGCGGGCATAATATTCCACGAAATCAATGGCTTCGGCCACATCCGCATCGGCTTCCTTCCAGGGTTTGCCGCCCTCTTTGACGAGCGTGGCCGAGAGTTCATGCTTCCGGCGGCGCATGGTGGCGGCGGCCCGGAACATCACTTCCGCCCGGGCATCGGCACTGGTCGTCCGCCAGGACCGAAACGCTTTGCTGGCCGCCTCGAAGGCCTGATTAATCAGGGCGGGATTGGCTTTGGAGACCCGGCCGACCACTTCTTTTTTATTGGCCGGGTTGGTGGACGCCAGCTTTTCGCCCGTGATGATCCGCTCCCCGCCAATAATCAGCGGGTAGTCCTGGCCAAGCTGTTTGTCGACGTCCTTGATCGCGTCCGCAAATGCCTGGCGGTTCTGTTCATCGGTGAAATCGGTGAAGGGTTCATGCCGGTAGGTGGTATACATGTAAAAGCCTCCTATTATTAAAGTTCAGCAAGTACTTTTTCAATTCGTTCAGCCGCCCAGTCGAGATCCTCCTTTGAAATAACGAGCGGCGGGGCGAAACGGATAACAGTTTCATGTGTTTCTTTACAGAGAATTCCTTTTTCTTTTAACTGCTCACAGCAGGCACGCGCCGGAATGTCGAGCTCGATGCCGATAAACAGCCCTCTGCCTCTTACTTCTTTAATATGAGGGTTTGTGATAGCAGCAAGCCTTCGTTTAAAATACTCTCCGAGTTCGAGTGAACGGGGAGGCAAGCTGCTGCTCTTCGATCACTTCCAGAGAAGCAATCACTACTGCGCAGGCCAGAGGGAGGCCGCTAAATGCAGAGTCGTGGGCTCCCGGGGTGAAGATACCTGAATAATTTTAGGATGGCGGTGTTCCTGATTGACAGCCGAATAAGCACTCAGCATATCGATATAGGAGCGGCCTTACGGATCGTTCACCCATACGCCTTCCGCTTCAGTAATAACGATGGGAAGCGGTGTGTAATTATGGGCGCCGTGTTTATCGTTCTGATTGATAATCTGCCTCGAAGACATTGTTTCTGACATACATACCCACTCTTAAAGTAAGGTTACCGTAAAGGTTGCAAAAACTATGCCAACACTAGCAAAGGGTTATAGCGGGAAAGTGCCGGTTAAAAAAGGAAAGAAATGAAAGAAATTTTGCGCTCAGTGACTAATTTTTTTGCACTTTTTTGAAAGTTCAAATGTAGCAATTAATGAAAATGACGCTCAGGTATAGCTTGTGCCTGCTGCTATGTGTCTGCCTGTGAACCTTTGGGCTGAGTCTATTCATTCGTTAAAAGCGGTTTGGCAAAATAAAAAAATACAGTAAAAAGGACCGGCTTTTCAGCTTCGGTCCTTTTATATTTCCCGGGTAATAAACCATTTTTATTCTAATTAGCTGAAAAGCGTTGGAGCCTCAGGCACCGCTTTTGGTTTTCCAAGTAAATACCCTTGTGCTAAACCGAAGCCCAGTTCACGGACACAGGTTAATTCTTCAGGCCGTTCAATTCCTTCCGCCAGTGTGGTGATCCTGTATTTGCCTGCTTGTGAAACAATTTTCTCCAGCCGCTGCTGTTTTTTAATGTCCTGGTCGCAATGATCTACCAGCGAACGGTCGATTTTTACGTAGTGCGGCTGCAATTCTTCCATAACGTCAATTGTGGAGTAGCCTGCTCCAAGATCGTCTAGAGCAACACGTGCACCGCGCGAGTTAAAGGTCTGAAAAATACGGAGCAAGTGACTAAGGTTATCAAATTTTTCTGTTTCCACTACTTCAAACACAATGTCCTTCATAGAAATGCCTAGTCCCCTTATTTTGACAAATGTGGAAAGAAGACAGTGGTCCGGGTCGTAAACCGAAGAAGGCAAAAAGTTAATAAAACGTTTAATGCCAGGCTTTAGATGTTTGGCGCTTGTGGTAATGGATGCGATGCGTGACCGGTGGTCCAGAAGCGGTTGAAGGCCGCTCTGCTGGGAAAAAGAAAACAGCTGGTCCGGCTGGAACTGAGTAGCATCGGTCTTCGGCCGCATAAGGAATTCGTACCCTATCACCTTATCGGTACTCAGTTGGGTAATCGGCTGCATGTGGTGAGTGAATTGCTGCTCGTTAATAATCGTCATAAACGAAGGACGGGTCAGCCGTTCTTTCAGTTGATGGAAATTAATCATATTCGCGTGGGATTGCTGGTCTTTCCCTGTCCAGGTTCCCTGTAAATCTGCCGGGTCGCCAGGGAATACACGTTCAATGAAATCAAGAAAGGGGCCTAGTTTCTGCACAGCAGAGTAGCCATAATGAAGTGTTGTACCCTGCATATAGGAAATATAGCCGCTTTGCAGCAGGCGGCCATGGAGATCACGAAGCACCTTAAACGACTTATGGGAGAATACGAGATACCCGGAAGATTCCAGATCAGGCAGGGCCGTACAGTTGGAGCATTGATTCATGATCTTACATCCTCCTATTCAAAACGTACGCTTGTAAGACTCTATTACTATCCATTTTATCGGATACCAAAAGAAATTATTTACTGTGCTTCTTTTTTTGCTTCATGTTCAATCGAAGAAGAGGCTGTAATACCTTGATTTCGTGCCATCGCTTTGGCTGCCTTCGGCGCAAGCCAAAGTGTTGGCAACAGAATTAGGGAAACAGGCACAGCGGTAACAACAATAAATGACTGGAGAGCGTCCACGCTGCCTTCACCGATGAACAATAGGCAGGCAGCCACAGCCCCCATAATAACCACCCAGAAAACACGAATGGCAGGATGAGGTTCTTCGCTGTCGCTGACTACAATTGAAATTGTGTAAGACATGGAATCTGTTGTAGTAACCACAAAAAGAATGGTAACCAATAAAAAGCAAAAAGCGATAACAGTGCCAAGCGGCAGCTGTTGGACGATTGCCATCATCGAAGCAGGCATGCCTGCTTCGAACAGGGCGTTAGAAACAGAGCCCGGATTGTTTAATTCATAAAATATACCGGAGCCGCCAACAATAGTGAACCAGAAGTTTGTTACGAGCGGGGCAATGATAGATACGGCCAGGATCAGCTGCCGGATTGTTCTGCCCCGGGAGATTCTCGTGATAAAAATAGCCATCATCGGGCCATAGCCTAAAAACCATCCCCAGAAAAAAACGGTCCATAAACCGAGCCATTCATTATTTCCACGAAAGCTGCTCATTTGGGCAAATTCCTGCGTATAAACTCCGAATGAAGAGATAAAGGCGTCCAGGATAAAACCGCCCGGGCCGATAAGCAAAATAAATAAAATCAAAACAATCGTAAACCATACATTAAACCGGCTTAAAAGCTGGATCCCTTTATGAATACCGGTGACTGCGGATATAGAAGCAATAGCTACAAGACCGGCAATAATTATAAACTGGGTCGGGTAATTATTAGGGATTCCCATGAGGGTCTCAAAGCCATAGCCCGCCTGAGTGCCTAAAAATCCAATAGGACCAATAGTACCGGCAGCCACCGACACAATAGAACAAACGTCCACAATAGTGCCAAGCGGGCTATGAACGGCGATTTTTTCGCCAAACACTGGATAAAGAAGCGTCCGCGGACGAAGAGGCATTCCTTTATCATAATGAGCCTGCATTAACACTATAGTACTCAGTGTTCCAAGAATAGCCCAGGCGAGAAAGCCCCAGTGTAGAAAGCTTTGAGCGAGCGCAGGCTGTACTGCTTCAGAGGAACTGCTCTCAAGCCCGGAAAATACCGGCGGAAGATCCATGAAATGATAAATAGGCTCCGCTGCGGCCCAGAAAACACCACCGCCGGCGAGCAGGGTACACATGATGATGGAGAGCCATTTAAAATAGCTGAATTCCGGTTCTGCTAGATTACCAAGGCGCACGCGTCCGTATTTTGAAAAGCCAATGTAGAGTCCGATAAAAAAGGTGGCAAGTAAAAGAATCTGCCAAAAAGCTCCGAAAAAGGTAACGGCCCAGTTAAAGGTGGTAGTGACAAACTGGCCTACAGCTTCAGCATTAATAAGAGAAAAGACAACAAATAAAATCAACAGTCCACCGCTTAGAAGCGTGACCGGCCAATCATTATTCTTCCAATGATTAGGGGATGGTGAAGACACGAATATTCCTACTTTCTTTTAAAATGAAGTAATAATTTATGCGGATGTAGAAAAGGCGGTATAATTAAACGCGTTTCTGGCAGCCGGACACAAAAAGTAAATCATAGTAGAACCGGAAGCCTTCGTCAATGAAAAAAGCCCGTGCCCCCAAAAGCTTCGGTCTGTGATAAGGCTTTGAAAATACATAATATTTGTTAAAAGAAATGGTTTCTTCTGTATTAATACAGAAGAACATGATGAAAGATAATTCGATTAAAGGAAAAAATAGTATAACGAATGGCGTTGAACCTCTAAAAGATAGAGGATAATAAAAATTCAAAAAATTATTATAAAACAGTTGACTCATTCTGATTACTGTTATAATATAGTCTCAAACAAACAAATTGTACTATAACAGAAAAGGCAGCTGAATTTCCAATTTGTTAATCTGAAGAAAAAGGAGAGAGACACATGATTCGTCAGGAAGATGTAAAGCAGATGGAAGAAGCCTGGGAGAACGAGGAACGGTGGAAAGGAATTATACGCCCGTATTCGGCGGAGGATGTGCTGAAGCTTCGCGGCTCGATCAAAGTAGAATATACACTCGCTGAGATGGGAGCGAATCGTCTTTGGAATTTAATGCAGGAGGACCCGTTCGTCCGGGCACTCGGGGCACTTACCGGAAATCAAGCCGTGCAGCAGGTGAAAGCAGGATTGAAAGCGATTTATTTAAGCGGCTGGCAGGTGGCCGCTGACGCTAACCTCTCCGGCCATATGTATCCGGATCAGAGCTTATATCCCGCCAACAGTGTTCCCCACGTAGTGCAGCGTATCAACCAGGCACTGCAGCGGGCGGATCAGATAGAGCACCTTGAAGGAAACGATGAAACGAACTTCTTTGCTCCAATTGTAGCTGACGGGGAAGCAGGATTTGGCGGCCGTCTGAATGTGTTCGAATTAACCAAATCGATGATCGAAGCGGGAGCAGCCGGTGTACACTTTGAAGACCAACTCGCGTCTGAAAAGAAATGCGGCCATCTGGGCGGAAAAGTGTTGATTCCAACAAGCACGGCTATACAAAATCTTATTTCAGCAAGACTTGCAGCAGACGTAATGGGCGTACCGACGATAATTGTCGCCAGAACGGACGCGAATGCGGCAGACTTGCTTACAAGTGATATTGACGCCTATGACCACTCATTTATCCGAAGCAATGAACGGACCGAGGAAGGCTTCTACCGCACAAATAATGGTCTGGATCAGGCAATTGCCAGAGGACTTGCTTATGCTCCGTATGCCGATCTGGTTTGGTGTGAAACCTCTGAACCCAATCTGGAGGAAGCACAGAAGTTTGCAGATGCGATCCATGAAAAATTTCCAGGAAAAATGCTTGCCTACAATTGCTCACCTTCCTTTAACTGGAAAGCCAAGCTGAGCGATGAAGAAATTGAAACCTTCCAGGAGCAATTGGGCGAGATGGGCTACAAGTTCCAGTTTGTTACTCTGGCCGGCTTCCACGCTCTTAATAACAGTATGTTTGAACTAGCTGGAGGCTACAAGGAACGGGGCATGGGAGCTTATTCCGAGCTTCAGCAAAAAGAGTTTGCCAACGAAGACCATGGCTACACAGCAACCCGCCATCAGCGGGAGGTTGGTACAGGATATTTCGACCAGGTAGCTACTACTATCTCAAGTGGAAAATCATCAACGACAGCAATGAAAGGCTCTACCGAATCGAGTCAGTTCAGCCGCTAAGTATATAAAATTATAAGGAGGTTTTTCCGGTGAGGGAGACAATGACGGAGTATCAAAGCGAAATGCCGACAATGATTTGCAGCGACTGCGGAGGCGAAATCACAGAGCACCAGGAAACGCCGATGATTCAATGTGATCATTGCTTAAGCAAAACGGAAGAATAAAAATTATTAAAGCCGGCATCCTGCGAAACAGCAGAATGCCGGCTTTTTTACTGTCTATGTTTCTATAAGAAAGCTCTCAGTCCAGCCATAAAATATCCGGAGGCTTGCCGTGTTATGGCAAGCCCCCGGGCAGGGGGCAATACTATTTGATTTCTGCCTTTAAGCGGCTTTTAGCTTCCCTGCGGCGTTGGTGCAGGATGGGCTCGGTGTAGCCATTAGGCTGATGGTACCCCTGAAAAACTAAATCGCAGGCGGCTTGAAAGGCAGTCGATTGTTCAAAGTCTGGGCTCATCGGACGGTATCCAGGATCGTGGGCGTTTTGTTCATCCACGACAGCTGCCATGCGCTTGAAGGTATCCATGACCTGCTGTTTGGAGCATACATGGTGGTGAATCCAGTTAGCGATATGCTGGCTTGAGATACGGAGGGTGGCCCGGTCTTCCATAAGAGCTACATTATTGATGTCCGGCACTTTTGAGCAGCCGATACCAAGCTCGACCCAGCGTACGACGTATCCAAGGATGCCCTGGGCATTGTTATCGAGTTCTTCCTGGATTTCAGCCGGGGACCAGTCTTCTTTAGCAGCCACAGGTATAGTTAAAATAGAAGCAAGGTGTGACTCAGACGCCTGTTTTAAATCTTTTTGAACCTCCAGCACGTTTACCTTGTGGTAATGAAGAGCATGGAGGGCAGCAGCAGTCGGTGACGGGACCCAGGCGGTGGAAGCTCCGGCTTTTAACTGTCCGTCCTTCTGATCCATCATAGCGGCCAGCTGTTCGGGCATCGCCCACATGCCTTTACCGATCTGGGCACGCTGTTCGAAGCCGGCAGTAAGGCCGGTCTGGACGTTTGATTTCTCGTAGCTTCCGAGCCAGGCAGAGGCTTTCATTTCCCCTTTGCGGATCATCGGGCCTGCTTCCATAGAGGTGTGAATTTCATCTCCGGTCCGGTCCAGAAAGCCCGTATTGATGAACATGACCCGGTCTTTTACTTCCTTGATGCAGGCTTTTAGGTTAACTGTGGTTCTTCGTTCCTCATCCATGACGCCTATTTTTAAAGTGTGACGTTCTAAGTCCAGCATGTCTTCAATCCGGTCAAACAGTTTGTTTGCAAAGGCGGCTTCTTTAGAACCGTGCATTTTTGGTTTTACAATATAGATAGAGCCGCGGCGGGAGTTTTTGTATTTCCCGTTGCCAAGCAGGTCGTGTTTGGCAATAAGGCTCGTAATGACGCCGTCCATGATGCCCTCTGGAATTTCCTTTTCATTTTCATTTAATACAGCATCGGTGCTCATCAAATGGCCGACATTTCGGTTTAGCATTAGAGAACGGCCTGAGAGGACAAATTCTTCTCCTTTAGGAGAAGTAAAGCTGCGGTCGGGGTTCATGACACGTGTCATCGTTTTATCGCCCTTTTGAAACCAGGCATTAATATCTCCCTTGATGAGGCCCAGCCAATTGCGGTACACCATTGTCTTATCTTCTGCGTCCACAGCGGCTACAGAATCTTCACAGTCCATAATGGTCGTAAGTGCTGATTCGGCGACAACATCTTTTACTCCTGCCGGATCAGTTTTGCCGATGGGGTGCCCATAGTCAATTTGGATCTCGATGTGCAAACGGTGATGCTTGAGAAGGACAGCTACCGGCTGAGCGCTTGCGCCCTGGTAACCTGCGAACTGCTCAGGGTGCTGAAGCTTGTCTTTACTGCCATCTTGAAAAGAGACTTCAAGATGTCCGCCTTCGATGGAGTAACTGGAAGCTTCCTTATGAGAGCGGTGGCGCAGAGGGAAATATTCGTCCAAAAATTGTTTAGCGTAAGCAACGACCTTTTCTCCGCGTACAGGATTGTAGGCTTTCTGCTGCTGAGCTCCGTTTTCTTCATTAATGATGTCGCTTCCATACAAAGCGTCATAAAGGCTTCCCCAGCGGGCGTTAGCAGCATTAATGGCGAATCGTTCATTGCTGATAGGAACCACAAGCTGCGGGCCGGCCTGCACGGAAATCTCTTTGTCTATATTCTCAGTCGCAATTTGAAAATCCTCCGGTTCAGGCTCAAGATAGCCAATGCTTTCAAGAAAAGTCCGGTACTGTTCCGGCTCCCAGCGGGGGTGAGCCTGATGCCATTCGTGAATCTGATTCTGCAGGTTATCTCTCGTGTGAAGAAGAGCCTCGTTTTCCGGAGTTAAATCGTGAATAAGCTGGCTGAAGTCTTCCCAAAATTGTTTTTCCTCCAGACCAGAGCCGGGTAGTGCTTCTTCATTGATAAATTGGTATAAAGAAGGGTGAACAAAAAGCCTGCTTGCAGATCGATACGTAACCATGCTATTCCTCCTTTAGAGTAAGAGAGCAGAAAAAATGCTCCCACGGTATAACCTTATTGTATTATAACAGTTATATAAATATCAATACTGTTATATAAAATTGTAAAGGTTCGTCAAAGAAAATTTTCTTTAGTATAGTGGAAGCGTTAGAACTAAAGAATAGAAAGGGAAATACAATGACTCCGCAAATAGTACAATTCCTTGTGACGGCACATCTTTCAATGGTGGTCATCCTGCTGATATTGTTCGCTTCTGCAAATATTTTTTATAAGAAGGGGAGAAAAAAACCTGCTTCTGGAATACATTACGCCCTGCGGGGCGCTTACTTGCCGGGATTGATTTCCGGTGGGTTATTAATAGGCCTGACTCCGGATTTTCCTGCTATATTTTTAAAGGCTGCCACTGGCCTGCTGACTCTTATTTTTATGGAAATTCATCTCAATCATATAATCGGTCATGAGCGTCGCCCGAAGTTCGCTTTTCTTACGTATTTTATGATCGTGTTTACACTTATGCTAGGGCTGGTTTTTCCTTTAGGAATATCTGTTTAGGAATAAAATTAGAAACACCTGTAGAGATGCGAAATGGAGATAGAAGCCTGAAGCGAAACGAGTATACATCGGGCAGAAAACAGGATAAAATAACTAACATATGCAAAAATTTTGAAATAGCATTTGAATGGATATTTTCTACTTCAAGCAGAAAGGTGTTCCTTCTATTATGATTCAAAACCCCAAAGGAAAAGAGCGGATCGGCCTGGCGTTGATGCTTAGTATGCTTGCGATACTAGGACCGCTTAATATTGACATGTATCTGCCAAGCTTCCCGGGAATAGCGGCAGATTTGAATGCCCGCGCTTCAATGGTGCAGCTTAGTTTGACCGCCTGTCTTGTAGGTCTTGCCGTCGGTCAGGTAATTGTTGGGCCAATTAGTGATGCAAAGGGAAGAAGAAAGCCGCTTTTAGTTTCTATCACGCTATTTGCGGCCGCTTCGTTTGTCTGTGCGATTGCCCCAAATATATACATATTGATTGCTGCGAGACTGCTGCAGGGCCTAACCGCTTCTGCCGGGATTGTTGTTTCAAGGGCAGTGGTAAGAGATATTTTCAGTGGAAAGGAACTGACTCAGTTCTTTTCATTATTGATGGTCATTAACGCTATCGCCCCTATGGCAGCCCCGATGATTGGGGGCGCTATTTTACTCCTCCCATTTTCAGAGTGGTCGACGATTTTCCTTTTCCTCGCGGTCGTCGGGCTTGCCATCGTAATTACAATTGGTTTTCGGCTTGAAGAGACTCTTCCGGAAGAAAAAAGAACGCCGAGCTCACTTAAATACACGATCCGCACCATTGGCGATTTGTGGAAGGATCGATCTTTTATCGGCTACGCATTAACGCTTGGCTTCGTACATGGGGGCAGCTTCGCCTACGTTTCCGGCACACCGTTTGTGTATCAGGAGATTTACGGTGTCTCTGCCCAGGTGTTCAGTGTGCTTTTCGGCATTAACGGCCTGGCGATTATTACCGGAAGTTTTTTAATCGGCCGTCTGGCTGGTATTATTGCTGAACGCAAACTGCTTCGCACAGCGGTGATCACAGCTGTCAGTGCGAGTTCTTTTCTGCTGGCAATGACAATCATTGAAGGCCCGCTCGCCCTTCTGGTTATACCTATATTCATTTATATGACAGCGATGGGGATGGTGCTGACAAGTTCATTTACGCTGGCGATCGCCAAGCAGGGTCACCGGGCAGGAAGTGCAAGTGCCCTCCTCGGCATGCTGCCGCTTTTAATCGGTTCCATTGTTTCGCCGCTAGCGGGTATTGATGAAACAACAGCTGTGCCAATGGGAGCTATTATGTTTATTACGACCGTATTTGGACTGACGGCTTTCAGTACGCTCAGTGAACGTCCGCAAAAAGGATAAAACAAAACCGGTACGCTGTGTTGGAAGCGTACCGGCTTTTTATATCATGGCATTTTAGGATTGAACATTTTTTAATTTTTCCGGTGTTACATCGTTACCTTCGGGATCCTGGACGGTAGTGGTGAGAAGAGTTGCTTCCATCGATCCGCGGATCATTTGAAGGTACTCTTCACGAAGCAGTTTTTGCTCCTGCTGTTCACGTGCAGTAAGTCCCTGGTTTACTTTTTTTCGCGCCAGTTCGTTAATGCGAGGAAGCGTTGCGATCATGTGAATTCCCCTTTCGTTTTATACCCCTACATGTATATGGTATAAAAATAGTATAGCAGAAGCCTGCTGCATATGCAACCCAGGGGCAACAGGCGGGATTCTTAATGCTTCAATTCCTGAAATTTGGTGACGGCTTCCACACGATTGCTTACTTCAAGCTTATCAAATATAACAGAAATATAGTTTCTCACAGTACCGTTGGTAAGAGATAGCTGCCGGGCTATGGCTGTAGTGCTTTTTCCTTCGGCGATTAGCGTAAGTACTTCTTCTTCACGTTTAGTAAGCGTGGCGGCTGTATCGTAAACCAGGTCCACTAAGTCAGGGGAATAAACCTTTCTGCCGCTCATAATAATACGGATGGATTGAGCCAGTTCTTCGCTTGGGCTATCCTTCAGAAGGTAGCCGCTGATCCCTGCTTTTCGGGCCCGTTCGAAATAGCCGCTGCGGGCGAAGGTGGTGAGAATAATAATCTTGCAGCTACTGTCCTTTAGTTCTTCAGCTGCCTCCAGTCCGCTTTTTACAGGCATTTCAATATCCATAATGCATATATCGGGCTGTTCCTCTTCAATGAGGGCCAAAGCCTCCTGTCCATTTTCCGCTTTGCCGACGACTTCCATATCTTCCTCTAAATCCAGTAAAGAACCAAGCGCTCCTAAAAGCATCTGCTGGTCCTCCACAATTACAATTCTTATCATGGCTGACGGCTCCTTTATTTAATTTGCTGCACCACCAGGGGTACTTGAATAGCAAGCTTTGTTCCTCTGGAAGAATAGCAGCTCAACTGGCCGTTGATGAAACTGAGGCGCTCTTTAATGCCCTGGAGCCCGCTTTCGGACCAGGATTTCTGGTCTGAAGAGATGCCCTTGCCGTCGTCTTCGACTGTAAGGGAAAGGCTGGTTGTTGATTGCTCGATCGTAATATAACAGTTTACTGCTTCACTGTGTTTTACCACATTGGTCACGGCTTCCTTTAAACACATGCTGAGCACGTTTTCAATGAGAGGCGGCGCTTCGTTAAAGGCGGCGCTGCCCTTTACATGAAGATTAATGCCTGCGGCCTGGAGAATTTCCTCCACACGCAAAAGCTCGTCGCTCAACTTCGCGCCTTTCATATTTGATACAAGCTCCCGAACTTCTTTTAAGGCGGTGCGGGCGGTCTGATGAATGTCTATTAATTCTGCCTGGGTTCGTTCAGGTTTCGTATCGATTAATTTTCCGGCGAGTTCACTTTTTAAACCAATCAACGAAAGCTTTTGTCCAAGAGTGTCGTGAAGGTCCCTGGCAATACGCTGACGTTCTTCAAGAACGACAAGCTGGGAGATACGTTGGTTCGCTTCCTGGAGCTCAGTTTCAAGCTTTTCGCGTTTGTTTCGGTTGTATATGTTAAAAGGAAGAAGAATAACTCCGATAACGCTGATAGCAATAAAAGGAAGCTGCATCATAAACAACTCATTTTGAACGTAAAAGCCGGTAATAACCGCGGCCAGAGTAGTAATAAGGTGTAGAATGTACAGGGTAATAAAGCCGGCTTTATGCTGGATGTTTCCAATAAAGAAGGCTAAAAACAGGGAAAAATAAACATAACCAAAATAAAGGGTCATGCCGATGCTGATGATCATTTCAATGCTCACAGATAAATAAACCGTCCAGCCTTTTTTAATGAAGGATAACCGATAGGTGGTAAAGAATAGCAGAATCATACATACGCCGAGTATGATTTCAAAGTAGGCGGCAGAGCGAATAATAAAATAAAACGGCAGCAAACAGAAAATGATCCATGCGTATAAGCTGAGGCCCGTGCTTTTTGGAAATATGTCGAACCAGTGATGCATAAACGGGCTCCTTTTTCATGAGACGTAGCATTTCTTTATAAAAGTATAGCAAACCCCTCTCCGTTATAGAGAAGGGTTTGTGTTTAAGATTTTTTATCCGACGGCACAGGGGAAGCTAACGCATCCTTTGCTTGTCTTTTGCTGCGAATATTTGCTTCTTTGAAGCTCACAAATGTTTTGTTTGTTTCATCATACAGGCGGAAGCGAATGGAGGTCAGGCTTGTCCATAAAGTGATGGTGGTCGCCTGCTGCAACGGTTCAATATTTTCGTGGGTTTTTGCTAAATTATAGTTTGGCACTCTCGGGCTGAGGTGATGGACGTGATGATAGCCAATGTTGCCGGTGATCCATTGCAGGACTTTCGGCAGCTGGTAGTAAGAGCTTCCATCTACTGCAGCCTTTACAAAGTCCCATTTGTCTTCGTTTTCAAAGTAGGAATCTTCGAACTGGTGCTGAACATAAAAAAGCCAAATGCCGAGAAATCCTGCGGTGAACAGCATTGGGATTTGAATAGCGAAAAAAGCAGCCCAGCCAACAAGCCAGATCAGCAAAGTGTAAATCACGACAAGGGAAATGTTCGTAAAATACGTGTTCAGCCGTTCTTTTCGTTTTGCATTTTTACGATTGAAGCGATTTTCAATAAGAAATAAGTAAAATGGGCCTAAAAAGAAAAGCACGAATGGGTTGCGGTATAAACGATAGCTGAGTCGGAGCCACCTGCTGGCATTTTGGTATTCATCAACAGTCATTACCCAAACGTCTCCGGTGCCCCGTTTGTCGAGATTGCCGCTCGTGGAGTGATGGATCATGTGGCTTCTTTTCCATTTAGCATAGGTGAAGTGGGTAATGATGCCGGTTAACGTGCCGACACGGTCATTCGCTTTACTGCTTTTGAAAAATGAACCATGCGTACAATCATGAAAGATGATAAAGGTACGGACGATAAAGCCTCCGGCGATGATTGCAAGAGCAACAGTTATCAGTGGAGATATGGAATACGCTGCGTACGCAAGCACCCAAAGGGCCAATAAAGGAAGGATAGAGTTGCATAACTGTATAATACTGGCTTTATGGTCAGAACGTGCATACGGCGCAGCGCTCTTTTTTAATTGCATTTGTTCTTGTCTGCTCATGATTGATTGCTCCCTGCTGTATGGGTTATGTATCTATGAATAGGATATAAAAATTAGGCTTTGTCTGTAAGTCATAGACGTCAGGAGGAAAAAATGACAAGTGTCATATGCGAGTTGAAATATGTGGAAGGAAATAAAATATGTTCAAAAATGAGCGGGCAAAGTAAAGTCTCACGGCGAATGCATCCTGGGCAGACCAAAGCCTCTGAACATACAGTGGTTCAGAGGCTTTGCATTTTTATAAAGCGTAGTTTGAACGAAGGGCGTGAGTCAGTTCAGAAACAATATCAATATCTTTAAAGCTGATACCAAGCTGGACAGCGGTTTGGGCCATTTCCGGCCGCATACCGCACAGCGTAGTTTTTACACCGACCAGCTTTAAAGCAGTGGCGAGCTGCATGATGCGCTGCGCGACGAAGGTAGTAATATCGCGAACGCCCGAAAGGTCAATATACAGGCGCGTTAATTCGCTTTCTGTACATTGCTTTAACGTATGCTCTACAATAACCTGCCCCCGTTGTTCGTCAATGTGGCCGATAAGCGGAAGAAGTCCGGTTTTCTTTTGAATTAAGATGATCGGAGAGGAAAGTTCTAAGATCATCGCTTCTTTCAGCTGCATCTGTTCGTTCATATGATAAATGGCTTCTTTCATGAACGCCCGTCCGGCATAGTCGAAAGCCTGCAGGGCTTTGCGCTGCCAGTTGAGCACATGATCGATTGGAATTGATTCCTCGTATTGATGCACAAACAGGCGGATCTGCTCTAAAATAGCGTTACGGTAATAGGTGAATTCTTCCTGAATAGTCAGCATCGGCTGCCACATTTCTTTATTTTCTTCAACAATAGCACCTATTTTTTCTTCAAAATGTTCATAAAACTGGGTTTCTTCCTCCCGGAACACATGAATAAGTTCCTGGGCAAAAACTTTTTTCATTTCTTCGAGCTTTTGGTTTGTATATTCCCCGGAAATATTGTCAGAAGAACTCCCGGATGATGAGTCACGCATGGTATCTATATGTTCGATCAAGTAATCGTATAAGGAGTCGTCAGCTTTTTCCTGGTTAAATTGCACGGGCGTTGTCCTCCAAAATAAAAGTATGGTGCCGAACAGTCTAATTATAGAGCTTTGAGGGGAAAGTCACAAGTTATCTATCCGTATTCATACCACATAATTCCCATCGTTTCGGCTCCGCCATGAACACCGATCACCGGGCTGAGAGGGCAGAGGTGAATCGAGAGGCCGGGGGACAGTTCCTGAATCTTTTCTTTCCATACTTCGGCTTTTTCTTTCGTTGTAGTATAAATAATGCTCATATTTTCGACACGGAAGGAGGTTATGGCATCCTCAGCAATCTGTAGAAGCCTGCTCTCCGCTCGTTTTCGGGTGCGAATTTTTTCAAAGGGGATAATCTGTCCTCCATCGAAGGTGAGAAGAGGATGGATTTTTAAAAGAGTACCAAGAATCAGTTTCCCCCGGGAGATCCTGCCTCCTTTATGGGCCTGTTCGAGACTTCCAAGCAGTAAGTAACCCCTGGCATGGCTGGCCATCTCTTTTAACTGTTCCTGTATTTCCCCTGGCGTGCTGCCTTCGTCTGCCAATTGGGCTCCCCTCACCAGCAGGGGGCGAATGCTCCCGGCCCCCATTTTTGAATCTACCGTGAAAAGCGGGAAGCCGGCCATCTCAGCTGCAAGTTCCGCTGTCTGAAGAGTGCCGCTCAAATGGCTGCTAATATGTACAGCAATTCCTGCATCGTAAGAACCCTTTAACTGTTCAAACAGCTCGGCAAAGCTGCCGACAGACGGCTGGCTGGTCGTTGGGAAAACTTCTTCATGTGGAAGGCGCCTGTAAAATTCATCCGTTGTAATTTCAATATTTTCCTTGTAGCTTTCATTATCAAAAACTACGGATAAAGAAACGATATGTATATTGTACCTCGCGGCTGTTTCTGCATCGATAGAGCTGGTGCTGTCTGTGATAAGGGCTATGCGTTGTGTCATTCTTCACCTCTTTTTATCCATATTGATTTGATAGCGTTCTCACTATTCTTTGAAGCATTATACAGAATTATGGGCAGGAATTCGAATGAATCCCAGTGCCCGTGTAAAAATAACGGCAAAGAAAAACATGTCCGGGCCCATACAGGTGCCGGGACATGTTTTAGTTAAAAAGCAGGGCGAATAGAGAAAAGCCAATTACGACGGTGAATAAAACCGTCATATGATTCAGCGAAAAGATGAACATTGTAGTGGCCCATTTTTTGCTGTCCATCCGCCGGTAGCATATAAAGCTTGCTGCAAGCCAGGCTGCGCTTAATACGAAGGAAACACCGACGATAAAGCTGCTGACGGGGAGAAAAAGAAAACTCGAGAGGGTTAACAATACAAGGTAGACGTTTGTCTGTATATAGGTTCTGCGGTTCCCTTTAACTACCGGAAGCATTGGAATGCTTGCTGCTTTATATTCATCATGCCTGCGTATAGCGATAGCATAGAAGTGCGGCATTTGCCATAAAACCATAATAACGAAAAGCCCGAGAGCTGCCGGATGGAAAAAATCATTGGATATAGCAGCCCAGCCGATAAGAGGCGGCACTGCTCCGGAAATACTTCCGATCTCTGTATTATAAATCGTGCGTCGCTTGCTCCACATCGTATAAGGGACAACATAAAAGAATAATCCAATAAAACCAAAAAAAGCTGCGAGCGGTGAAGCTGCATATAAAAATCCTAACCCCGTAAGTGTCATAACACTTCCCAGTATAAGTGCATTTTTCAGCTGCATCCGGCCAGTTGCCGTAGGGCGGTTTTTCGTCCGGTCCATAATTTTATCAATGTCGCGGTCGTACAAGTTGTTAAACGTGCCGGCAGCACCGATAACGAGACCCGAGCCAAGTGTGGCAAGGACTATCGCTCCAATTTTATCGAAAAAAGCGATATTGTGAATATATAAAGCAAGGGTAATCCCTGCAAACATAACGATTAAATTGGATTTAATAATCCCTGTTTTAATCGTTTCCGCCAGTACTTTACGAAGTGCCTGTTTCGGGGCAGCGAGGGTTCCTTGTTGAACAGTTCGTTCGATATTTTCCGATTTCATTTTATTCCCCCCAACCGTGTTCATCCGATACTAATGTACCACATATATCGTTAAAATTAGAGATATTGGCGAAAAAGTTCGCTATCTTGTCAATTGTTTGTGAACGATTCATGACAAATTCATCCCTGTGATACGTACTTCGTACTTTTAGCAAACAAAATTATATTCTCACATTAACTGCATATTGGCAAGTGTTACCTACCGGCTGCTCAGCAGCGGAGGCAAATGTAAAAAAAGAAAATTGTTCATACTCTGCCCTGCCGTCATAAAAGCCGCCCAAATGATGGGCGGCTGGGGATCAGCTGTGTTTTGTTTTTAATTCATGGAGCATTTCATGCACAGCGTGAGCGACGCCGTGTTCGGTATTTGTTTTTGTAGAAAAGCGTGAGACCTCTTTGACTTCCGAGACAGCATTACCCATGGCAACGCTCCGGCCTGCCATCTGGAGCATATTTAAATCGTTAAAATTGTCCCCCAGGGCCATAACATCCTCAAGGGAAACTCCCAGCTCGAGCGCAAACTCCTGAAGAGCGAAGCCCTTTTGAGCCCGTACGTGGTTTAATTCGAGATTTCCTATCCCTGAAGAAGTAAGGGCCAGCTCGTTGTCGTCCCGAAGTTCATATTTCATCTGCTCGAGTACGGAAGCGTCCGAAGAGAAGGCGAGCATTTTATACACTTCGAGGTCCTTGGAGTCGAGAATTGAAAAGAAATCATCTGCGAACTGAAAGTTTTCATCCTCGAGCCTGCGTGCAGCATATTGTTCTGCTGCAGCTGTCGTCAGCTCTGGGTGGGCTGTCTGCAGCATCCCTACGACGACATTCATATATGCTTCTCTTGACGGGGCAAAAATGCCCTGGTTGGTAAATAATTCAATGTAGGAACCGGCAGCATGGTGTACAGTTAAAATTCGTTCACAGGAGCTTTCTGTGATTGGGGCAGAGCGTTGTACTTCTTGTCGGTTTTTGTAAGTAACCGCACCGTTCATGCTGATAATTGGGTAAGAGAGTCCTGCCGATTTCAACGGCCTGTTTGCGGCTTCATATGTCCGCCCGGTAGCGATGACGATATCAATGCCTTGTGCCGAAGCTGCCTGCAGTGCTTCGGCGTTGTCTTTGCTGATTTCTCCGTTTTGATCCAGTAAGGTTCCGTCCATATCCGTTGCAATTAGTTTCATTTCTTTTCCTCCGATATGCTCTCGATCTGTTTAGCCTCTTTAATTGTTACTTTCTATTATCGAACACTTTTTCCAAGTCATCAACTTTTTTAACTGCAGCAGAAGCGTGGAAGAAGGAAAAACATCGACAGCTTATCTTACAAGGTAATTGAAGAATTCGTAATTTTTCGACAAAATGAGAGTAGTTTGTGAAGAGTTCGGAAAACATATTTCGCTCTGCGGGAGGGAGGTGTCTGACATGAAAAAACAGCATGTAGTCATTATTGGAGGAGGGCCTGCAGCTATCCGTTTGATGGAACAGCTGCGTGAACGGTCTGCCCAGGTGCATATTTCTATTTTCAGTAAAGAAAAAACGCTCCCATATAATCGGATCCAGCTTTCATCCTATTTAAACGGAGAAATAACAGAAGAGGACTTAACCACCTATACAAATAAATGGTTCCACCAGAATAATGTTTCCTTTCATCCGGGAGAAACGGTAGAGAAAGTATTAAAGGAAGAAAAGAAAATTATTACAGCAGGTGGGGGGGAGCATTCCTATGACTACTTAGTTTTTGCTACAGGCTCATCACCGCTGATTCCGCCGGTGGAAGGTGTAGAAAAAGAGGGGGTATTTCCTTTTCGCACGCTGGAGGACTGCCGGAGACTTGTAGACGCGGCGGAGCATAAGCGCCGGATACTGGTCATTGGCGGTGGTCTGCTCGGACTGGAAGCGGCGAATGGATTGAGCCGCTTCGAGGCAGAAGTAACGGTAATACAGCGGGCGGACAATATTATGGACCGGCAGCTTGACCGGCAGTCTGCTGCTATGCTGCAGGGAAAGCTGGAGCGGCGCGGGGTGAAATTTTTGCTGGGGAAGGCCGTTACTTCCATTTTGGGGCTCCGTAAGGTAGCGGGGATTAGTTTTGGCGACGGGACACACATGGAGGCAGATATGGTGGTGTTTGCTATTGGCATCCGTCCGCAGCTGAAGCTTGCAGAAGCGTCAAGTATTAAGACGAACCACGGGGTAATCGTGAACGACCGAATGGAAACGAGTGAAAAGCACATATATGCGATAGGCGAATGTATCGAACATGACGGACGGACCTATGGCCTGATGCAGCCGGTGAACGAACAGGCAGATGTGCTGGCCAGGCGTTTGAGCGGCGAGCATAAAGCCTACTACAAAGGTTCAAGTACTTCGGCAAAGCTGAAAATATCTGGAGTGGAATTGTTTTCTGTAGGGTCTTTGATCGAAGATGAAGCTACAAAGTCATGGGTACTTCACGATGAAGAAAACGAGCTTTATAAAAAAATTGTTTTTCGTCATAAAACAGTGCAGGGAGCTGTACTTTACGGTAATACGTCCAACAGCGATCTGCTAAAGAGTTTGGTGATGACGGATAAACCGATCAACGCCTCAGAGAAAAAACAACTGCTGTCAGCAAGCAGTGAGCCGTCCGGCTTTCTGCTGGAAATGCCGGGCTCTGACACGGTATGTGCCTGTAATAATGTAAATAAAAACACGATTATTCAGGCCGTACAGGAAAAAGAACTGACCATGCTGCAGGAAGTTAAAACCTGTACGGGGGCTTCTACCTCCTGCGGGGGCTGCAGCAGTATGGCAGAGGGACTGCTGAAGCTTGCCTGTGAAGGGAAGGTGGAGGCAGAAAACAAAACAGAAGCGCTGTGCGACTGCACGGGGCTTGACCACCCTGCGTTGATTAGCCGGTTGATGGAAGTAAAACCATCGACGCCGGAAGAAGCGATGAAGGCATTGAATTGGAAAACGCCGGAAGGATGCGGAATGTGCCGGCCTGCCATCGCGTATTATCTCTATATGATTCAGATGAAGCAAGGAGAGCTCTCCAGCAATGAAACGATGCCATTCACCTATTCACCGTACATTTCTTTGGAAGCAGATGGCACCTACACCCTGCAGCCAATCATGAAAGCAGGAATTATTTCCCCAGCTCTAATCAAAAATCTAAATACCGTTATTGAAAAACACCAATTGAGCAATTTTCACATTACGGCGGGCGGACGCATACAGCTCCCCTATGTGGAAGACAAAGATGTGGTGGAAGTATGTGACAGCCTGGATATCCCTCTTCTCAACTTTCCAGGTTTTCAAATGACGGCAGTGCAGAGTGTGTTTAAAGACCAGATCCGGGAGCGTCACCACCCTGGGATGGTCCCGTACGCTCTGGAGCTCGAGGAACCGGTAGAAGCCGTTCCTTTTCCCGACACACTTCGTTTTGTCATGCTGGAGGGCTTTTCAATTCTTGAAGGCAATCACGTTGATGCAGGACTGCTAAGGATGGAAGATAAGTGGGAGTTCCATATTTACTTTGAGGAAAAGCCCGTGCTGCTGTTTTCAACTCCCACTTTTATGGAGATAAAAGAGTACATTTGGGCGCTTCTTCAATATTACCGGGAAACCGCGTTTTTTAAGGAATCATTTGCCGGATGGTGCGGACGTATGACCATCATCCATATACGGGAAGGAATATTCGATCCGGAGACAAGAGAGCAGCTGCTCCACCAGTTAAGTGCTTGTTTGAAAAAACCGCTGCCGTATCATTTTTCGGTTCCAGAAGGGAGTACAATTCATGAATGATTTCGGATCCAATTACGGACAAACGATAGAGCCGGCGGTGCTCGAAGAAAACCGGCACCAGGCTCAGTGCCCTTTCTGCAGCATGCAGTGTAAAAAGGAAGTAGTGGAGCAGATTACTACAAGAGGCGTTAAATATAAAACCGTTGGCGTGGATAATCCCACCACGCATGGCCGGTTATGTGTCAAAGGCCACTCGGCCTATCAGCACGTGATTCATGAAGACCGGATCACCAACCCGATGAAAAAAGTGGGTGGGCGTTTTAAGCCCATTGAATGGGACGAAGCGCTGGATATTATTGAACAGCGGACGAAGGAAATTCAGGAGACCTCCGGCAAAAATGCTTTATCGGTATACGGCGGCGGTTCGCTTACAAATGAAGAAGCCTATCTGCTCGGTAAGTTTGCCCGGGTGGGGCTGCAGACAAAATACATCGATTACAACGGGCGGTTCTGTATGTCTTCTGCTGCTTCAGCGGCGACAAAGACGTTCGGGGTTGACCGCGGTTTTACCAACGGCATAGAAGAGATTCCAAACGCAAAATGCCTCATACTCGCCGGTACTAATATTGCCGAATGCCAGCCGACTATTATGCCTTATTTTGAACAGGCGAAGCAGAACGGGTCCTTTATTATTGTGATTGATCCAAGAGTGACAGAAACGGCTAAAATGGCAGACCTGCATTTGCAGCTAAAGCCCGGCGAAGACTGGTCTTTGACGACCGCGCTTTTAAAAGTGATTTTTGATAAAAATCTGCAGAATAAAGAATTTTTGCAGAACCGTACGGAAGGCGCGGAAGAGCTTGAAGCTTACGTGCGCCAGTACAGCGTAGAGGAACTGGCGAAACGGGCAGACGTGCCCCGGGGTGATATTGATCAGGCGGCTACAATCTTCGCCGAAGCGGGGACAGGCATGATATTTACTGCGCGGGGAGTGGAGCAGCAGATTGACGGGCACCAGGCTGTCCGCCATTTTATTAATATAGCTCTAGTCTGCGGCCATATTGGCAAGCCGGGTGCAGGATACGGAGCGATTACCGGTCAGGCAAACGGCCAGGGGGGCCGGGAACACGGTCAAAAATCTGACCAGCTTCCGGGGTACCGCTCAATTGAAGACCCAAAAGCCAGGGAGCACGTGGCTGCGGTTTGGAATGTGAATGAGAAGGATATGCCCGGCAAAGGTGTGTCCGCCTACGAAATGATGCAGAAAACAAAGAACGGGGAAATTAAAGGAATGTTTTTAGTAGGTTCGAATCCAATTGCTTCCAATCCGAATGCCTCTATTGTGAAGGAGGGACTTGAGGCACTTGATTTTTTAGTGGTCGTGGATTTATTCATATCCGAAACAGCCGAATATGCTGATCTGGTCCTCCCATCGACTGCTTATATTGAAGACGAAGGAACACTCACAAATATGGAGGGACGGGTCACCTGGAGACAGGGAGGCCGCCCGGCACCCGGCCAGGCAAAGCATGACTGGGAGATTTTATCGCTGATAGCTTCACGTCTTGGCAAAGGAGAGTGGTTCAGCTACCGCTCAGCAGAAGAAATTTTCGAAGAGCTGCGTCTTGCTTCGAAGGGAGGGCCGGCTGATTATTACGGAATCACGTATGAACGGATTAAACAGGAAAATGGTGTCTTCTGGCCATGCCCTTCCCAGGAAGAGAAAGGAAGGCAGCGCCTGTTTGACGAGTCATTTGTACACAGTAACGGTAGAGCCCACTGCTTTACCCCAGAACACGGGGAAGAAATTATCAAAGAACGGCTGTCGGAAGCGAGACCGCTGTATTTAACGACCGGCAGGGTTATGTCTCATTATTTGACAGGGGTGCAGACAGGAAAAAGCGCGAGGTTAAATGCCCGTTATTTTGAATCATTTGTCGAAATTCATCCTGAAACAGCAGACAAGTATGGCATTAAAGAAAACGATCTTGTTACTTTGGAATCTCTGCAAGGATCTATTGTGGTTAGAAACCAGTGGTCGGAAAATATCCGGAAGGACACCATTTTCGTGCCTTTTCACTGGGCTGGCAAACAGAACGTAAACCGGCTGATTGCTGGCACCCTGGACCCAGTCTGCCAGATGCCTGGGTTCAAGCTGGCAGCTGTCTCCATGAAGCCGGCAGAAGCTAAAAAACAAGAAATATAACAGATATAATGAACGCTGCCGGCATTGGCAGTGTTTTTTTGCGGTGAAGGGTCGTTTGAAAAATAAAAAAACCAGCCCCTGACCTGGTTGTAAAAGGCACGGGGGCTGGCCGGGGTTTATGGCTGACATGGCAGGCGATGGCCTCTGCAGCCCGAGGAGCCTGTCAAAACAGGTCCAGGGCCGCGGCTCAGCGGTCTTTCTCAGAAGCCTGGCTAACGTAGGAAACGGCTTTCCTTGAACGGAACGCGGCTTCTTTTGCTTTTTCTTTAAGCAGTTGGTCCTCCTTGGAGAGATAATAGTCGTCAGCGAAGGAATTCTCCGGTTCCTCGAGGGTGAAATAGCATATGATAAAACTTACAAAAGCTCCTCCGGCCAAAATGAAGAAAAATTGGTTTGGGGTGACAAACGTATATAATGTTAAATATACACTTGCGCCGATGCTTCCGTATGCTCCGGTCATACCGGCCACCTGCCCGGTGACCCGTTTTTTTACCATTGGAACCATTGCGAAGGTGGCGCCTTCGCCTCCCTGCACAAATAATGAAGTGAGTACCGTCATGAGCACAGCCAGTATTACCGGCCAGCCGGAGTTAATCATGCCCATACCGCACATGCCGATCACGATGCCGGACATATAAACGAGCATCACCTTCCGGCGGCTTCCGAGGCGGTCAGAGAGTACCCCGCCAAGTGGACGCGCGAGCAGGTTCACAAAAGCAAATGATGCCGCAATAAGCCCGGCTGTGGCCGGAGTAAGGGAAAAGGTGAGCTGAAAAAACATCGGAAGCATAGACACAATCGCAAGTTCTGCGCCGAAGTTGGCAAAATACGTACTATTCAGAGCTCCGACGTTTTTGAAATTATACTGGTCGTCCTTTGCTACACCTTGCTTAATAATAGGAACGTTTATTTTCACAATCATATACATCTGGTAAATCAATACGAATCCTACAGCTATAAAAATGCCGTACACAACAGAAGGAGAGATAAAGCCCATGTCGAACACCCTCCAGGCACTGAGAGCCACGGCGCCACCGATAGGTAG
Organism: Marinococcus salis; assembly: GCF_054971365.1. NCBI lineage: Bacteria > Bacillati > Bacillota > Bacilli > Caryophanales > Bacillaceae > Marinococcus > Marinococcus salis. Next base: position 148,096 of record NZ_JBQOJB010000005.1, on the reverse strand, counting down.
AGTCCAAAACATCAATTGAGCCATATCTCTCCAGGAACTCACTTCCATGGCGCCGGAACGCTTCGGTTTGATAAGCGTATGGCCCTCCGGCGTATCGCGAACGTTTAAGTAGAACACAATACCATAAATAAAGCAGACAACCCCGGTGAAAGCGACGGCGTATCTCCAGCTGTCATCGCCGCCGATAAGGGTGATGGCGAGCCATGGAAGAACGATAGCCCCCGCTGCCGAACCAAAATTGCCCCAGCCGCCGTAAATCCCTTCAGCAAAGCCTACGTGCTTGGGCGGGAACCATTCTGCGATCATGCGGATACCGACTACGAAGCTTGCGCCAATACTCCCGAGCACAAGCCGGCTGATGGCAAGCTGCGCCCAGGTGCTTCCGAAGGCGAAAATAAAAGTAGGTACAGCCATAATAATCAGTAGGGTGGAAAAGACGACCCGCGGGCCAAAGCGGTCAAGGAGAGACCCGATAATAATCCGGGCCGGAATAGTCAAAGCGACGTTCATAATTCCGAGAGCGGCAATATGTTCTGTCGTAAGCCATCCAAGGTCAGCCATCATGGTAGTGGCAAGTGGAGCCATGTTATACCAGGCAAAAAATGAGATAAAGAACGCAAACCAACAGAAATGGAGAATCTTAATGCGTTCATCCTTAAAGCGGAAAAGATCTTTAATAGTCAAAAGGGGAACCTCCTAAGGTTGGGTAATTATTTTTGGTTTATTCAAAAAACATTGGAAAGTTCGCGCACGCATACTTATTTCTCAGGAAGTTCGCCGGTGCGGCAGAAAAAGCTTTATTTTAAAAGCAGATAAACCGTATTGTTTTCCACTCTTGTGCCATAGGAGGCGGTACAGCCTTCGTCCGCCCCCTGGGCCCGCCCGTCGTGTAAACTGATTTTCCAGTCATGGAGAGGGCAGAAGACGTGCTCCCCGCTGACTATCCCCTGGGAAAGGGGCCCTCCTTTATGAGGGCACTTGTTCTCCAGGGCGAAAATAGTGCTGTCTTTCGTCTTGAAAATAGCGATCGAGGTTTCTTCAATAATTACCTCTTTAGGAATGTCCACTGCAATCTCATCAATGGTGGCTACTGCTATTTCTTTTTGCTTATTTATACTATTCATCTTTGTGCCTCCCTCATATTAAACAAGCTCTACTTTGCGCTGTTCAAACAGCTCCTGTTTTTTCTTTTCGTTATAGGTAAGTTCCTTCCACGGGTCTTCGCCCTTATGCTCGAGGGACACTTCCATGCGCTCAATTAAGTTTGCCCGTTCCTCTTCATCTTCAAGAACCACCGCTTTTACATGATCGAGACCGACCCGTTCGATCCAGTGAGAGGTGCGCTCGAGGTAGTGGGCGGATTCCCGGTAATATTGAAGAAAAGCGCTGATAGAATCCAACAGTTCGTCGTCACTGTTCATTTTTCCAAGCAGTTCACCGCCCCTGAGATCCACGCCGCCATTTCCACCGACATACATTTCCCAGTGACCTTCAAGGCCGACAATTCCAATATCTTTGATGCCGGATTCTGCACAGTTTCTCGGGCAGGCGGAGACCGCCATTTTTACCTTGTGGGGGGTGTTAAGCCGCTCGTATTTTCGCTCGATGGTCATTCCCATTCCAATGGAATCCTGGGTGCCAAAACGGCAGAAATCTTCACCTACGCATGTCTTTACGGTACGTATTGATTTTCCATAGGCATGGCCGGAAGGCATGTCAAGGTCTCCCCAAATGGCCGGAAGGTCTTCTTTGTTGACACCGAGCAGATCAATACGCTGGCCGCCTGTCAGCTTAAGGAGAGGCACTTCATATTTTTCTGCTACATCGGCAATCTTTCGAAGCTGGTCTGAATTAGTGACTCCCCCGTACATCCTTGGTACAACGGAATAGGTACCGTCATTTTGGATATTGGCATGCACGCGTTCATTGATAAAGCGGGAGGCATAGTCATCTTCATATTCTTCCGGTTTTGATACGCTTAGATAATAGTTCAGGGCCGGCCGGCATTTGGAGCACCCTTCTGGTTCCTTCCATCCCAGCACGTTCATCACTTCCCGTGTATGGGAAAGTTGTTTGGCTTTTATCTCTTTGATAACCTGCTCGTGGGAGAGGTCGGTGCACCCGCACAGTGGCTCCACTTCATTGACGGCAGCCCCGTCGCCGAGCGTGGCATTCAGCAGGTCGGAAACGAGCGGTTTACAGCCGCCGCAGGAGCGGGAAGCGTTCGTGTGCTGTTTGACCTCGTTGACGGAGGTAAGGCCCTTTTCGTTAATAGCAGAAACGATTTCTCCTTTACAGACACCGTTGCACCCGCAGATTGTTTCTTCGTTTGCCATATCCACCACCGGGCTCTCCATCGGGGCGTTGCTTTCAGAAGGAAGAATGATCCCTTTACCAACCTCGGAGATGTCTTCTTTTTTATTGATAAGGTTTAAAAGCTTCGGCGAGTCAGTGGTATCTCCGAATAAAACAGCTCCGACCACCTTGTTATCACGGATGTTTACTTTTTTATAAACGCCGTCAAAATCGTCATGGACGAGCACAGATTTTAAATCGTCCGCTTCGCCAAATTCACCGGCAGAAAACACGTCGACGCCTGAAACCTTTAATTTGGTTGATGTAAGCGAGCCCTGGTAGCCGGTTCCTGCGGGTTCTTTGGATACGAGCCGTTCAGCCAGAATTTTTCCCTGTTCATACAAGGGAGCTACTAGTCCGTAAGCGATGCCGTTATGCTCTGCGCATTCGCCAACGGCGTACACATCGGGAGCGCTCGTTTCAAGAAAGTCGTTCACGATAATCGCGCGGTTTGTCTTCAGGCCGGAGTTTTCTGCAAGGCCGATATTTGGACGGATGCCGACAGCGATAACAACAAGGTCGGCGTAAAGCGATTCGCCGTCTTTGAAATGAAGACCCTGTGCGCGTTTGCGGCCGAAAATCTGCTCTGTCTGCTTTTCCATATGGAACCGCATGCCCTGGTTTTCAAGTTCACGCTTCAGCATTTTGGAGGCATTAGGATCGAGCTGGCGTTCCATTAACTGATCCTGGAGATGGATCACTTCTGTTTCCATGTTTAGGTTCAGCAGGCCCCGGGCGGCCTCAAGTCCCAACAGGCCGCCGCCGATAACGGCCGCTTTTTCATACTTTTTGGAAGCTTCAATCATCGTTTCAGTATCTTTTATGTCCCGGAAGGAAATGACCCCTTCTTTATCAGATCCGGGAATAGGAGGCATGAAAGGGTTGGAACCGGTAGCAACAATCAGATGGTCATACGCACATACAATCCCGCCGGCGCTTTCCACCTGCTTGTTATTCGTATCAATACGAGTGACTTCATCGCCTGTGTAAAGGGTGATATTATGTTCTTCATACCAGTCATAATCATTCAAAACGATATCTTTTAATTCGCTGTCCCCCTGGAGGACAGAAGAAAGAAGAATGCGGTTGTAGTTTGGGTGGGGTTCCTTGCCGAAAACTGTAATTTCAAAACGGTCCGGCTCCTGCTTTAAAATTTCTTCAATGGTGTACATGCCAGCCATGCCGTTGCCGATTAAAACGAGACGTTCTTTATTCATAGATGAAACCTCCTCATATAATTTAGATAATTCTGAATTTTTTTCGTCGTGTTAAATACCAGCCGGAGTTTTTACAGGAAAAGAAGTAAGGCTGTTTAACTGTTCCGTCATTTTTTCAAATGATAATGAAGGATCTATATAAAACACGTCTTCTTCATCAGAAGGGAAAGCCTCCTTATCAAAAATAATGTAAACAGGAGAAGCGGTGGTGTGCAGTTCGCTGATCATACGGTTGACGTTCGGCTTCAGCCGTTTGCAGGATGCATAATTGGGAACAAAAATGGTATCGACAAGCTCTTCTTCAAGCAGGCGCCAAAGAGCGTGTTCAGCGTTGGATGAAAGGCATCCAGCGTCAATGGGCTGCTCCGTATGACAGATAGCGGTTTGCTCATCCTGCAGATAATCCGTAAATTGCTGGAGCCCCGGGGCCCCGTCGGTGAAGGCTGCAATGTTTCGGACGGTCTTTCTGCCTGGGTTAAACCACTGCGTCCGGGCATGCATTGCTGTAACAGAGCCAACCACAATAATGGCAGGATTTGCAATCTGTTCTTTGTTAACTGTTTCTTCAAGTCTGGCGAGCGAAGCGGCGGCTGATTGCTGTTTACCGTAAGTGCCCCACTGCACAATAAGCACCGGCTCTTCGGGGGAGCGGCCGTGCTGGGTCAGCTGCTCTGCAATCCACCCGGCGTGTTTGACGCCCATATAAAAAACAATCGTATCGGAGCCGGCAGCAAGCCCGTGCCATTGGATGTCGGGCATGCCGTCCTGCTGTTTGCCGTGGCCGGTCACCACGGTGTAAGAGCGGGAATGTTCCCGGTGGGTCAAAGGAACACCGGCATAAGCCGGGGCGGCGCTTCCGGAAGTCACGCCGGGGATGATTTCAAAGCGGATCTGATGCTTTTGAAGCTCCTCGGCTTCTTCTCCGACTCTTCCAAAGACTCCCGGATCTCCTCCTTTTAAACGGACGACCCGGCTGCCGTGTCTGGCATGGACCCGAAGCTCGTGGTGAATGTCATGCTGCCGGAGCGTATGCCGGCACGGCTGTTTACCGCAGTATATAAATTTTGCATCGGGAGAAGCCTGCAGCAGGAGCCCGGGGTGAGCCAGGCGGTCGTAAATGACTACGTCTGCCTGCTGTAGTTTACGCAGCCCCTTAGCGGTGATTAATTCAGGATCACCTGGACCGGCGCCTACAAATGAAACGATTCCAGTATAATTGCTGCCCATGCTGCACCTCTTTCCTTTTAATATGTACAGGAAGTAGTTATTTTCTTGATTACGAGTTTTATTCTAGGTAAAGCTAGAGGGCAAAGCAGTATATGTGAAAGAAAACTTAACGTACTTTTTTCTCTTTTCGTACTATCGGACTTATTCATACGCACGCTGGCGAAAATTTCATAAATAATAGTACGAAAACCGCATTACCTCTGTAAGTAAATCTGACAGTAACGTGTTGAATACCGGTGGGGAAAGAAAAATTCAAGAGATTGTTAAAAATATGAATCGGAAATATAGGTAATTAGAACTTTATTTAAAAATAAACGCAATAAAAAGTTTGAACCCGGTAGGTAAAAGGTAAAACGAATTAAAGTAGTTATTAAATTTAGAGTTAGAAAGTGAGTGTTAGTCATGATTCGTACTATTTTGATGGTTATTGGAGCTATTGTTGTAATTGGAGCAATCCTCTCCCTAATCTAATTTAAAAGAAATTGCTTAAATGATTACATTAAAAGGCCCTCTCCAGCCCAGCGAATTCATGACTGTTTACTTCCAAAACAATTTATTGGAAAAGCATGAGAGCTTCCGGCCGGGTGAGGGTTTTTGCGTATAGATTAATTTTCACATAAGAAAGGTGAGGTACAGTGACCGACGCTAAAGATAAAGTTACGTACGGATTGATGGCCGCCGGCAGCCTTATTGGCGGTGCGCTCCCTCTAATTACTAAAGGCACGAAAAATAAACTCCATTCTTCGGAAGACTCCTCCAGCGAAGAAAATGCTGTTGAGTCCACAGAGAGCCAGGAAAAAGAAAAAAAAGCTCCCCGGCTCAAACAGACAGTTAAAAAGCCTGCTACAAAAGCAAAGCAGGCGAAAGACAATGTAAAGGAATCGGGAAAACAACTGCAAGGCACCGTGGAAAACAAGACGAAAAGTGCTGAAAATAACACAAAAAAAGCAGGAGAACAGGCTAAAGAAGCTGTTTCGGGAAAAGCTAAAGGGGCCAAGCAGGCAGCTGATGCGAGTAAAGTTGTTTATAAAGGAAACAAAAAGGTAAAAGAAACAAAAGGCAGGATAAATGGAGTTAAAAACACTGTTGGTGAAAAGGTAGAAAAAACCGGCAGGAAAATACAAGATCAAGAAAATGCTCAAAGCATTACTAATAAAGACGAAGAAGAGACAGAACTGTCAACCGGGAAAGCAGATAGTGCTCCAAAAAAGGCGAAAAGGGTTTCTAAAAAATCTTCACGACGATTGACGGATGCGACCGGCCTTGAACAGAGCGCAGCTTCAGCAGAGCCGGGGATGGAAAACGCAGAAGAGTCGACGTTAACTCAGGAAATAGAGCGCCGGCCGGAAGAAGTGGATGAAGCTGAAGTTAATGCCTACCAATCCGAGAAGCAAAATGGAGGCAAAATGAACCATAGCCTGACCGACGTAATGGATACCGTGAACGATTTCTTTGAGAACTATGTGGCTGAGCCCCAGCGGATTACTTCTACGGAAAAACAGAAAGGCCAGTGGCTGGTAGAAATTGAAGCGTTGAATAAAGAAGGCAGAAAGTCGAAAAAAGAAACGTATCAGGTGCAGGTGGATGATCAGTTAGAGGTAACCTCCTATAAGCGAATAGACGAAAATAAATAATGCTTCGGTTTGAGGAGATCAAATTATGGCAAAAAAGATTTTATTAACTGAAGGCGGAAAATATGTTGATGGTTCAAAGCCAAAGGTAAGAAAAACATTCTCCGTTCCGGACGAAGCCTGGAAGAAAACTCACTTTTCCTCCTATTCTAAAGGAGGGTCATCCGGGGACAAATCATCCGGTGAGCAATCCAGTGAAGAACATTCCAATAATGAGGAAAAAAAGAGTTCCACGGATGAAGAATCATTTTTGGATAAAGTAAAAGGCGGTGGTCAAAAAGCCGCTAAATGGGCGTCCTTTAAAAAACCGAAGGAAGTCCTCGATGAGCAGACAGAAGATACGTTCATTGAGCCTGTTAAAGACACGGCAGAAGAAATTGCTGACTTGAACCCCGTGGAAACAACGAAAAATATGATCCAGGGAAATGCTAAAGAAGAGCTGATGAAAACCGCTACAGAAGGGGTGAAGAATAATCCTCAGGCTGCCAATGCTGTGGCTGCAGCCTATATGGGCAAAAAGTTTTTTAACACCCTGGAGAGCGCCCGGCTGGCAAAGGAACATGCACAGGAAAAAGTACAGGAAACCAAGCAGGCATTGGAAGGAAAAGGAGAAGAAGCCCAGGAAAAGCTACAGGACGCTGTCGAGCAGGCCAAAGAAAAAGGCCAGGAAGCCCAGGAAAAACTGGGGGAAGCTACAGGACAGCTGCAGGAAAATGTCCAGGGCGGCTCCAAGAAGTCCGGGAAAGGGGGCGGTAAAATCCTTCGCTCGCTGCCTGAAAAAGGGTTGAGCGATCTAAAAGGAATGGAAAATATTAAAGGACCGTCGAACATCAAGACTTACAGCGAGTCCAGGTTAAGAAGCTATGATGAGGTTAAGGGCGTTGATGATATCAAGGGTATAAGCGAATTAAAAGGCTTATCTGACATCAAGAGCTACAAGGAATCGAAGCTGAAAAGCTACGATGATATTAAAGGTATCAGCGCCATTAAAGGAACAGAAAATATTAAGCATTATGATTAAGGAGTGAAAGATTATGGCAACAATTGAAAAAAGTACAGATTCTTCCAGCTTGGCAGAGGTTATTGACCGTATACTGGACAAAGGTATTGTTATCGACCTGTACGCCCGTATTTCTGTGGTAGGAATCGAACTGATTACAATTGAAGCACGTATCGTTATTGCAAGTGTTGATACTTGGCTCCGTTACGCTGAAGCAGTCGGACTGCTCCGTGACGATGTCCAGGGCGAAATCGATGAGGATGCAGACTCTAATGAGCGTGCCGGGCAGTTAAACTTTGCTTAAATTTCTCTAATCCCGTCATGCGTATGACTGCATGGCGGGATATATTTCTATTGTAAGAAGAAAGCGGGGGATACGATGAAGGAAGTAATGAAGTCACTGAATGAGTTTTTTGAGGAGAACGTAAAGCCTCCGTTTCGAATTACTTCGGTTTCCGAAGAAGAGTACGGCTGGTTTGCGGAAGTGGAAGTTATCGAAGAAGATGAGTATATGCAGAAGTACGGGCATGATCAGCTTCTGGGTGTATATGAAGTAAAGCTGAACAACAATCGGCAGGTAGGATCCTTTGAACGTGTGAATTTGAGACCGAGAAGTGCTCATGTAGAAACAGCAGAAAGGAGATAGATATTGATGGCGGCCAAACAATCAACGACCAAAACAGAAGAAAAAACAGAAGAGAACCAGGACCAGGAGCTGAAAAATAGTAAAAGCGGCTCGTATAAACCTTTCTCTTCTGATGAAGAAGAGCAGCCGAAAGAGCAGATTAAAGGTCCAGCGAAATCGGGTTCTTCGAGTGCATCTTCACAGAAATCCTCCGGGGAGAACGAAAAAGCGGACGATAAGGGAGGAAATGACGAAGTGAATACTACGACGGCTGCCAGTAAAAATAATACAGCTAAATCGAGGCAAACAAAAAAAGGAGCTAATGAAGAAACAGCTCCGCAAGAAGAGCAAGGCGAAGAGTCGTTTGCGCCTATCACAAGTGACATGTTTGAAACCATCCGTTCGTTTTTCGAAGAAACGATGAATTCTCCCGTCCGTATTACGGCTATCATGGATGCAGAAGATGGATGGGATATTGAAGTGGAACTAGTGGAAGAAAAAGAATATACTCAAAAATACGGCCGAGACCAATTGATCGGGATTTATAAGGCGACAATGAATAAAGATCAAAAGATCACTTCCTATCAAAGGATGAACACCCGTCCGAGAAGTACTCCTTTTGAGAAAAAAGAGAGGTAAAAAACATGGCGACTACTAACGGAAGAAAGCAACAGACTCAGAAAAAGTCATCCAACACGTCGGGGAACTCCCGGACAAGCCAGCAAAAAAACAGCTCCCAAAATAACAGAGGCCAGTCGAAAAAAATCAATGCACCTGCCAGTACGAAATCGAAGCAAACGACCTCTGAAGAACAAGGGCAGTCAAAACAGCAAAAAATCAGCACCATTAATAAAATCGTAGAGACTGACGAGATGCAGTCGATTTTAGAGCGTTCCGAAAAGTATTTAACTTCCGGGTACCCTGTACACTTCACAGGCGCAGCCGGGGTGGGGAAAACCACTCTTTCGTTTCAGCTTGCACGTCGTTTTAACCAGCCTGTGACGCTGCTTAATGGAAATGAAAGCCTTTCGAACACGGATCTTCTTGGTGGAAGAATCGGTTATACGAGTGACAAATTAATCGACAATTATGTCCGGAAAGTGTACAAACGTGAAGATCATATTACAGAACGGTGGAGCACCGGCCGTCTGCTTGAAGCAGTAAAAAATGGCCACACGCTTATTTATGATGAATTTACGCGTTCGCTGCCGTCTACGAATAATTTATTTCTTTCCGTGCTTGAAGAAGGTATACTGCCTCTTTATGGCACGCAGCGTAATGAAAGCTTCATTACCGTGCACCCGAATTTTAAAGCAATTTTCACAAGCAATCCGGAGGAATATGCTGGTGTGCATAAATCCCAGGATGCCCTACTTGATAGAATGATCACAATTCCGGTGGAGGACCCTAATAAGGAAGCCCAGGTTTCTATTCTGACTGAAAGAGCATCCATCAGTGAAAAAGAAGCCGAAACCATTATTAAAGCATTGGATTGGGCGAAATCCACGAGCAGGGAAAATGATACGCATGTGCCAAGCTTCCGTCTCGCTGTTATGACCGCGATGTTAAGCTCGGAGCATGAGGTTAAAATAGATGTAAAAAACGACGATTTTCAACAGCTGTTTTTTGATGTGATGGGGCATTATTTCCTGGAAAATATTCAGGGTGAAGATGTCAGCGAAGCACAAAAAAGAATGAAGGAAGAGTTGAAAAAGGTCTAGGAGGCAAAGTAACCGTGGGAATTTATATGTTTGGGGTTATTGAAACTACGGAAAAACCAACCTTCGGTACCGTGGAACTCGAGGGCAAAGAGCGAAAAATTTATACCCTCCAGCGCGGGCAGGAGGCGATGGTGGTAGCAGAAGCTCCGATGCAGATTTATGATCCAACGAGGAAAAACCTGCGGGCTCATCAAGATACAGTGGCCAGAGTAATGGAAGAATACGATGTCATTCCGATGAGTTTTGGGAACGTCCTTGAGGACCAAAAAGAAGTTTTTGCTTTAATGGAAAAGCTGCAGGATCAATTTGAAGAAATTTTTCCGAAGATACGCGGCAAAATGGAAGTTGGGCTTAAAATTATCGGAAAGAAAGAATGGCTGAATGAACAAATCCGTCAGGAGCCGGGGATGGAAGACCTGCGCAAAAAAACGGATACGAAAGGTAAAAACGCCAGCTATTACGAGCGCATGCAGCTCGGAGAATCGGCGCAGAAATTCATGATACGGCTGCACGAGCGCTTTGAGGAAGAAGTTTTCCAGCCGCTCGCAGAAATCGCTAACGCAGCCAAAAGCAACGAAGTAATTAATGAGCGGATGCTGTTGAATGCCGCCTTTTTAATAGATAAAGAAAACGAAGAAGCGTTTGATGCAAAAGTAAACGAAATTTTTAATAACTGGAACGAACACGCTGATTTCAAGTATACGGGTCCATGGCCGGCATACAACTTCATTGACCTGAAAATAAAGGCAGGGAACAGCGTATGATTCATAAATTATTTACCTGGCCGCTCGATACGGTCGTCTGGGCTGGTAAAAAGGTAAAAGAAGAGGCGGATAAAGAATACTTCGATGTCCGCCAAATTCAAAAAAAACTCGCCAATCTGCAGATCATGTATGAAATGGAAGAAATATCTGAAGATGCCTTCACAGAGCAGGAGGAAGAGCTGCTGCAACGGTATCGCAGAGCGAAGCAGATTGAACAGGAAGAATTACGGGAAGAGTTAGAGGAAAAGGATTAAAGGAGTGAACCGGCAGTGCAGACAAACTCGGGCGCACCGGCTCTTTTGTATTTGTATGCCTTGATTCCCACAAGCGAATATGAGGAAGCTCCTATGGAGCCAATGGAAGGCATGGAGCCGGGCAATAATATCAGCTTTATTGAACATGGCAGTATTACTGCAGTAGTAACCCATGTTCCGGAAGAAGAATTTTCCCAGGAAAAATTGCAAAAGAATGTAGAAAAAATGGAATGGCTGCAGGCAAAAGCCTTTCACCATCATGAAACGATGAACCAGCTGCATGATCGCTATACCACGATCCCGTTAAAATTCGGCACGATTTTTGAACAGGAAGCAAACCTTGCGGAAATGATTGAAAAATATCACGAGAGCGTAACGGCTCAGCTTTCTTATTTGAAGGGCAAAGAAGAATGGAACGTCAAAACTTACGCTGATCAGCAGCTGTTCACTGAAGCCGTCGTGCAGAACAGCGAAGAAATTCAGGCGAAGGAAGCAGAGCTTGAAGCGATGCCGGCTGGCCGGCGCTTTTTTGAAAAAAAGAAAATGGACCAGTTTATTGAAGCGCAGGCAGACGAACAGATTGAGAAGCACTGCCAATCGTTTCATGATGAGTTAGCCGCCCGGAGCGAAGGCACGGAAATAAAAAAGAATTGGGAAAAACGCGTCACAGACCGGGAAAAAGAAATGGCATGGAACGCCGTATATCTGATTCACTCGAAAGACCGGGAGGCGTTTATTCAATTAATTGAAAAGCGTCAGGAAAAAGAAGAAGCAGAAGAGACCGGAATGGATTTAGAGTGTACAGGCCCATGGCCAGCATTTCATTTTTCAGGCCTGACAGACAGGAGGGAACAAAATGCCCCAGGACACTCTTAAAAACCGGGAAGTTTCCCTGCTCGACGTCTTGGACTCCGTGCTGGATAAAGGGGTTGTGCTTCAAGGCGATTTAACGATATCCATTGCAGGGATTGACCTTGTTTATTTGGATTTACGCGTACTAATCGCTTCTGTAGAAACCCTGCGACAGTCGGAATTGAAGACGCAGAAAGAATTTGTTTCTAATTCTTCAGAACCTTCCCAAGTCGAATAAAGGAGGCCGAATACAGATGGAAAATAATAATCCGCAAGTAACGGAAGCCCAGCAGCCGACCGGGCGCATATCATTAGATCCAGACAAAGCAGAAGAAGGTCTCACACAGCTGGTGATGACGGTAGTGGAGCTGCTGCGTGAGCTGGTGGAGCGCCAAGCGATGCGAAGAGTCGAAGGCGGCGATTTAACAGAGGAGCAAGTCGAGCAGCTTGGTGTAGCGCTCATGCAGCTGGAAGACAAGATGGAAGAAATGAAAGAAATCTTTGGCCTTACGACAGAAGATTTGAACATTGATCTTGGACCTTTAGGAAACTTACTGTAGGCTTCAAAATATGGTTTAAAGAAGGGATTATGTTATGGCTGAAAAACCTGTACAACGCTCAGTGCCCGAGCAAATGGAAAGACCGTCAGGCGGTCTCGTAGACATTTTGGAAACAGTACTGGATAAAGGCGTCGTCATTGCCGGGGACATTAAAGTAAATATTGCAGATGTGGAGCTTTTGACAATTAAGATCCGGCTGGTCGTCGCCTCGGTGGATAAAGCAAAAGAAATGGGCATCGACTGGTGGGAAACAGACCCGCACTATTCTTCCAATGCTAAAAGGCTCGAAGAAGAAAACCAGCGTCTGCTTGAGCGGGTCGAGCAGCTCGAAGATAACCAGCAGACGGAAAGCGAAGAGCAGCAGGCGACAGCACAGAATAAAAACAAAGCCGAAAAGTGAGGTGAACGTACGTGATTTTCCGTGATCTGTCTAAAGATATCGGCCAACTGGTACAGGACCTGCAGAACCAGGAGAAGTCGCAGGTTCAGCGTACAGAAGAACGAACGTTTGGAAAAGGCGAAAACGCACCGAAGCTTCAAATGGAATATAATATGAAAGCACGAACGCTGCCATCGAAGGAAGAAATGGAAGAATACCGAAAAGAAATCAAACAGCGGGATAAGGACCGCCTGGAATAAACAGGCGATATCCTGCAGGAAAGCTTCCTCCGGGGACGCCGGTTCCTCTCCGGAGAAGCGGTACATATCCATATTAACTAATAAAGGAGCTTGGGACATGGCAAAAGAGAAAAAGCGTCGGAGCTTTTTAAGAAAGAAAAATATTGACGAATCAACGCTGAAGGAGCGTTTAAGGCGCTTGAATCCACGGGCAAAAAAATACGCGAAGAACCCAAAAGAGACGGAGAAACTGCTGCGTCAGGCGAGAGAAAAAGCGGATGAAAACCAGAGTCCGCTGAAAAACGTATGGCAGGAACTGCAGCTGATGCTCGAAATGCTCCGTGCCTGGTGGAAAAAAGAGTACCAGCATGTGCCGTACAAATCGATTGTAGCCATTATTGCGGGTCTCATATACTTTGTATCTCCAATTGACCTGGTGCCGGACTTTCTTCCAGGCGGCCTGATTGATGATGCCGCCGTTATCTCGTTTGTCTTTAAACAGGTGCAAAAGGACCTGGAGGACTTTAAAGAGTGGAAATTGCAGCGTGATAATACGATTGATGCAGATGAATAGCAGTCAAAAAGCTCCAGCCGCATTTAAATCGTCGGCTGGAGCTTTGCTTGTTTATTCGTATAATTTCCAGGCTGTTTTTAAGGAATTAGTAATATAATCTGCTATTTCTTCTGGGGAGTCTTTGCCGATAGTCACTTTGGAATGATGGCTGGCGTAAGCCGCCTGCCTGCTATAGAATAATTCTTCAATATCTTCGAGCGAACGTCCTTGAAGAACTGGGCGGTCCGCCATTAGCAGGTGAATGCGCTCTTTCCAGGAATCCCACGGCATATCCAGATAAAAAACAGTGCAGTTGTTTAAACAAACATCCCGAATTTCTTCCTGCATGAAAGCTCCGCCGCCAAGAGAAATAACCTTCAAGCTTTGATTGGCATATTTATTCACCAGTTCTTTCTCCTTCTCCCTGAACGCAGGCTCCCCGAGCAATTTAAATACATCCGGCACAGGCATTTGGAACTTTTTTTCAATCTGTTCATCGATATCAATAAAGGATCTGTATAGATTTTGAGCGACCAATCTTCCAATGGTTGTTTTACCAACCCCCATAAAGCCTATAAATACTATGCTTTTTTCCCGTAAAGATTTTTCTTTTATCATCATATGTCTGCACTCTTTCGTTAATAAAATGAGGTAGTCAGCGAAATGTACCGTGATTATAATACAGTTTTCAGCAAAAGTAAAAACCAGGCACTACATGAGGAGCTGAAGAATATAGGCGAAGCTCATCGTAAACAGCATGTATCCAATCACAAACGGCAGATTCCACAAGCCCAGCCGGTACGGGTTGGTATGGAGATGATAACCGACGATGGAAACAGAAATATTAAACGGGCTGAACATGACAGGACTTAAGCTGCAGACAATGAGAACAAGAGCCAGTGGGATCGCTTGGAGGTCTGCAAGTGAAGGAGCAATAATTTCTGCCAGCAGAATAACAGACACAAGCGGGTGAAAGCCGATAAAGCTTGAAATGAGAAAATAAGCACCAACCAGCAGGTAAAAAATAAAAACCTGCTGATGCATGGACGTGAACAGCTGCTGCAGTAGCTCAAATAGAGAAGTCCCTGCAAGCATTTGAACGAATAGTCCGGCACTCAAAAACATGAAAAAGAAATTCGCCATCCCTTTGGTTCTTGTCTTCCATTGGTTAAAAGCAAAAAAGGCGTATCGGCGCAGGCGTTTAATGAAAGCTGCCCATAAAAAAGATACAGGAGCAATAAACAAAACGAGAGTAAATAAATAATCAAAACCGGACCACTGATTAACAATACTGACACAGGTGACGAGAAGCAAAAGCAAAACGATCAACTGTTTGATCTTTCTGCCAGTGGTGCCGGAGTGATCAGCCTGATCATCTTCAGACTGGAGGCGCAATTTAGGATACTTAAAAGAAGCTGTCAGAATATCAAACAAAATGACTATGATAACGATCGTAATAATAAATGGGAAAATGTAAATGTAACTTTGTCCGGTTATATTTAAAGCTGTAATAACCATGATTTCCAGGGGGCTCCAGGCGAGACAAAGGGCGTAAGCCCGGAGCAGGTTCTGTGTATAAAACTTTGCTTTTACTTTTTGAGGAATCGAGGTGAAGGTCCGGTCCAATGTGCGCATCAATACAGCAAATGTAGCAATATTTAAAAAAAGCCCGAGCACATGGCATACAAAGAAACTCCGCCTGTACAACTGAGTAACGGTATCTGCGCCCTGTTCCATAAATTTTCGAAGGCCGTGATCGTACTTCCCTACCCGTATGACTGAATTGAGAAAGGGAAGCATGAAAAAGAATGAAAGAATGCCGAGCATTGTTTGAAACGACAGAAAATAATCCTGCCAGGAAGCGCCGGTCTGAAAAAATAAAATAGTCCCGATGGCGTAGAAGGCAATACCGGAATAAAAGAACAGCCCTTTCGCAAAAAACAGGGAAATAAATATAACAATATTTGCAAGTATACCGGTAAATAAAGAAAAGCCCGGTATAGACAAAAACTGTGAAAGAATATATACGAAGATTAATAAAGAATATATGTATAAGCGCAAATGCTGTTCCTCCAATTTCCAGTTGATGACACGCAAGAGTATGATAGCATATTAGTTACATATATGGAGACGATCTAAACATTTATCATTTGAGTGGGGGAGCATATGACCAATCGAAAGTATCAAACGCTGCAAATAGGAAACAAATCCTACAGTGCTTCTCGGCCGATGATCTGCGTGCCTTTAACAGGAGAGACGACAGAAAATTTAGTTGAAGAGCTGCAAACGATAAACTTAGCGCAGGCGGATGCCATTGAATGGCGCGCTGACCATTTTAAGAATTTAAAAGACATACAAGCTGTGCGTCAGGTGCTGCAGATCCTGAAGCAAAAAGCTCCGGGGTGCCTGCTTTTATTTACTATTCGATCTGCCCAGGAAGGCGGTGCTGACCGCCGCCTGACTGATGAAGAAACGATAGAGTTAATTTTAGAGGCAGTACATTCAAAAAATACAGACATAGTGGATATAGAAGGCAGAATGAGCAGTGAACATATAGCAGCTGTCTATCAAAAAACCAGGGAATGCGGAGTGAAAATGTTAATTTCACATCATGATTTCTCAAGAACGCCGGCAGCCCGTGAAATGAATCGTTGGGGTGAAGAGGCTGAAAGAAACGGGGCGGACATTGTAAAAATGGCGGTTATGCCAAACCGTAAATCAGACGTATTGAATCTTTTAGGAGTGCTTGCTGAATTGAGCGAAAAGTTGACTATTTGTACCGCAGCAATGGCCATGGGCCCTGCTGGGATCGCTTCCCGCCTGGTTGGGCATTCATTTGGCTCTATGATGATATTTGCTTCTGGAAAAGAGAGCTCCGCCCCGGGACAAATCCCGCTCGAGGAAGCACGCCTGGTAATTGATATCGTTAATAAATATTCATAACGGGCAGCTTTTTCATCGGTTTCATCAGCTGAAAACCAAAATAATCATTATGAATCGGTAATAAAAGTTGAAAAGTTTGTGGAAAAACCCGTATCATTTGATATAGATGCGGGTTTTACGTGTGCTCAGATCGTGCCGACAAGGAGGGTGGAAATGGATGGAAGACATACGCCAGCTCGAGGAAGACTTATTAAAGCCGAGTATTCGGCGGTCAGCGGTGGAAGTGAGCCGGCTGTTGGCAGAAGACTTCCAGGAAATCGGAGCGTCCGGCCGGATTTTCACCCGGGAGGATGTGATTTTCGGCCTGGAGGAGGAGCGTCCCGTGCATAGAGCAGTAGCTGACTATAAAACAAAACCGCTTTCGGAACATTTATATTTAGCGACCTATACGGTAACGAGCGAACTGGGCACCTCGCTGCGGAGCTCTATATGGCGAAAGACGAATTCAGGCTGGGAGCTTGTGTTTCATCAGGGAACGCCGAAAAAAGCGAACCAGCCTTAAAATCAAAATACAAAAACTATTTCCAGCACGAGCACAGCCGGCTTGCAGAAGGACATTAGAGGTGAACAATATGGAACTGTTCCATTACCATTTTTGGACGACAGAAATAGAAAAAACAGAATCATTTTACAGCAGCCACGGGTTTGAAGTAGTGGGACGCTTTGCGCTGGAAAATTACCGCATCAAGCGTTACGACCCTCCGCTTATGTGGGATGATTTCCGTCATAAAGGGTTAACGTTTCGGATGATAGAAATGAGTCTTGGCCAGGTCCGGGTTACCTTCGGTGCGGGAAGGATAAATACGTTCGGCTACTTTGGCTACCGTGTAAACAACGAAGAGCATGCCAGCGTTCTTCAGCGTGCAAAAGAACACGGATGGGGCGTTAACAAAAAAGAACGCAGAACCTTTCTGCAGCCGTCCACCGGCCCGAAGATTCAGCTGGATTGGGCTAAAGAGCTCCCTATCGGCGGAAAAGAAGAACTGCAGTCCGTCGTCATTACGAGCCCCGAGCCGTATGATTCAGATGATTGGCTGACTGTTCTGGGTGCAGAAGCGGTGGTGCCTTCCTGGGAGGAAAAGCGTGCATTCGAGCTTGAAAAAGTGGTTATTCAGGGAGCGGAAAATACAGAGACGGTGCAGGACCCAAATGGAGTCTATTTGGAATTCCGCACGTAATGGAAGGAAGAATAGCAGAGTGAAATGTGTGATGGGGACCGTTCTGGGCCTTGCGTTGTTTGCTGCGAAGCCCAGAACAGCAAAAAGCAGGAAATAGGGAGCGAATACATCGTGGAGTCGTCATTTCGTCAACTGATTATTGTCATTTTATCCATACTTTCGACTGTGCGCCTGGTCTTCTTTTTTGTGCTGGACCAGCCGCTTATCGACGCTATGATGCCGCTTGCGTTCATGGTGTACTGGATGCTTATTTTATCGATAGCGGACAGCAGACAGTTATGGAGCGCAAAACGCGAATTAATCACTATTCTGGTAGCGACAGCTCCGGTATTGATTGTTTCGTTTATTGGAGTCGTAACAGAAGCGCACGCGATTTCTCTGCCGTTATTCACGAATTCGATGCTTTTAATAATTTTGATGCCGATTGTTTATAAGTATGGATTAAAACCGAATGACACTGATAAAAAAAATTAGAGGAGACCAGCGAATGGTGTTTCGAGCGAAAGGAAGCAGACTGTTGTCCGCGTTTGCGGTCATAGCCATCGTACTGTTGGGTTATTCCATTTTTCAGGCCCTGTTTATGTACGACGGCGGTCCGGGGACTATTCTGCGGGCTATAGTGGACGCAGTTATTATTATTTTAATTACCCAGATTGTGTTTTTCACAAAATATGAACTGCGTAAAGAGCACTTGGCGGTTCATGCATCTCTTCTGATACGCCTGCGAATTCCTTACGATTCAATTGAGCGGGTGGAGGAAGTGCCAGGATGGATTAAAGGAGCGACACCGGAGAGGCTGAAGGTGGTTTACCAGGAAGGGGCCCGTCACCAGCATATAACGCCGAAGGACGAAGCATTATTTCTGGAAAAGCTGGCTGCTAAAAATAAAAATATTAAAATGCCAAAGGAAGGACGGTTCATCCAGTGAACGGTCCTTCTTTATAATTTGTCATAAAATTTACGAAGGAAATAAAAACCAATAGAAGCCAGGATTATGCCGGCAACAATTACTGTCAGGACAAAAAGCACTGTAGGCACAAATCTCACTCCCCCTCTACACAGATTTTCCCTGTTATTGTTGTTTACCCCCGGGAATAAACTGGCAAGCCTCTTTATTTAAACGGTGGCACAGGAGGGTTTAATTCTGTGCTGTGCCGAAAAGAGGTTTGTATGCTTTCATCCTCGATAATATAAAAAAGCACTGGCGTAAAAACCAGCGCAGTACGCTAATGGCATTAGTGGCTTTGGCCGGAAATGCCTGTAGCTGTGACAATCGTTTTTATTTTTTTAAGATTTGGGCCAACAACCTGGTGTCTTTTGTCATCTGCAGTAATAATAGTGATAGGAACAAATTTTTCATTTAATGCGCCGAATTCCTGGTTCGCCTGAGGGTCGTTTACAATATCTTTCTCAATATAAGAAATGCGGTTTTCCTGAAACCAGCCTTTGACTTTAGCGCAGGAGGAGCAGTTGGGCTGGGTGAAAATCTGAACTTCATAATTCATATACATTCCTCCAATCGGGCATGCTTGTAGTACGACGCCGTTGTGTTTGTACGGTTATGATAGTATATCAAAGTGCCTTAGAACGCAATGGAAAGGCCTGTAGCCTGCCTCAGGAAAACTTTTTACTCGGCATCAAACAAGAACATACGTTTGTGAAAGGCGTTGGGAAACGGTATAATAGAAGAAACAGAAAGCTGCGCGCATAAGGGGGCGTAGGAAATGAAGAAGGAAAGACAAAAACTCCGAAAAATAATTCATATTGATATGGATGCTTTTTTTGCATCTATTGAACAGCGCGATCAGCCCCATTTGCGAAACAAGCCCCTGGTAGTTGGAGGTTCTCCCTGGTCAAGAGGGGTGGTGGCTACGTGCTCTTATGAAGCCAGGCCATATGGTATTCACTCAGCCATGTCTTCCTATGAAGCATACCGAAGATGTCCACAAGCCATTTTTATTAAAGGAAATATGGAAAAATACAGGGAAGTTTCACGTGAACTCATGGGCATATTTCACGACTGTACAGATTTAGTGGAGCCCCTTTCCCTTGATGAAGCTTATCTGGATGTGACGGAAAACCATTGGAACATGCCGTCTGCTACGCACGCAGCGAAGGAAATACGGAGAAGGATTTATCAAAAAACCGGTCTCACTGCCTCAGCCGGTGTTTCATACAATAAATTTCTTGCAAAAACCGCTTCAGATTACAATAAGCCGGACGGCCTGACGGTAATTACTCCGGATCGTGCAGATGCTTTTGTGAAAGCTCTTCCCATCGGGGATTTCCGGGGGGTGGGAAAAGTGACCAAACGGAAATTCGATTCGCTCGGCATTCAGACCGGAGAAGATTTACAGCAGCTGAGCGAAGAGCGGCTCGTGGAATTGTTTCATAAGCAGGGCCACGTTTTTTACCGTCAGGCCCGGGGGCTCGACGAACGTCCGGTAAACCCGGAGAGAGAGCGAAAGTCGCTCGGAAAAGAAACCACGCTCTCCCAGGATCTTCTGCTTGTGCAGGATATGCTTCCGGTCATTGAAGAGCTGCTTGATCAGGTGCTTGCGCGGCTGACAAAAGACGGCATCAGGACTAAATGTATCGTATTGAAAATAAAATTTGCGAATTTCCAGCAAATTACCCGCCGGGCCACTCTTGAGCACGCAAGCAATGATCGTGCGGAGCTGCTTGAAGCCCTTCATCTTTTGCTCGAAGAAGGCGCCTCCGGAGGAGAGCCTGTCCGTCTGCTCGGAGTCACCGCCTCGGAATTTTACGGCCCGGGAGAGGTGACAGGAGGAAGAGGTAAAGTTTACAAAACAGTGAATTACGAACAGCTGCGTCTTTTTTAAGCGCAGCTGTTTTGTAGTTTAACCGGAAAAGACGCCGAAAGTGAAGATGGCGGTTACGGCTAAGAGCAGGACAATAATAAAAATAAGAAGAGTTAATAACAAGGCGAAAACGACAAATGCCCCGAAAGATTTGCCGCCGGAGAAGCCGGATGCAGCGGAGATTAAGTTCACCTGGATAACAACAGTCCAAACAGAAGCTGCCGTAACGAGGGCCGCTGCGACTCCTGTAAGCATGGTGACTGTGTCGTTGCCGCCTCCCAGCTGGCCAAGAAAAAGCAAAAAAATGAGCGGAAAAATAAAGGCCTGAGGAAAAAGGGAGAGCCCGTAAATCGTGCGGGCTTCGCGGGCTTTTATTCTGCCCTGGAACATTAATATAACAAGCTTTAAAATCAGTCCGTTCAAGTAAAAGGTGATGATTTGAAATAGAAGGAAGGCGGCAATTACTCCGGCAGCTGCCAAGGTGGTATACAGGGCAGAATTGGTCTCGAGCGGAGACATGTCGCGTGTGTTCTGGGCGAAGGCTTGAGAAAGCCCTGCGATAATAATGACTAACAGAGCTGTGAGGTGGAGCCTGGGGTCATCGCTTAATTGTTTGTACGTTTTTCGTGGCGAAGTAAACAAAGGTAACAGCCGCATAGGGTTCATAATAGTCATTCCCCGCTTTCATTTATACATCTTTTTTCCATCTGTCATTAGTGTACAATAGTTTGAAGGAAGAAAACAGAATACATAAGGAGTTTGAAAAGGGGGCGAGTCCTGAAGCAGACTTTGCCCGCTCTCTGAACCGTAGGCAGGCGACGGGACAGAATATTTTTATCGGAGGCGCCTCCTGGAGGGTGGATAATGTGCAGCCGGGGGAGGTGGCAGCGCGGGCCCGGACATGGAAAAGAAGCAGTTTGGCGGCCGAGGGGGTCTTTAATTACTGGTGGGAACCAGCACTGGAGGATAATTATTTTGCCGATAAGGAGTGGATATAAAAGCGCTTCGAGCTACCACTCCGGAAATGTCCTATGGTACAATTTTCCCAATGTAGTAGTTAGAAGGGATGGAAGAAATGGCGACGATGAGCAGTGCGGACAAAGTTACTCTGTATTATGAAGAAGCCGGCCAGGGCTTTCCTGTCATTTTTTTGCACGGCCTGACTGGGGACCATACAATGTTTGAACGTGAAATGAATCAGTTAAAAGGACAATTCCGTGTTATAGCCCTGGATATGAGAGGGCACGGAAGGTCGGACAAGCCTAAAGTGTATACATTGGAAGATCACATACAGGACGTGCTGCGAATGATGGATGAGCTTAATATTGAATCAGCTCATCTCGTTGGTGTTTCAATGGGCAGCTATATTGCTCAGGGCGTAGCTGTCGAAGCTCCGAAAAGAGTAGTAAAACTCGTTTTAACAGCACCTAAAGCACACGGTAGAACATCGTCCACTGCCCGTTTGTTTGCGGAGCACGAAGCTGAATTGAGCGGTCTTTCCCACCAGGAAAAATTAGAGAAAGCCTCGATGTATATCTATCACGATATTGGTAAAGTGCGGGATTGGTCAAAGCAGATCGAGGGCCGGGCGGTTGAGCTGAATGCTGAGCAGGAGCAGGCGGCATCCGATGCTTTGAAGGGGTTCGATTTTCGTGCCCAGCTGCCTTTTGTAGAGGCAGAATCGCTCGTGCTCAGCGGGAAATATGACGGGTTAAACCCTCCGGAATATGGAAAAGAAATAGCTGACCTTATTCCTGCCTGCCGTTTCGTGGAATATGAACATTCAGGCCATGGCATAAATGTTGAAGAACATGAACGCTTCGTCAAAGAAATCAGAGAATTTCTGGAATAAAGGTAAGTAAAAAGAGCAGAACACGATTACCCAACGTACAAGCTTGCTCTTTCGCCCAGAGAGTTCGAGAGCCGCTCTCATTTTCAATTAAGAAAGTAGATATTCAATTGAGTCGATAAAAAAGCCGGTATTCAAAGGCTTGAAGCTGCTTTTAAAGTATAAAATAGTAAAAGAGTTAAACTCCAGATTAAAATTGTTATAAAATAATATTGATTTTTATGTGGGTTATGTTATCATATGGAATATGAAAATACTTAAGAGGTGATGAAAGCATGGCTGATCGTAAAAATGTACAAACAACCGGTTCAGGTGCTCCTGTAGGAGATAACCAGAACTCGTTGACAGCAGGTACTAGAGGTCCTACTCTTATTCAGGACGTACACCTTTTAGAAAAACTTGCTCACTTTAACCGTGAGCGTATCCCTGAGCGTGTTGTACACGCAAAAGGCGGCGGCGCGCATGGTGTTTTTGAAGTGACAAACGACGAAATTTCCAAATATACTAAAGCTGATTTCTTAAGTGAAAAAGGCAAAGAAACACCAATGTTCATCCGTTTTTCTACAGTGGCGGGCGAATCCGGTTCAGCAGACACCGTACGTGACCCGCGCGGTTTTGCAGTGAAATTCTATACAGAAGAAGGTAACTACGACCTCGTAGGTAACAACACACCGATTTTCTTTATCCGTGACGCTATTAAGTTTCCGGATTTCATTCACACCCAAAAACGTGATCCGCAGACACACTTGAAAGATCCGGATATGGCCTTTGACTTCTGGTCCCTTTCTCCAGAATCGCTGCACCAGATCACGTATCTGCACGGTGACCGTGGTATTCCGGCAACATGGCGCCACATGAACGGTTACGGCAGTCACACGTTCAAGTGGGTTAACGATCAGGGAGAAGCATTCTGGGTAAAGTATCACTTTGTCAGTGACCAGGGCGTTAAAAACCTGGACGAGCCAACTGCAAATCAGATGGCAGGAGAAAACCCGGACTATCATACAGAAGATCTATTCAACGCTATTGAAGAAGGGGACTACCCTTCCTGGACGCTGTATGTACAAATTATGCCTTACGAAGACGCGCTTACGTACAAGTGGGATCCGTTTGACGTAACAAAAATCTGGTCGAAAGAAGACTATCCGCGTGTGGAAGTCGGCCGTATGACATTAAACAAAAACCCTGAAAACTACTTCGCAGAAGTAGAGCAGGCTGCGTTTTCACCTGGACACTTCGTTCCTGGTATCGAGGCTTCTCCGGACAAAATGCTGCAGGGACGCTTGTTCTCATACTCTGACGCCCACCGTTACCGCGTAGGTGCCAACCATGAACAAATTCCGGTTAACAAACCAGTAAGCGGCACAAACAACTACCAACGTGACGGCTTCATGCGTACAGACGACAACGGCGGCGGTTCGAAAAACTATGAACCGAACAGCTACGGCGGACCGACTGAAGACGCTGCAGCCGAAATCAGCCCGTTTGACGTAGAAGGCAAGGTGGCAAGCACTCCTTATCCTGACGACGATCATTATACGCAGGCTGGCGACTTGTACCGCATGATGAGCGAAGACGAAAAGCAACGTCTCGTTGATGCATTTGTAGGCCACATGAAACCAGTCCGTAAAGAAGAAATTATTAAACGCCAGTTGGAAATCTTCTACAAAGCGGACCCGGATTACGGCCGTCGTATTGCAGAAGGACTTGGCTATAAAGTACCACAAGAAGAAGCGTAAGCAGTACCAGCGTTTTGCGCAATCACCGATTTCAATTTTATGCATCATCCACTCACAACTTGCTCCCGTGCCTTTTAGGCACGGGATTTTTTTATGTAAAAAATCCCGGGACCCAGCTTCCATATTTTAAAAACCAGACGAAAGTGTCTGAGCGCATGGTATGATAAAGACAGCGAAAGAGTGTCAAGCATACACATCACAGATTTTCTACAATCCCATGGTTATTATTGGTCCCGGTGATTTCAATGGCTGCGGCGTATTCAGTCTCAGCTAAGCGGCTTTTGCTTTTCAAAAATGCTTCTCCTATTCCCGCCACTGGCCGGGAGAAAAGTTTAATCTATTCCAATTCAAAAATAATATATTGTAAATGCCAACATGGCGAACAGAATTATGTATAATAATGGTAATCTATTCATACAGCCTTCTCCAGATATGTATAAAAATCATACATTGGTCGTGCCCATGGATCCTTTTTATTGGCAGGAGAAGGATATGGAAAAGTCCGGAAAGAAGGTAGTAATGGAAAAGGATAAGTAGGATACTGAAAAGGAGGCGTGGTTATGTATATTAAAAGAACGGAAGACCCGGCGCTGCTCAGCCGGCTGAACCAATCGCTGCATGAATGGCACGTAAACCTTCATCCTGAACTGTTTTTTCCTTACGATCAGCCTTCAGCCCAGGTGTATTTTGAAAACAAGCTGGCGGACGACTGCCACATGTTTTTTATTGCTGTCGAAGACGAAGAGCCGCTCGGCTACGTTTGGCTTGAATTACGCAAAGAAAAAGGAAATGATTTTAAAAGACCTTCACATTACGGCTATATTTACCAGATCGTAGTGAAAGAGCAGCATCAGGGCCAGGGCATTGGAGCTTTTTTAATGAAAGAAGCGGAATACGTAGCGCGTGACTACGGGGCAGACAGGCTTGAGCTGGACTATTTGGCGCAGAATTATATAGCGGAAGCTTTTTATAAGAAAATCGGGTATGAATCAAAACGGGTAACTGTGCATAAGGAGCTTTGAAAGGATGGGGTCCGGGGAAATGATAACGACTCATACTAATATAATTATCGTCGGAGCAAGTATTGAAGGACTTGTGCTGGCACGAGCTCTGGAGCGCTACGATGTAGACGTCCGGCTGCTTGAAGCAGAGAAAGCTCCTGCCCATGAACCAAAAGCGCTGCTCCTGTATGCACGAACGCTTGAACTGCTCGATAGTATTAACCTGGCAAAACCATTAATGGAGACAGGGGCGGCCTATCGTTCCCTGGAATTCAATTACGAAGGAAAAAAGATTTTTACCCCTGCCTTTGATTTTTTAAAAAAAGAATCGTATTATCCGTTAGTACTATCGATGGCTAACTGTGATATGCAGCGTGTGTTGCGGCGTGCGCTGCTGAAAACGTCTGTGGAATGGGGGGCGCGCATTACGCACCTAAAACAGAACGGATTAAAAACAGAAGCGATAATTGAATCAAACAATATGGACGAGCGGGTGGTGGCTGATTATATTGTTGGAGCTGATGGAATTGAAAGCGCTGTGCGGCAGCTGGCTGCCATTAAATGCAAAATGGATAAAGGCTCGGAGTTAATGATGGCGGATGTTCAAACAAAGCAGCAGCTGACAAATAATGCTCCGACCATGACATTTAATAAAAGAGGGATTATGTTTGCTGTAGACCTTCCCGGTCATCAGGCAAGGGTTATGATGGTCGACCGTGGCAAGCCCAATGCCCGACGGGAGAATACGGAAGTCTCTCTGCAGGAACTTTACCAGAAAATCACCGGACATATCCTTCCAATGCAAACGACAGTAAATATGCAGTCGAAGCAGGCTGTTTTCCATCAGGCGAAAGAATTTCGTGCAGGGGATGTCTTTTTAGTAGGTGAAGCTGCCCATGCTCATCACCCGATGACTAGCCAGAGTGTAAACCTCGGTATTCAGGATAGTATTAATTTAAGCTGGAAGCTTGGTATGGTATGCGTCCGGGCATGCCCGGAAACACTGCTTGATTCATATGAAGCCGAGCGGCTTCCGGTCGCAAAAAAAGTTAACCGCACAACAGATTGGACGATCCGGAGCCTGACCGTTCATAAGCCTGTCGCTGTACAGGCAAGAGACCGTACGCTGAAAATAGTAGAAATGATCGAACGGCTCCCCGAAGCCTTTATCCGGCGGCTGTCACATTTGTCTGTACGATACCGGGCATCTGCGCCGGCCCTAAAAGAAGAGCTCAGGCGTGAAGGGGTTCTGCGCCCGGGAGACCGGGTGCCGGATGCAGTACTGACAGATTTTGAAAACCAAACAACCAGATTATATGAACATTTGCAGGAAGGGAAGTTTTTATTTGTGATGCGGACGAGCGGCAGCCGGATTGATAAAGAATACGCGTTTATCAAGCGTTGGCTCCGCAAATCTGCCCCGTATTTTGGTGACATGGTACAGCCTGCATTAGTGGCACCGACACCAACAATGGGGCAGCCTGATGATATTCTGTGTTGGAGTGAAAGATATTTAAGCAGGGATTTCCGCCGATTAATCGGACCGGGGGAGTCTATGCTTGTGCGGCCGGATGGTTATTTGCTTTTTCACAGCGATGCTGCAGGCTGGAGCGATTGGAAGGACGCGGTGGAGCTGTTCCTTGCAGCCGGGGCTGAGTGGAATTTGGAAGAGCAAGAGACCGGGAAGTGGCGCCAAAGCATCAAATCGATCAGCCGCAGATGGAAAAAGCAGCTGACGTTCAGCAGATAAATTTTTTAAGCCGGAGCCCTCCCAGTGGTTTCCGGCTTTTTTGAAACGTATGTATATCTTTCACGTAAAATTGAAAGAAAACATTGACACCTTCGTTCCAAAAATAGGAAAATGAACGGGTTGAATGCAGATAATTAAGGAGAGGAAACCATGTCATCGATTTTAGAAGTGAATGACGTACATAAGCGTATTCGCGGTAAAGAAATTGTTCAGGGACTGCAGTTCTCTGTTGAGCCGGGTGAAGTGTTTGGTTTTCTTGGGCCGAACGGCGCTGGCAAAACGACCACAATTCGTATGATGGTAGGGCTTTCCCCCATTACGTCGGGAGACATCCTTATTGACGGTCACAGTATTCAGAAATCATATGCGAAGGCAATTAAGCAGGTTGGAGCCATTGTGGAAAACCCGGAAATGTACAATCATTTGTCGGCAGAAAAAAACCTGATTCATTTTGCCCGCATGAATGGAAAAGTATCTCACGGGCGCATTGACGAGCTGCTTGATCTGGTAAAGCTCGGGCACGTGAAAAAGAAAAAAGTACGGACGTTTTCTTTAGGAATGAAGCAGCGTCTTGGTATCGCCCAGGCTCTTCTTCACCGGCCGAAGCTGTTGATTTTGGATGAGCCGACGAATGGTTTGGACCCGGAAGGGATTCGAATGGTGAGGGCTTATCTGCGCCGGCTTGCGGAGGAGGAAGGACTTGCGGTAATTGTTTCGAGTCATTTGTTGTCGGAGATGGAGCTCATGTGCGACCGTTTTGCGATTATTCAGGACGGTCAATTGATTAACATTGAAGATCAGCGTTTCTCGCAAGGGGAAGGACGCCTGCTGCCGTACCGGGTTGACGTTGGGCCGGAAAGAACGGAAGCGGCTGTGCAGATAATAAAAGAAGCTTATCCCGATCTGAAAATAGAAGAAGCAGACCAGCGGCTGACGGTATACATAGAAAAAGAGAAAGTGCCTGCTCTTCTGCGCTATTTAATGGAAACCGGGTTTGACTTGTATGAAGCAAAAGAAGATAGACAAACGCTCGAAGACCGGTTTCTTCAGGCAACGTCGAAGGAGGATTCCTCATGATCCGTTTGATTCAAAACGAATGGATGAAGCTCTTCTGGCGCATCAGTACGTGGGTAATGGCAGCCATTCTGCTTGTTGGAGTAGTAGGCGTTCTTATCTATGCCGCCACCAACCAGCCATCTGCGGATGAGCTGCCGTCGGAAGCGCAGTGGAAGGCTCAGCTGGAGCAGCAAATTGTTGAAGATCGTCAGGCACTCGAGGACAGCGGTGCTGCAGAGGGATTTTACGAGCAGAGGATCGCGGAGAACGAATACCGCATTCAAAATGATCTGCCGCCGCAGAGCGCAACTGGAGAAAGCGTCTGGTCGTTCATGAGCACAAATACTGCTTTACTCGATCTATTGAGTATTTTCGTTATCATCGTAGCAGCGACCATTATTTCCTCAGAATTTAAAAGCGGAACGATTAAGCTTCTGCTGGTGCGTCCGCCGTCCCGGATCAAGATACTGATGTCCAAATACGTTACGGTTATCCTGTATGCTGTAGGTATGCTTGCGCTGCTGTTTGGGGCCTCGTTTGTCCTGGGGGCCCTCTTCTTTGGATTTGGCGAGCCGTCCACAGAGTTAATCTACACGGACGGAGAGGTCGAACAACGGCCGCAGGTGCTTGCGCTTGCAATCGACTACCTGACAGGCTCGGTAAATTTCGTCATGCTTGCCACACTCGCATTTGCTATTTCAGCCATTTTCCGCAGTGAAGCAATGGCGATTGCTATCAGCGTTCTGCTGTATGTGGTGGGAGCGGGTGTAACAAGCACCTTGGCCATCGCCTACAACTGGCCGAAATATCTGCTGTTTGCCAATACGAATCTAAACCAGTATTTCACCAGCAGCGGCCCGCCGGTGGAAAGCATGACGCTTGGTTTTTCCGTTACCGTCCTGATTGTGTACTGGCTGATTTTCATGGGTTTTGCAGTATGGATGTTCAAAAAGAGAGAAATCAGCGTCACCGGTTAAGGAAAGTTGTTTGAATCCCAGTGTAGACAGGGAACAAAAATATTGAGAGTAAATGAAGAGGAGTGTGCGTCTATGGTGAAACGTACGGCAGAAAAAGCGCTTGGAATTATTGCGGCTGTCTTAAGCGGCCTTGGGGTTATTTTAGGAATTGTTTTTCTATTTGTAGATGCTTCTGCCTTGGAGGAAGCAAATCAGATGGTTCAAGAGCAAGGTGGAGAAACATTGAATACTCAAGATATGGCTGCTCAATTTACTGCCATTGGTATTAGCCTGATTATCTTTTCAGCGATCGCAACGATTCTTGCAGTGGTGGGCGTCTTTATGCTTAAACGCAATAAACGTGCTGTCGCTTCAGGCATTTTGTTTTTCCTTGCGGCGATCGCGGGATTTATAGCAGTCAATATATTTGCCATCGTTCATTTTATTCTGCTCGTTGTGGCAGGCGTCATGGCTATTGTCCGCAAGCCGGCCGAGCCGACGGATAATTCTTCAGACGTTCAGGAATATCCAGAATAACAGAAACGGGCTCCGAGACCTTCGGAGCTCTTTTTTATGAGGAGGATTGGATGAGGGTACTGGTAATTGCAGACACCCATATGCCGAAAAAGGCCAAAGAGTGGCCCGGGCAGCTGCGCCCGGAATTCAATGCAGCTGACTATATTATCCACGCCGGAGACTGGCAGAGCCCGGAAGTATGGGAAGAATTAAAGCAGTATGCCCCGGTTGCCGGCGTGTACGGAAATGTTGACGGTGAGGATATCAAAGCTCTCGTGAGTGATAGGGTGGAAATTGTTTTGGAAGGATGGCGTATAGGGATTGTACACGGTCATGGTGAAAAGGGGACGACGGAAAAAAGGGCCGGGGAAGCCTTCGCCCCGGGCCAAAAAGACATTATCATTTTCGGTCATTCTCACATTCCCTATCTGCGCTATGCCGGAAAAACGTTGATGTTTAACCCGGGGTCGCCGACGGATAAGCGAAAAGCGGCCATGTTTTCCTACGGGCTGCTTGATCTTAGCCCGGGCCACGTTGAAGCCCGGCATATATTTTTCCCCAAAAGAGGTCAAACGAAATACTGAAGATCGGAAGCATTTGTAGGGTAAGCAAACATCGTTTGGGATAAGGAGCTCGCCGGGATTTCATGCTGAATGACAAGTGTCATGTAATTGATGAAGGAGGCTGCGTCGCTGTTCAATGCGTGCGCGCCAACCACGGTGTCTCTTTCTTTATCAATAATCAATTTTACAAAAGCCGTTTTTTCGTTTTTATGCTTGTACGTAAACCAGGAACTGACATCCTCGGTGACGATGGACAAACCATTGGCTGAAGCTTTTTCTCCGGTCATCCCAACTGCAGTCAGGCCAGGCACAGTGAATGCTGCAGAAGCAATTGGGCCATAGTGAACGGGGGTGCTGTTGTTTTCGAGCAGATTAGTGGAAACATACCCTGCCTCAAATCCGGCTAACGGGGTTAACGGGCTCCCGGAAGTATCAGCACAATCGCCTGCAGCGTAAATATTTTCATTGGTCGTATTTTGAAGGTACTCGTTGACGGTTATTCCGTGTTTCTCATCATAGGCAGCTCCGGCATTTTCCAGCTCCAGGGCTTTTACATTTGGCGTCCGGCCGCTGCCGTGAACGATAATATCGCCGTAAAACGTTTCGGCAGTTCCTTCCTTTTCAGCATGAACTTTATAGCCCTGGCCTTCGGGAATTATTTCTGCTGCTTCGGTGTATAAATGTACATGAACACCGATAGATTCAGAGTAGTCGATCAGCTTTTCTACAAGCTCAGTATCAAATCCTTTTAAAGCACGTCCCCCGCGCTGTAGAATATGAACATCGGCGCCTGCCCGTTTAGCAAGATGGGCAAACTCAAAAGAAATGTAACCGCCACCGATGAAAACAATGCTTGACGGGAGATGGTCAAGCTCAAGAAAATCGTCACTGCTGAGCATGTACCCGGCTCCTTCAACTGGAAGCTCCGCCGGACTGGCCCCGGTGGCGAGCACAAATTTTTTACTTTTAATCTGCCGGCCGTCCAGTTCTATCGTTTCACGATCGATGAAACGGGCGCGCCCGTGCAGGGTATCAATACCACTGTCTTTTAGGCTTTGTTCAATTGTTTCGGGTACTTCCTGGACAAAAGTACGTTTGAAATTCATTAAATCCTCCCAGTGAATGGATAAACTGCCTTCGAGGCCGAGGCCCTTCAGGCGCTGGGCCTGCTCGAGGACCTCTGACGCGTGGATTAACACTTTCTTCGGATCGCATCCGCGCAGGGCGCAGGTGCCGCCGAAAGGACGTTCGTCTATGATCGCTGTTTTCCACCCGGCCTCATTTAAACTTCCAGCAGTGGTCATGCCCGCCGACCCGCTTCCGATTACGATAACGTCATACATAGTATTTACCTCCTTTGATCTCTTCGTTACTATTCCTTTTGATGGAAGAAATAAAACGGAGCATCACGCCGGAAACTATTACTGGAAAGAAGGAACAACGCATGCAGTATGAAACAAGTGAATTTAGCAAAGAACGACTGACGACGGGGCTTTTATTCTGGTCAGGGCTGATTGTGATGTCGAGTTTGTATATGACCATTCCGCTGATACTTACATTTTCAGATGCCTTTCAAGTTTCTGCTGGAGAAGCAGCCTGGGCGGGTAGTATTTTTTCAATCTTTTTTGCGGCTGGCTGCCTGGTGTACGGTCCACTGTCAGAAAGAGTGGGAAGGAAACGGACTATTGTGGCGGGCCTGCTCGTACTTGCCGTTGTAACGCTTCTCCTCGGTATGGTGCCGACCTTTTCTGCTCTGCTCATCGGCCGGGCCTTCCAGGGACTCGCGGCTGCTTCCTTTTCGCCGGTGGCGCTTGCATATATTGGAGATATGTTTGCCCCGGCTAAAAGAGGCTCCGTTATTGGTTTTATCAGTGCTGGCTTTTTAATTGCAGGGATTTTCGGCCAGACGTGGAGCAGTGCTGCCGTTCAGGCTGCCAACTGGCACTGGGCCTTTTTGCTGCTTGGCCTCGTCTATGTGCTCACCTTCGTGCTGATGTGGCGACTGCTTCCGGTAGACCCATCCAAAGGAAAAACGGGCGGAAAACCATCTTTCCTCTCTCAGCTGCAGAGAGCAGTCAAAAATAAAAGCCTGATGCTCTGCTTTTTAGTCACGCTCTCTGTGCTTATGGTTTTTGTCGGAATGTATTCTTCGCTCGGCCAGTACCTGCAGGGAACGTTTGAGTTAAGTCAGGGCGATATTCTATATGTTCGCGCAGCTGGATTGATCGGCATTAGTGTTGCTTTTTTTACCGGCAGATGGAGCAGGCGGGTGGGCAGTCCGTTTATTCTCCGTGCCGGCCTTGGCGTGGGGGCGCTGTCGCTTCTCTTGATGGTCGTGTCTGGCAGCTTGTGGCTGCTGGTTACGTGGAGCGTGCTGTTTACGGTCGGTGCTGGGTTAATTGTGCCTGCTATTATTGCGCTAATCAATCAGGTTGGTGCTGAAGTGAGAGGCGTGGCGACTTCGCTGTATACATTTATTTTATTTATCGGTGCTAGTATCGGCCCGGTGCTTAGCACCGCGGTCAGTCAAACCGTATCTGTTGAATGGGCCTTTGGGGTGCTGGCCTTAATTTATGCCATCAGCTTTGTCACCGCTTTGGGGATCCGAGTGCCTGACCAGTAAAGAAGCCGGCGAACGGCTTCTTTTTACGCTAATGTAATTTAACCTTACATATTCTTTCTTTAAAGCAGGGTTCAACGGAAAAAAGCGTAGGGATAATATAGCTAAAAGAAGAAAATAAGAGAAAACCTAACAAAGTTTTTCTTTTTGAGTCGCTGGATTACTCGAAATTTTCAGAAAACAATGGTATGATAAACATCTAAATAGGCGGACAAGAGAAATTATATTTAGATAATCCAGATAAATGGGAGTGGTGAACATGGTTAAAAACAGCACGAAGCGGTATTTGAATGCCCTGCGTTTGACGGTGGAGGAGCCTTCTTTTTCTTATCTGGCAAAAATCATGAACGCTCATTTATTTACTCTGCCGTTTGAAAATGTGAGCAAATTAATATACTACCAGGAAAATGCCTGGGAAAATTATACCCCGGACACACAGAGCTTCGTCGATAACTTTGAAAAATACAAGTTTGGCGGAACGTGCTTTACCGTTAATCAAAAGGTGGCGGCTATACTTCAGGATTTAGGCTTTGATGCTTATAACATTAATATGGGGCCAGAGCATATCGCGACTGTTGTCCGGCTGCAGAGCGAGCATATTCTCGTGGACTGTGCCGTTTCAGCACCGATTTTTTCGCCGGTGCGCCTGGAAAGATCCGACCGGAATATTTATATATATCATGACGAAAAAATTGTGATCAGCCCAATGGATAAGGAAAACAATCTGTATGAATTTAAACGGTATATCAAAGGAACGCTGACAAAAGACCAGTGGGTATTCGACGCCGGGCTGCCAAGAAGCCAAAGCTATCTTGATGAAATGGTTGCCCGTTCCCACCAGCAAGGCGCTATGTTTATGTCACTGTTGAGGCTGCAGATATGGCAGCCGACGCGAAATATTACGCTGAAAAATAATCGGGTGCGCATTTATCACCCCGATGGAACTACAGAAAAAAGAGAGCTGCAGTCGATTGAAGAGATCGAGGAAGTGGTGCAGCATGAATTCGGGCTCGAAAAACTGCCTGTACGAAAAGCAATTGAGTGTCTCGAGGCAAGGGGGATAGACGTATTCGCCTCCTTAAACAAAGAAGAAGCTTTTTAAATGAAACCGGCGCTATGTGCGCTGGTTTTTGTCTGGACATGGTTGCGGGCTGTTATCTGTATCGCATATGATAGACAGATAACATTACCACGGGGCAGGTGTTTGAATTGAATAATGCAATGGCTGAGGTGGAGTTGGTTCCCTTTGAACAGGCACATTATGAGAAGTTAATCGAATGGGTGCCAACGGCTGATTTTTTAAAACAGTGGAGCGGAGAAGCTTTTACATACCCACTGACTGCAGAACAGCTCGATGAGTACCGAAAACAGCAGGAGGGGGATAAGCCTGAACGGCTCATTTATACTGCGCTGCACCAGGCGACGGGCGAGCCGGTCGGCCATATATCACTTGGAGTTATTAATTATCATGATCGTTCCGGCCGGATAGGCAAGGTGCTCGTCGGAGATGAGAAGATGCGCGGTACGGGGCTCGGACAGTGGATGGTCAGGGAGGTATGCCGCACCGCTTTTGATGAATTACAGCTGCACCGGGTGGCGCTGGGAGTTTTTGACTTTAATGTTTCCGCTTTGCGCTGCTATGAGCGGGCGGGCTTTCAACGGGAGGGGTTGAAAAGAGACCTCCGTCTCGTAGGTAACACGTATTGGTCCCTGGTGGAGATGAGTATGCTCGAAGATGAATGGGAGAAGCTGCGCTGATCGCTGGGGGCAGCTGTTACACTCATTTCTGGAAATTTTACAGGGGAAGGTTCATAATAAAAAGACAGGGGCCGGCTGTGCTCTTGTCTTTTTTATGAAGAGCAGTAACGGCTTGACTACGGCTTGGAGGGAAAAGTATGGGAAAAGAACCATCTGTACTGATAATGGTTTCTGTAGAGGCGGAAAAAGAGGCTCTGATGGCAGCAGCAGAAGCCCGGGATTCCTGGAACATACAGGTAGGCGGCGTGGGGGCAGCACCGACGAGTGCCCGGACAGCGCTTTTGCTTGCGGAACGCGACTATGATTTAGTTATAAGCGCCGGCATTGCAGGTGCATTTCCGGATAAAGCCTGGCTGGGTGATATTGTGGCGGCCAGCGAAATTATTGCAGCAGACATGGGTGCAGAAACGGAAGAAGGCTTTGCGCCGCTTGAAAAGCTCGGCCTGGGACCGACACACTTTACGACAGAAAAAACGTATACGCCCGAGTTACTCCAGAAGCTTGTGGAACAGGGAGTTTCGGCTGTGGAAGCCCCCGTGCTTTCGGTGTCTACTGTCACTGGCACCCAGGCGACGGTCAACCAACGGGCTTTTTTGTATGAAGACGCAGCGGCAGAAGCAATGGAGGGCTATGGTGTGGCTGCAGCCGCCAGCTATTTCAATGTTCCGGTAATGGAACTGCGCGCTATCTCAAATGAAGTCGGGCCGAGGGACAGGGACGCCTGGGACATCCCGGGAGCCCTGCGGTCCCTGCGGTCGGCTGTACTTATATTGCAGGAGGTTATATCATCATGAAAATAGCTTTTTCTCCGTGTCCCAACGACACATTCGTCTTTCATGCCTGGACGCATGGATTGTTAAAAGATACTCCCGCTCCGGGGGTTACATTTGCAGATATTGATATTACCAACCACTGGGCAGCGAACAAAGAAGGGCCGGAAGTGATGAAAATTTCTTACGCGGCTCTTCCGTGGGTGCTTGAAGATTATGCTCTTCTTCCAAGCGGCGGAGCTCTTGGATACGGCTGCGGGCCTCTAGTGTTAACTAAAGGGGAAAAAACGCCGGAACATTTGATTGGTAAAACGGTAGCGGTGCCGAGTGAACGGTCCACGGCTTATCTGCTTTTTCGTTTATGGGCATCCAAAGTGATCCCTGAAGGAGTCGGAGAAATTAAAGTGATGCCCTTCGAGGATATTATGCCGGCGGTCAGAGACGGCGAAATAGACGCGGGCCTTGTCATTCATGAAGCTAGATTTACGTATCATAATTACGGCCTGTCGCTCGTAGAAGACATGGGCAGTTGGTGGGAAAAAGACACGGGCTTTCCGATTCCGCTTGGAGCCATTATTGCCCGCCGTCATTTAGAGACGCAGGCACTTGCAGATAATGCCCGTCGCTCCGTGGAATATGCATGGGAGCATCCGGAGGCATCAAGTGATTTTGTCATGGAAAATGCCCAGGAAATGTCACCGGAGGTGGCCCAGTCCCATATCGAGCTGTATGTCAATGAATTCACGCGCAATCTCGGTGAAGACGGGTACGCCGCTGTAGAGACGCTGCTCGGGCGGGCGATGGAAGAAGAATTAATCCCTTCCTTTGATCTTAAAAAAATCAGGCTGTATTAAATAAGGAAGCTTCACCTGGAAACAGGCGAAGCTTCTTAAATATCTGCGGTTTTTATTTTTCTTGCGGCTAAAGCAGCACGGAGGCTGTGAAGAATCATGCCTGCGAGCACGAGCGCCATACCAGAGAAGGTCAACACTGAAGGTGCTGCGGTATGAAGCAGAAGCATTTCACCGATAAGGGCAAAAAGCACTTCACCTGACTGTGTGGCTTCGACGCCGGCTAATTTGGCAGTATCGTTTTTAACCAGCTCGGTGGCGTAAAAAAACAGCACTGTAGCGATAATGCCGGAAGAAACAGCTACGATAAAAGACTGCGAAATCTGGGATCTGCCGGGAAGTCCGTGTACGGAAGCCCCATACAATGCTAAAATAACCCAAAAGGGCATGCTCGCAATCGTCATGCCAAGCACCCGCTGGAAAGTAGTGAGCCCGTTTCCAGCTATGTGCATCATTTTCCGGTTGCCAAGCGGATAGGCAAAGGCAGCCAGAAGCAGTGGCAGCACGCAGAGCCACACGTTTAAAAGCGGAACGGCCGAAGCATGTTCAGCCTGCATAATAAACACTCCTGCCAAAATCACTAAAGAGATCAGGACGCTCTGCAGTGGAATACGCTGCTTAAGTCCCGGGGTTTTATGTAAGAAAGGCACAAGCAGCGATCCGGCAATGATAGTAATCTGGAAAGTGGCAGCAACAAGCCAGCCGGGACCGTAAACGGTGGAAAAGGCAAGCGGTGCATAGAACAGCCCGAAGCCGATAGTACTCCAAAGAAGCCATTCTGCCGGACGGCTGCGAAGGTGATGGAAAACAGGACGCAGCCGGTTTTGGGCTGCCACGATCACTATGAGCATGGGGAGCATAAAAAAATAACGAAGCGACGCACTCCAGGCCCAGTGGCCGCCGGAAAGTTCCATTGAGCGGTTTAAAACAAATGTTACGGAAAAGAAGAGGGCAGCTGTAAGACCCAGTAAAATAGCTTTCATTTAAGTGGACCCCCTTCGATACAATATCTGATTATTGTATCACAGCTAAAAATTTTTCCCAATATTCTGTTGAATAAGACGACGGTCCGCAGTGGTTCTGAAAAATTCAGTAAGGA
Organism: Marinococcus salis; assembly: GCF_054971365.1. Lineage (NCBI taxonomy): Bacteria > Bacillati > Bacillota > Bacilli > Caryophanales > Bacillaceae > Marinococcus > Marinococcus salis. Next base: position 111,248 of record NZ_JBQOJB010000005.1, on the reverse strand, counting down.
AAGCAGGTGGAGCATGAAGTACCCTGAAGCTCTGAAAAAAGGAGATACAATTTACGTAACAGCGCCATCGAGCGGAGTGCCTGCATCTTTACATGGGGTGCTTCAACAGGCCGTTGAAAGAATTAAAACGAGAGGGTTTCACGTTCGGGTGGGGGAAACAGCATGGATGCAGCACAAAGCAGCAAGCGCCGATCGTTTTCAAAGGGCCGAGGAGCTGATGATGGCCCTTGCAGACCCGGAGATTCGGGTAGTGATGCCGCCGTGGGGCGGGGAACGAATCGTAGACATTCTGCCGCTGCTCGAATGGGAGTGGCTGCGTGAGCTGCCGCCTACCTGGATCATTGGTTATTCTGATACGAGTACGCTTGCCTTTGCCTATACGATGATGACCGGAACAGCTTCCGCCCATGGCACAAACCTGTTTGACCTGGCCGCACCTATTTGGGATGATACCACAAAGAAATGGGAACAGGCTTTAAAAGCTCCCCTGGAAGAAGCCATTTATCAGCATTCAAGCCCCTATTATCAATCATCCTGGGATAAGGCGTTTGAACAGCCAGGGTCGGGTTTTGCCCTGGATACACGAACGTCCTGGAAACACCTAGAGGGAGCGAATACAGATGAGTTGAGCGGGCGCCTGCTCGGAGGATGTCTGAATACGCTGACACGTCTTGTCGGTACTCCTCTGGACCGGGTGCAGCAGTGGCGCTCAGAGAAGCTCATTTGGTACCTGGAATCCACAGGCATGGATGCAGCTGAAATCCATCGCTCTCTGTGGCAGCTGCAGCAGGCGGGCTGGCTGGACAATGCGGCAGGCTTAATTATCGGACGCCCTGAAGGATATAGCGATACAGAAGACTTTACCATGGAAGACAGCCTGCGGGAATTATTCGGCGGACGTCTCCCAGTGTGGTACGACGCTGATATTGGTCACATGCCTCCGCAGTGGACATTTATTAACGGGGCGTTTGCGAATCTTCGTTTTGACCGCGGCGAGGCCGAGATGACCATGAGGAAAGCATAGAAGGGGGGAGCACCGTGCAGTTAGAGAGCAGCCGGCTGCTTTTGAGGCCATTTTTAGAAAATGATATAGATGAGTTAGCGGCGCTTGCAAATGACTACCGTATTGCGAAAACCACCATCGAGCTCCCGTACCCTTATACAAAAGAAGATGCAAGGTGGTGGATTGGCCATCATCCAGGCTGGATTGAAGAGGGTTCCCGCTTTCCGTTTGCTGTCACTAAAAAAGGTGAAGGCGAATTAATGGGAAACATTACGGTGCGCATGCAGCCTGAACACCAGCGCGGTGAGCTTGGCTACTGGCTCGGCACGGACTACTGGGGCAGCGGTTATATGAGTGAAGCAGCAGAGCTGGTAAGGGACTTCAGTTTCCGTTCATTGGAAGCACACCGGCTGATTGCCCCCGTGATGAGTAAAAATCAGGCTTCAGTCCAGGTAGTAAAGCGAATTGGAATGCGTTACGAAGGCACTCTGCGCCAGGACGTATGGAAATGGAGCCGGTATGAGGATGTAGATATGTACGGCATGCTTGCAGCCGAATGGGGCCAGGCATAAAACAAGCGCTGCCGGATATGGCAGCGCCTTTCAGCCTTTTAACAGAAATACGTTATCATCTTCATCGCGAAAACTGGCATAGGTAATGCCGTTCATTTCTGTCGGTTCTTCGTCAAAAACAATGTTCTGGGCTTTCATCCACTGGTAGGAGGCATGCACATTGTCGCAGTCAAAAACAATTGATGGCTTAAGCTCCTGCCAGTTCAGGACATAGGATTTAGGGTAAATAGCGATCGCTGTTTCCGCTCCGGGGGGCGCAACTTCCAGCCGGTAGGCATTCGGCCCAAGCGGGTCCTCGCTGCGGATCTCAAATCCTATTTTTTCTGTCCAAAATTCTTTTGCCCGCTGCTGATCTTCTACATATACAGCTGTAGAGGCAATTTTTCCTATCATTTTTATACTCTCCTTTAGGCGCATTATTTCATTATATCAACTGCGCATAAAAATCCAAAAGAAATATTTTGCAATTGTTCTTTTGAAAGGGAGCAAGGCTGGGAATAAATATAAAATATTCGAAAAAAGGAGACTGCGTACTATGCATGAACTGCATCCAGGCGACTTGCCGGTAAAAGAAGTGTACAAGCTGCTGACGGGATCGGTCATTCCCCGTCCGATAGCTTTTGTTACCACAATGGCAGAGAACGAAACATTAAACGCAGCACCGTTCAGCTTTTTTAATGCAGTGAGTCCCGATCCTCCAGTATTAATGATATCGATCACGAGAAAGGACGGGAAACTAAAGGACAGCGCGAAAAATATTTTAGACCGGGAAGAATTAGTAGTTCATATAAGCGATGAAGGTATTGTAGAGGATTTAAACATTACGGCTGCAACGCTTCCGCCGGAGGAAAATGAACTCGAGCATACTGTGTTACATACGGTGCCAAGCAGAATGGTGAAAGTGCCGGGAATTGAAGAGGCCAATATCCGCTTTGAATGCCGCCTGCACAAGCACGTGCCGCTTCAAAATGCCGGCGGGAATATTACCCAGGATGTTATATTTGCAGAAATTGTATGTATTCATGTTTCAGAAGGTGTATATGACAGGGAACATAATTATATTTTGCCTGATAAGCTGAAGCCGGTAGCCCGCCTGGCTGGAAATGATTATTCAAAGCTGGGGGAGTTATTTACGCTCGAACGGCCAAAATAGAAAAAAGCCGCAACTGTTGCTTTAAGGCAACAGTTGCGGCTTTTTATTAGAGGGAAGCTGCAGTGGCGGTTGATTGCTTTTGTACTTCTTTAATAAGTTCATAGGAACGAAGGCGTTTAGTCTGGTCGTACACACTGCCGCTAATCATAATTTCGTGAACCGGAACGTTCGACGAAAATTCTTCAAGCTGCTGGCGTACTGATTCTGGCCCACCCTGGATCGTGCCGGCCTCCCAGCGTGCCATCATCGCTTTTTCCTGCGACGTCCAAAGCGCGTCCATATCTTCAACCGGCGGCTGTATTTTGCCCGGGCGGTTGCGGATCAAGCTGAGAAACTGCTGTTTCATCGTAGTGCCGAGGTAATCGGCTTCCTCGTCTGTTTCGCCGGCAATCACATTGATGCCGGTCATGGCGTAAGGCTCATCAAGCACTTCAGACGGCTGGAATGAATCCAGATACAGCTGCAGGGCTGCCTTCATATTCTCAGCCGCAAAGTGGCCGGCGAAGGCGTACGGAAGGCCGAGCTGTCCGGCGAGCTGGGCGCTGAATCCGCTGGAGCCAAGCAGCCAAATAGGAATATCCAGGCCTGCGCCCGGCACGGCCTTTACCTGCGGGGGCACGGCCATGCTGGCTGGGTCCTGGAAATATCTCTGCAGCTCTTCAAGACGGGCTGGGAAGTCTTCTCCGCTGTTTACATGACGGCGAAGAGCTGCCGCTGTCGTTTGATCAGTGCCTGGTGCCCGGCCGAGTCCTAAATCAATGCGTCCGGGATAGAGGCTTTCGAGTGTGCCAAACTGTTCAGCAATTGCGAGCGGAGCGTGGTTGGGAAGCATAATGCCGCCGGAACCGAGACGGATGCTTGATGTACCTCCGGCCAGATAGCTGATTAATACAGATGTAGCCGAACTTGCGATGCCTTCCATGTTATGGTGTTCTGCCACCCATAAGCGGTTGTAGCCGAGTTTCTCGGCATGCTGGGTCAATTCCAGGCTTTTTTTGAACGAATCCCCAGGTGTTTCTCCTTCATTTACTGGGGACAAATTTAATACCGAAAGCGGCATATCTTTAAATGCTGGCATGAATATCTCTCCTTTATATGACACGTCCTGCTGGTAATTGAATCATAGAAAATTATACGCCTCCTTTATGCTGTTATTCAAAAAAGGTGCTCAATACCGAAAAATTTTCTAGTATAATAAAGGCACCCTGCCAGTAAAAGCAGAGCGCCTGAACTTATCATCTGGTCAGCCGTTTATTGTGGTTTTCAGCTGATTTATAGGCATCAATAATGCCAATCAGCCACATAACCGGCATCGTAACAAATCCGATGACCACCCATAAAAGCAAACCATTAATGAATTGAATAACAATAAAGATAATGCCTTTCATAAACTGTCCGTTGTAAATCTGGCCCAGCCCGGTAATGAAAAAACTGAGTACGGCAGCCAGGCCGGCGCTTTTCATGTCCATAATTAATAGTCTCCTTTATGCTTCGATACTTTTATGTTTCCGTCATTACCTTATTTAAAACCAGGGAAGGTGTGCAAATGCATGAATATTGTATTATCCGGGTTCGGGGCTGTCGGACAGGCAGCAGCCCATGTATTAATGAATAAAGCAAAGGAATGGGAGCGCACGTATGGAATCCATATAAAAATTACTGCCGTGCTCGACCGCAGCGGGGCAGTAGTGCATAGCAGCGGATTGGATCTAAAACAACTGCTGCAGATGAAAGCGGAAACCGGCGGGGTGGATAACGGGGCGCTTCCCCCGAGAAATGTGGATCAGCTGTGGGTGGACAGCCGGGCTGATATATTTATTGATGCAGCAGAAACAAATACACTAACCGGAGGATCCGGGCTGCCGCTAATACAGTCGGCATTAAAGCACGGGCTGGACGTGGTTTGCGTCAGTAAAGGAGCGCTTGCCTACGCCTGGGATGACCTGCATGAGCTCGCTGAAGCGTGTGGAAGAACAATAAAATACAGCGGAGCGGCAGCTGCTGCTCTTCCTGCCGTGGACACAGCTCTGTATAGCTTAGCCGGGGCGGAAGTACACACCATCGAAGGGCTGCTGAACGGGACAAGCAACTTGATTGTGACAAGGGTCGCAGCTGAAAATATCACGCTGCAAAAAGCGTGGGAAACAGCAAAAAAAGAAGGCAAAGCTGAGGCAGATCCTTCTGAGGATATTGGAGGAAAAGATACGGCGCTGAAAATGTATTTTCTGGCAAAAGCCTGTCTCACACCAGAAATAAACTGGAAAAGTATTACAATACGCGGTCTGGACCAGCTCTCCGCTGTGGAATGGAAGCAGGCAGAACAAGGGAAAACAAAGTGGAAATTAGTCGGAAAAGCACGCAAAACAGAGCAGGGGACTACAGTGTCTGTCGAGCCGAAGCTGCTGACAGCGGAGCATCCTTTCTTCCACGTGGATGGAGCCGAGAAGGCGGTGCTTTTTTCCACGGATACGATGGGCACAGTTCTCGTTTCCGGCGGAGCATCATCACCAACAGGAGCAGCCGCTGCCGCCTGGAAAGACGTTATTCATCTTGCACGCGAAAGAGCCTGAGTAAAGGCTCTTTTTTATTCCCAAATGGCTGAAAAACCCTCTATAAGTAATAGGAGGAATATCGTTCCTGAATTGAGAAATAATTTCTTTAAATAATAAGACTCGCCTCCGGAGAAATTATAAGATAAATAATGTAAGCGATTACAAATTTTACGGGGGGATTAGATGAAGTTTCGCGTATTAGGAATTGCAGCGGCCACTGTCTGCGCTATAGCCTTTACAGATGGAGAAACAGCCTCTGCGAAGGACACGCAGGAAATTCAAAGCACAGACCGGGGGTTGATTGCCCACGAAACGGAAGAAGGAGTCTTTTTAAGCTGGAGACTGTTTAAGGAAGAAGCTACAGCTGCAGCTGAAAACGGCCTGGAGGGCGAAAATTTTATTGTATACCGCGACGGTGAAAAAATCGCGGAAGTGAAAAACAGCACTAATTTTGTTGATGAACAAGGAAGCAGCGATGCTGAATATAGAGTGAAAGCAGAAGCTGCAGATGAAAAGAGCGAAGCGGTCGTCCCTGAAAATGAAAGATACTATGAGCTTCCGCTGCAAAAACCGGAAGGGGGAACAACTCCGGCCGGAGAGGATTATGAATACACAGCCAATGATATGGCCGTAGCTGACATGAATAATGACGGGAAAAATGAATACGTGGTTCAGTGGGATCCTACCAATTCTAAGGACGTGTCACAGAACGGATATACTGGCAACACATACATTGACGTGTACACCATGGAAGGAAAGTTGCTTTACCGTGTGGATTTGGGGAAAAACATCCGCTCGGGGGCCCACTATACGCAGTTTTTGGCATACGATTTTGATGAAAACGGCCAGGCCGAGCTGATGATGAAGACAGCGCCTGGCACCAAGGTGCTACAGTACGATGAAGATGGAAACCAGGTCTCGGAGGAATTTATTACTATGCCGGAAAAGGACAAAGAGGCCGGTTATTCCCATGAAGATGATTACCGGCTGAGCAGTGAAGATTATTATGAACACGTGGTGGACATGTTTATGGAGTGGCCGGAGTATGAAGAAGTAAAAAGCGGCCAGTGGCCGGAAACACTTGAAGAAGCCTTCGGTATTGAGCAGCGGTACGATTATCCGCTCGAACGTGAAGAAGTTGAAGAACTGGCAGACTATTTCATGGATGAATATGCTCCGGAGCGAAGCGACCGGAATAATTTACGGAAATTTGAAGGCTTTATTGTAGACGGGCCTGAATACTTAACTGTATTTAATGGAAAAACGGGAGAAGAAATGGATACTGTCGATTATGAACCTGGACGCGAGGATGACGGGCTGCGCTGGGGGGATTATGCAATGGAGCGTATTGAACCGGGAAACCGTGTGGACCGGTTTTTGGCGGCTCCAGCTTATTTAGAAGAGGACAAGCCTTACGCCGTATTTGCCAGAGGCTATTATACGCGGACAGGAATTACCGCATATGAATGGGATGGCAGTTCTTTAACGAAGCATTGGGAGGCAGACAGCGGCTTTACACCGATGGATAATCCATTTAATGCGTCCCCGCACGGCACGGACGGTACCGATGAAGAATTGGGAGCTTTAGCCGGGCAGGGGAACCATTCACTCAGCACTGCCGATGTTGATGGTGACGGCAGCCAGGAAATCATTTACGGGGGAGCAACCGTAGACAATGATGGTTCACTATTATACAGCTCTTCCGCCGAGCTTCCAGAGGGGAGTGCAGATCCGGGAGCAGAAGCGAAGTTTGGACACGGGGATGCGATGCATGTGGCAGATATCGACCCGGAACGTGATGGTCTTGAAATTTTTTCTGTATTTGAAGGGGCTGCTAATGCTCCCTACGGCTATGCTCTGCGTGCAGCGGAAAATGGAGAAGTGCTGTACGGGGAATATACCGGAAAAGATACCGGTCGTGGAATGATTGGAGATATAGTGCCTGGCTCTCGAGGAATGGAAACATGGGCCGTGGATCTCCGGGCTGCGGATGGCGAAGTGTTGGATGACGATATCCCTGGTACAAATATGAATATTAAATGGGCAGGCGACGGTACCACCCAGATCATTGAAGGATCCGGAGAAGAGGCGCCAAGGATCGTGGATGGAAACGGGGAAACAGTGCTGGAAGCGGAAGGAACAAGAACAAATAATGGTACGAAAGGAAACCCGGGCCTGGTGGCTGACGTCTACGGGGACTGGCGTGAAGAATTGCTTGTACGAACAGAGGACAGCTCTGCCGTGCGTATTTATACCAACACCAGCTTGACGGATACGAAAATGTACAGCCTGATGGAGGATGTGCAGTACCGTACCGGCATCGCCTGGCAGAATACTGCCTATAATCAGCCCGCCTATCCAAGCTTTTATTTTGGCTCGGACATGGACTGGGAGCAGGTCCCTCTAGCCGAAAGCAGTTCTGTTTCATACGAAAGTCTGCAGGCCTCGCTGAAGCAGTATATAGAGAATGATGAAGCGGGACGCCCGGTGGCCAAGCAGCTATCAAATACATTGAAACAGGCTGTCCATCACCAGGAAAAAGGCAGGGAAGATAAAGCGCTGGATTTTCTAAAAAAATTTAAACAGAAGCTCATTAAACAGGAAAGTCATCTGTCCGATGATGCTGCGGAGAATTTGACTGAACAGGCAGAAAGCCTTTTGGAAGAAAATTAAGCAGAGATTTTTTAGTCAACGAAACAAATGAAAACCCATAAGCTTTTTGCCCGCCTCGTGTGCTGCAAAACTGCTTATGGGTTTATTTTTGTTCACCATGAATATTTACTACTGAAAGCGTAAAGTAAATAAAAAAAGATGACAAATACAAAAAGAAATGGAAAAATGAAAGTGCATACATTAAAAAGGAGATGACAGAATGAATACATATACTATTGCATCAATTGCAGGAGACGGCATAGGCAAAGAGGTAGTTCCGGCTGCCTGGAGAGTATTGAAAACGCTTGAGAGAGTGCAGGGAGACTTCGAGCTGCGTGTGACAGATTTTCCCTGGAGTTGTGACTATTACCTTGAACATGGTCGAATGATGCCGGAAGATGGTTTGTCGCAGCTTGAAGCATTTGACGCCGTGTTTTTAGGAGCGGTAGGCAATCCCAGTCTTGTACCGGACCATATTTCTTTATGGGGGCTTTTGATTAACATTCGTCGCGGCTTTGAGCAGCAGATTAACGTGAGGCCCTCCCGTCAGTTTGAAGGACTTGCTTCTCCGCTCGCAAATCCGAACCAGTTTAATTTAATGGTGGTCAGGGAGAATAGTGAAGGCGAGTACAGCGAAGTTGGCGGTAGGATGTACAGCGGTGAGGATGAAATTGCGATTCAAAACAATGTATTTTCCAAAAAAGCAGTAAAAGCAGCTATGGATTATGCTTTTCAAATGGCTGAAGCCCGCAAGGGTCACGTCACCTCTGCGACAAAATCCAATGGCATCGTATTTTCTATGCCCTTTTGGGATGAAGTGTTCAACGAAGTAAAAGAGCGCTATCCGGAGATTGGGACAAAGGCAGAACACATTGATGCTTTGGCCGCGGCTTTTGTTACTAAGCCGGAGAAAATGGATGTTGTTGTCGGGAGCAATTTATTTGGGGATATTTTAACAGATATCGGAGCTGCTTTAATGGGAAGCATTGGCATTGCCCCGGCAGCCAACATTAATATTAACGGAAAATATCCGTCAATGTTTGAACCGGTGCACGGGTCCGCGCTGGATATTGAAGGCCAAGGACTGGCTAATCCCCTCGGCCAGTTGTGGACAGCTCAGATGATGCTTGAGCACCTCGGAGAAAACAAGGCAGCGGAGACATTAATGAACGCTATTGAACATGTAATCAAAGACGGAATAGTTACAAAAGACCTTGGAGGCAATGCCTCTACCGAAGAAGTAGTGAAAGCAGTCGAAGAATATTTAACATCTGAAATTGAAAATAGGTATTAGTTGATAGGTAATTGTTATTAGAAGAAGTACAGTGGTGAAAAATAAAAACATTCAAAAGTCTTGGTAAATAGCTTTATTGAAACTAAAGACCCTTTTAATTTACATTTTATTCTTATTAAAGCCAATATTACAGTTTTGATACAAATGTATTGAGTATATTGTCTATACCCCCTGGCACTTATATACTACTTGTACACAACAGAAGAATCAGACATCGCAGCACATGATCAAATTAGGGGGTGTATTCGCTGAAGCTTTTTGCATCACACATATGGTAAATTATGGTGCCGAAGCTTTAGGCGAAGGTATATGAAAAATTATGCATATCCAGCAACGATCGTTGCTGCAGCCACGGTAGTTTTTGCAGTTCCTGCTACAGCGGATGCTGCGTTAGGAGATCAAACACTGCGTCAAGGTTCGAAGGGTTCGGAAGTCAAAGAACTGCAGGAATGGTTAAAGGGAAACGGCTATCACAATGGAGCAATTGACGGGATATACGGGCCAGCAACAGCAGGTTCTGTCCAGGCTTTTCAACGCTCGGCGGGAATCACCTCTGACGGCATAGCCGGATCAAACACGTTTTCGAAGATGAATCTAGGTGGGGAAAAAGCTTCGTTCCCTCAGAGCTCTAAAGCCTCTGAAAGCTCTTCAGGCGCGTCTTCAAGTGTATTGAAAATAGGTGCTTCAGGCAGTGATGTCCGTGACCTGCAGGCCAAGCTGAAAAGCAAAGGGTTTCATAGCGGGGCGCTGGACGGGGATTTTGGACCTGTGACGAAATCTTCAGTTACCGCATTTCAACGTGCGGCTGGAATCGGCGTCGACGGTGTGGCCGGCCCGAACACGTTCAAAGCGTTAAACAGCTTCAAAGCATCTGATAAAACAGATAATTCAAGTACTGCCAAACCAGATAGCTCTGCTTCTGAAACTGGATCCAAAACGCTCCGGCAGGGACATACGGGCAACGATGTAAAAAGCGTGCAGCAGACACTTAAAAGCAAGGGATTTCTTTCAGGACCGGCGGACGGCCAGTTCGGCCCGCAGACTGCAGGCGCCGTGAAGGCCCTTCAGCGCGCAGCCGGCTTAAGCGCTGACGGAGTTGTCGGCCCTAATACATGGAAAGCGTTAAGCGACTCTTCGGTGAAAAACGGGAGCGGCACATCTTCGGAAAAGGTCAGCTCAGGCTCTTCGGGAAGCGTATCAGGACTGATAAGCACAGCGAAGCAGTTTATAGGCGTTCCTTATGTTTGGGGAGGGACAACGACGAGAGGCTTCGACTGCAGCGGGTTTACGCAATATGTGTACAAGCAAAATGGCACAAACCTTCCACGCACGGTAGCCCAGCAATATGCTGCGAGTAAAAAAGTATCAAGCCCGCAGGTAGGTGATATGGTATTTTTCACCACCTACAAAGCTGGTGCCTCGCATAACGGCATATACATTGGGAATAATCAGTTCATTCACGCAGGGTCCTCAACAGGTGTGACTATCAGCAGCATGAGCAATTCATACTGGGCTCCTCGCTATATAGGAGCTGGAAGCTTCTAATCTATACTTAGGGGCACGCTGTTCAGCAGAAACGGCGTGCTTTTTTAGTCTGCCAGGAAGGAACCAAAAGATTACACGGATGAACAGGGGGTTACGTGTTGGTTACAACTTTGTAATAGCCATTGTTCTGTCTGTACCCCGTGCTTACAATAACAGGGAAGCATTAGATAGAAAGCGTGGGATTACTATGAAAAGAAGCTTGCCAGCGTTCATGCTCGCTGTTTTGTTATTATTTGTGCCTGCCCAGGCCGATGCCGCTCTGAGCGGCGAAACGATTCGTCCTGGGGACCGGGGTGAAGAGGTGGAAGAGCTTCAGGAAGCTCTGAAGCAGGAAGGGTTTCATAGTGGAAAGACTGACGGTGTGTACGGTTCAGTTACCACGTCCTCAGTAAAAGCTTTTCAAAAATATGAGGGATTAGTCCCGGATGGTGTTGCTGGAGAAAACACTGTCGAAAAGCTTTCCTGATATAAAAGGAGCTGAAGCCGCGTTGGCTTCAGCTCCTTTTGTATTTTTAAGAAAAAATGCTGCTGATGTGGTCGACTTCTTCTTTAGTCAGGTTTACATTGGCGGTTTTTAAGTTATTCAGCACTTGATCGGAGCTTTTGGCTCCAGGAATCAAAACATCCACTGATGGCTGATGCAAATACCAGGCAAGTACGACGTGAGCGGTTTCTTCACCTTTTTGTTCAGCGATTTTTTTCACTTCGTTTACTTTACGAAGATTTTCTTTGAATGTTTCTCCCTGAAAATTCGGCTTTTGAGCGCGAATATCATTAAACGTTGTATTTTCATCATATTTTCCAGCTAACAGGCCGGATTCAAGCGGAAAGTAAGGGACGAAAGTAATGTTGTTTTCTGCTGTATATGGAAGAATATCTTTTTCAACTTCCCGGTTCAACAGATTATATTCCGACTGTACAACATCCACGTGCCCGTCCTTGTTCGCTTCTTTCAGCTGGTCCAGCGTGAAATTGGAAACGCCGATAGAACGGATTTTTCCAGCCTCTTTCATTTCCTGCAGAGCGCCGACGGCTTCATCTTTCGGCGTCTGTTCATCGGGGAAATGAATATAAAATAAATCAATATAATCCGTTTGGAGACGTCGAAGTGCGTCATCGACGGACTGTTTTAAAAATTCGGGGGAGTTATCCATGACCGTGTCCCCGTTATCGAGAAATTTATGGGCTGCTTTTGTGGCAATTACCACCTGATCGCGGGCGCCTTTTTCTTTTACTACTTCACCGACAAGTTCCTCTGAACGGCGCGGACCGTAAATAAATGCGGTATCGAGAAGCTCCACGCCATTATCGATGGCCGTGGCTGTCAGGGCTTTCCCTTGCTCCTCATCGAGCATATTGGGATAAATATTATGCCCGCCCACGGCGTTAGTTCCAAGACCAAGAGGATTTACAGTGACTTCCGAATTTCCAAGTGTTACTCGGTTCATTGCCATTTAAACGTCACTCCTTTGTAATTTCAGCACATTCATTCATATTTCACCTGTAACCAAAAGCTAAACATCCTTTAGCATATGTGGAAAAGCGTATATTTCCATAGAAATTCATGTTTATCCAAGGAAAGATAAAGGTAAGGAGTAGATAGGCTCTATTTCGAAGTACACTGAGAATAAAGGAGAGAGACATATGCCAGAACAGCAGAACAGTAAATTACCTATTATTATAGCTTCTGTTATCATTGCAGGGATCGGCGCAGTATTTTTAAACCGTTCAGCGCGTGATACAGTGAAGGAAAAGTCTTCAGAAGCAAAAGAAACAGCCAGCCAGTACAAAGAAAATGCCAAAAACAGCGATGCAGTGAATAAAGATGACTTTATGGAGCGTATCCAGAACGCTACAGAGCTGGCAAAAACAATCGGTACCCAGCTTCAAGATGTGTACAATAATTACGGAAAGGATCTGATCGCCCAGGTTCAAAAAGTGAAGAACGAGTCAGAAGAAGTCGTATCCACGGCGAAGGAAGCCGGCGAGGAGTTGAAGGGCGTAGGCGATACGGCAAAGGATGCTGGAGAAGAACTGAAAGAAGCCGGCAGCCAGGTGAAGGAAGCCAAAGATGAAGTTGCTGGCTCTGACGACGATGATACTAAAACCAAAGAGTATCAGAGCGCTACCGATGCTTCGAAGTACAGCGACAGCGATCTTCCAACGATCGGGTCCACCGGCAACATGGACGACGATATTAATAAATCCGCAAGAGAATAACACTAAGACTCCGAAGCGACCTTCGGAGTCTTTTTATGCCGGAGAGGATTGAAACGCCAACTGAATATGTTTATAATAAGTTAAGCGCTTAACTATATTTTTTGTTTAATTTTGAAAGCGATATCAAAATCAAAATAACTACATTGGAGGATGTGAATCAATGAGCTTAGTGCCAATGAAAACGATACTGTCCCAGGCGGAGGAAGGAAATTACGGGGTTGGTTCATTCAGCGTGGCCAACATGGAAATGGTGATAGGAGCTGTGCAGGCAGCAGAAGAGCTGAAATCCCCGTTGATTTTGCAGGTCGCTGAAGTGCGTCTGAATCACTCCCCGCTTCATCTTCTCGGTCCTTTAATGGTGGCAGCCGCCAGGGCATCAGAGGTACCGGTTGCAGTGCATCTTGATCATGGGATGAGTACACCAGTTATTGCGCAGGCCCTGGAGATTGGGTTCAGCTCTGTGATGTATGACGGCTCTCATCATGATTTGGAAACAAACATTAGCAATACGGCCGGGGTTGTTCAAATGGCTGAAAAGTACGGAGCCACTGTGGAAGCTGAAATAGGAAGAGTAGGCGGGAGTGAAGACGGATCCGAAGATATTGAAATGCAGCTGACAAGTGTTAGAGATGCAGAGCGGATGGAAAAAGAAACCGGTCTGGATGCCCTGGCGGTAGCTATAGGGAATGCTCACGGCATGTATAAGGGAGAGCCGGATATCAGAGTGGATCGTCTGTGGGAGATTGATGCCCGCACTGAGGCGCCGCTTGTCCTGCACGGGGGCTCAGGCATCAGCGAAAAAGTGTTTCAGCAGTGCATCGAAGCCGGAGTAAGGAAAATTAACGTAGCAACGTCGACATTTAACAAAGTAACAGAGCAGGTAAACGAAGCCTTTGTCGCGACGGGAGCTTACCAGAACTATTTTGACCTGCACCAGGACGAGGTAAAAGGCGCCAAAGCGAATGTGCTAAAGCATATGAACATTTTTGGAAGTGCAGGCAAAGCTTCTGCAGTCCAGATTAAATAAATCCCGTGAAAGGAGAGCTACTATGCCATTAATTAGAATCGATGTTATCGAAGGGCGGACGGAAGAGGAATTACAGCTGCTCGCGGACGCTGTGCATGACGCAGTCGTAGAGAGTTTTGAAGTGCCGGAAAATGATCGTTACCAGACGATTAACCAGCATAAGCCGTACGAAATGTATATTGAAGATACCGGGCTCGGCTTTGGCCGTACAAATAATATTGTGGTAATTCAGGTAATCAGCAAAACACGTACAGCAGAGCAGAAAAAGCGACTGTATAAAAATGTTGCCGGGCATTTGCAGAGCCGGTGCCACATCAATTCCGAAGACGTGATGATATCGATCACAGACAACACAGAGGCAGACTGGAGCTTTGGAATGGGGGAAGCCCAGTTTTTAAATGGAAAACTGTAAAGGCTGGAGGCTGCTTGCGGACGGCTCCAGCCTTCTTTTGGCAAAATATTGCATTCGCCCGTATGAGGGAGTACGATAATGTTAAGTTGCAATAGGAAGAGAGAAAGGAGCTGCTTTTATTGCACGAATGGGAAGAACAATTGCGCGCTCTTTTAAGTGACAAACGGGTATTTACAGAGATTGCCGACCGGTATAGCTACAGCTTTGATGCTTCTTTTGGCGAGCACTTGCCCGAAGTGGTAGTGCAGCCAAAAACGACAGAGGAAGTACAGGCGATTATGAAAATCGCCAACCGGTTCACCCTCGCCGTGACGCCGAGAGGACAGGGGACCTGCCTGAGTGGAGGGCCGTTGCCGGTCCACGGGGGAATACTTTTGGATATGGCCCAGTGGCCGGGGGAGATTAATGTTTTTGCCGATGACTTGATCGCGGTCGTGACGCCGAGTGTACTGACGGCTGATATTCATGCTGCGGCCGAAGACGCCGGCTTAATGTATCCGCCGGACCCAAGCAGCGCCCACGTGTCGACGATCGGTGGAAATCTGGCTGAAAATTCCGGTGGCCCGAGGGGGTTGAAGTACGGCGTGACGAAGGATTTTGTGATAGGCCTTGAGATTGTCACACCTGAGGGTGAAGTTATGCATACTGGCGGACGTACGATTAAAAATGTAACCGGTTACGATTTGACAAAGCTGCTTGTTGGCTCTGAAGGGACGCTTGGCGTGATTACAAAAGCTACGCTCAAGCTGGTTCCGAAGCCTCCAGCTAAACAAACAATGATGGCCGCGTTCACAGATATGGCGACAGCCGGTAAGGCTATTTCAAAGACACTCACCTCAGGAGTTCTGCCGGCAAAAATGGAATTCATGGACCGTGCCTGTATCGAAGCGGTGGAGCGGTACCGGCCGTCGGGTCTCCCCACGGCATCGGAAGCGCTTCTTTTAATTGAATTCGATGGCCACCCGGAGACTGTTAAATTAGAAGCGGAGCAAGTGAAAAAAATTCTGGAATCCCTGGAGGCGGATCCGGTTATTACAGCCGGAAGCGAGGAAGAAGCCCAGAAGCTCTGGAGCGCCAGAAAGCTTGTTTCGCCGGCAATTGCTACGATCAAGCCGACGAAGATTTCGGAAGACGCTACAGTGCCAAGAAGCCGGATTCCAGAAATGATGGAGCGCCTGAAGCAGATCAAAGAAAAATATCAGGTGGAGCTCGTCGTGTTTGGCCATATTGGTGATGGCAACCTCCATCCGGATATTATGTGCGACCAGCGCGATGAAGAAGAGATGATACGTGCCGAAAAGGCGGTGGCGGAAATTTTCCGTGCAGCCCTGGATCTGGGTGGTACGCTGTCCGGAGAACACGGTATCGGTACGATGAAAGCTCCTTTTATGGAACAGGAAATGGGAGAGGTGGGAGTAGCGATGCTCAAGCGGATTAAGGAAGCGTGGGACCCAAACAACATTATGAACCCGGGGAAAATCTTCGCAGAAAAAGGGCAGAAGCTGGTGCTGCGTGATGGCTGATACATTAAAAGACATGCTCCGCTACGATTTGACCTTTGACTGTGTGCAGTGCGGCTACTGTCTTCCTGTGTGTCCGACTTATGAAACAATGGAGCGCGAGACTCATTCCCCGCGCGGCCGTATTAATTTAATCAAAATGGTTGCAGAAGGAAAAGCAGCCGTGGAGGATTTAAAGCAGCCAATCGACAAATGCCTCGGGTGTATGGCATGTACAACCGTGTGCCCGACTGATGTGCAATATGGGCAGCTGTTTGAAAGTGCCAAGCATGTGATTGATGAGTATGAAGAAAAAACGTTCATACAGCAAAAAACCGAGCGTTTTTTATTTCATTCATTTTTTCCTTCTACAGGATGGATGGACCAGCTTGGAAACGCGACCTGGCTGTACCAGGTGAGCGGTCTGCAAAAAGCAGCACGGGGGCTGAAATTAATGTCTGCGGCACCGCTTCATCTCGATAAGTTTGAACAGGTGCTGCCCCCGGCACCTTCGCCGAAAGAGAGGCATGCGAGAAAAAATCGCCTGCATCCGGATAGTCCGCCGAAAGTGGTAGTTGCTTTCTTTACTGGCTGTGTGATGGACAGCGTATTTTTTAAACAAAATGAAAAAACGATGGAGCTGCTCCGGCTTTCCGGAGCAGAGGTGCAGCTGCCAAAAACGCAGACCTGCTGCGGGGCGCTGCATGCTCATGCCGGCAAAGAGCCTGAAGCCATAACACTCGCCAAGAAAAATATACAGGCATTTGAAGAGAAGCCGGTGGACTACATTGTGAACAATGCTGGAGGATGCGGGGCCCAGTTGCATAAATATGGAGAGCTGTTTGCCGGAGATCCGGAGTGGGAGCCGCGGGCGAGAGCTTTCTCTGGTAAAGTCAGAGATATCACCGAAATACTGGTGGAGCTTGACGGCCTGGAGTTTACCGAAAGGGTGGAAGAAACTTATACGTATCAGCCTTCCTGTCATATGACAAATGTACAGAAGGTAAAAGAACCGCCGCTGCAGCTGATTCGCTCTGTGCCCGGAGTGACGCTTAAAGAGCTTGACCGGCCCGACTTCTGCTGTGGTTCAGCAGGTATTTACAATATTACACAGCATGAAGATGCCATGGATATTCTGGATGTGAAAATGGAAGACGTTAAGCGGCAGTGCCCGGAAGGTATTGTTACGACCAACCCGGGCTGTATGCTCCAAATGAAATTGGGCGTACAGCGGGAAGACCTCGAAGAAGAAATTGATACGGTGCATATTGTGGATCTTTTAATGAAAGCAAAGCCGGTGGCTATAAAAGCGGTGGAGGCGTAAAAGATAATAAAAAACAGGGAGGGCTTTTGGTTTAGCGGCAGCATAGATGGGGGAATTGGTAACGAGTGTAAAAAGAAATGAGGCATGAAGGGAGAAGGTAAAACCATGGTGTTGATTGATACAATATTTGTGGTGGTTACCTTCTTCTGGATCGCTGAATTTTTTTTATTCAGGCAGAAAGCTCCCTCGAAGGAACCGGAGCGTACGGAGAGCCGCTCGTTCCGCTGGATACTGGCAGCTGTCATTCTGTCGATGGGAACCGCAGTGGTATTTGGCGAGAGCGGTTTCCTCAGCCTCTCTTCAGCCCGGCTTCAGATCGCCGGTCTTTGCCTGTACGGAGCCGGTATTGGCCTGAGGTATTGGGGGATTCTTCATTTACGGGACCAGTTCAGCAGGGACGTGTCTGTCCGGAACGGCGACCGCCTCGTAAGCAGCGGACCGTACCGTCGTTTGTGCCATCCGCTTTATACCGCTTTACTTTTTATTGTACTTGGCTTTTGCTTATTCATGAATAGCCCCGGGGCAGCAGTCATAAGTACAGGAGTCATGGTGCCGGCACTTCTTTACCGTATCCGTATTGAAGAAGAAATGCTGCGCCAGACACACGGAGAAACGTATCGTATATGGTGCCAGCGAAGAAACCGGCTAATCCCATTTTTGTACTAATTCACGGAGGTGTGCTATTTGAAGAAAAAAGCAATTGTCATTGGCGGAGGCCTTGGAGGCATGTCCGCAGCGATCCGGCTGCAGACGGATGGATATGAGGTAACGTTACTGGAGAAAAATGAAAATCTTGGCGGAAAATTGAACCGCCGCAGCGGGAAAGGGTTCACCTTCGACACCGGCCCATCTATTCTGACGATGCCATGGGTGCTTGAACAGCTGTTTCACAGCGCAAACCGCTACCTTGATGATTACATACAGGTAGAACGGGTGGAACCGCAGTGGAAAACATTTTTCGAGGACGGAACCTCGCTGAACGTGACGAGCGATCTGCCCGGCATGATTGAAGAAGCGGCGAAAGTTACGGATCAGCCGAGCCGTAAAATTACGGAGTTTTTATCCTATACAGAAGAAATGTATGAACTGTGCATGAAAAGCTTTTATAAATACAGCATCGAAGATCTGAAAGACTTAAAAAGCCACCATACGTTAGGCGATTTAATGAAGATGGATCCGTTGAACACAGTGGCGAAGGCGACCCATAAGCAGTTTGACAATAAATACCTCGAGCAGATGTTCAACTTTTTCATTATGTACGTTGGATCCAATCCGTACGCCGCCCCGGCCATTTTAAACCAGCTCGTCTATGTACAGCTCGGGCTCGGTATTCATTACGTGAAGGGCGGCATGTACAAAATTGCCGAGGGCATGCAGCGGCTGATGGAGGAGCTTCGGGTCGACGTTCATCTGAACAGCCCCGTCAGCCGTCTGCTCGTAGAAAACGACCGGGTGACCGGAGTGGAAACAGAGAGTGGGGAAACGCACCAGGCAGATGTTATCGTATCGAACCTTGAGGCCATCCCGGCCTACAATACGATTGCCCCTCCGGAAACGAAGGCGAAAAAAGAAGCCAAGAAACTAAATAAAACGTTTATTCCGACAGTTTCGGGCGTCGTGCTGCTGCTTGGGGTGAATAAAAAATTCGAGGGGCTTCATCACCATAACTTCTTTTTCTCTGAGGATCCTGAGCTTGAGTTTAAGCAGGTATTCGAGGAAAAGGTTCCAGCCGACGACCCGACCGTGTATATTGGTATCTCGGCCCGGTCGGACGAAACCCAGGCGCCGGCAGGTAAAGACAATTTATTCGTACTGACACACGTGCCGCCAATGGATGCTAAACAGAAAAAATCTTTTGACTGGGATAAATACCAGGAGGCGATTCTGGATAAATTAGAGAGAAACGGAATGGAGGGCCTGCGGGAGTCAATCGAGTTTGAGTACCGTTTTACTCCGGAAGGACTTGAGGAACTTTACGGCGCCAACGGAGGCTCGATTTACGGAGTGGCCTCCGACCAGAAAGTAAACGGAGGATTTAAAGTGCCGGCAAAAAGCCGAATATACGATAACCTTTATTTTGCCGGCGGTTCCACGCATCCTGGCGGTGGTGTGCCAATGGTTACACTGTCCGGCCAACTGACGGCAGATCTGATTCAAAAACACGAGCAGGCAGATATGAAAAAATAACTTAACAGCCCTTCCCGGCCCGGGAAGGGTTTTTGCCTGCTCCGGTACTTTTGATATGCGTAAAGCAAAGGAAGCATAACCCTTTATTTTGTGATAATATAAATAAGTATGAGATTCAACGAAAATCAAAGCGCATAGGCGATAATTATACATAAAACGGGGGTTACATACCGATGGTACAATCAAAAGCTTCAATTACAGCATTAGGGTCCTTTGTTCCGGAGAAGCGGCTGACAAATGATGATTTAGAAAAAATGGTGGAAACAAACGATGAGTGGATTACGTCCCGTACCGGCATTAAAGAACGACGGATTACAGCAGATGACGAATTCACCAGCACGATCTGCGTAAAAGCAGCGGAGGAGCTGCAGCAGGTAAGTGGAAAAACGCTTGAAGACGTGGACCTTATCATTGTGTGCACGCTGACGCCCGACCACAAAACACCAAGCGTCGCCTCTTTGGTGCAGGCCAGCCTTGGTATTTCCGGGGCTGGAGCTTTTGATTTAAACGCTGCTTGCGCCGGCTTTTCCTACGGGCTGCACGTGGCAGACGGCATGATCAGTTCCGGTCTTCATCGTAAAGTGCTTGTGATCGGCGCTGAAACGCTCTCTAAAATTACGGATTATACGGACCGGGCGACATGTATTTTGTTCGGGGACGGCGCAGGCGCAGCTCTAGTAGAAGCAGACGAAAGCAATCCATCTTTTCTGGCCGCTTTCACGGATTCAGACGGGAAAAAGGGCGAATACCTTTACTGCACCGATCTGTCCAACCAAATTGGCGGACAGGAAGTGGATTCAGACGGCTATGTTGTGCAAAACGGCCGGGAAGTTTACAAATGGGCAGTCAAAACAGTTCCTCAGGGGATCGACAAGCTTTTGGATGATGCAGGAGTGGCAATTGAGGACATCGATTGGTTTGCCCCGCACAGTGCGAACATGAGAATGATCGAATCGATCTGCGAGCGTACCGGCATTCCAGTGGAAAAAACGCTGACGAGTCTCGAATATTACGGCAACACATCATCCGCTACAATTCCGTTATCTCTCCGGGAAGCGCAGAAGGACGGCCGTTTAAGCAACGGCGACCTCGTGCTTATTTACGGATTTGGCGGCGGTCTGGCGCAGTCTGCGTTATTAGTCCGCTGGCATGCAGAATAATTGAATTGAAAGAGCTCCCGGAGCAGGGGGCTCTTTTTTGATGAGCAGCAAAGGTTATGATTATAGTGCGGCGGGTATAGAGAGTACGTAATCAATTCAGAACAGCATTGGAGGATATAACATGGCAGAAGTTGAAGGAAAAGTAGTTATACTGACTGGTGCTTCAAGTGGTATTGGTGAAGCAGCAGCTAAAGAATTAGCTGGCAAAGGGGCTAAAGTAGTGCTGGCTGCCCGCCGGGAGGAGCGTCTGCAGCAGCTTCAAAAAGACATTGAACAGGTCGGCGGTACGGCTGCCTATAAAGTAGTGGATGTCACCTCCCAGGAGCAGATGGACGAACTCGCCCAGTTTGCCAATGAAACGTACGGCCAAATTGACGTTATAGTAAACAATGCCGGATTGATGCCGCTCTCGATGCTGCGGAACCGGCAGTTCGAAGACTGGAACCAGATGATCGATGTGAACATTAAAGGCGTGCTTTATGGTATTGGTTCCGTTCTCCCCTACATGAGGGAAAGAAAAGAAGGGCACATTATTAATGTTTCCTCGGTGGCAGGCCATCAGGTATCTCCGGGCGGAGCTGTCTACAGCGGAACGAAATATGCGGTGCGCGCGATCTCGGAAGGGCTCCGCAAAGAAGAGTCACCGGAAAACAATATTCGATCAACGATTATATCGCCGGGGGCTGTTGAATCGGAGCTTACCGAGACTATATCGGACGATCAGGTGAAAGAACGCGTGGATGAGCTGTATCAAAACGCAATTTCTTCAGAAAGTATTGCCCGCACGATCCGTTACGCGATTGAAGAACCGGCGGAAGTATCGGTTAATGAAATCGTCGTTCGTCCGACAGCACAAATGTAAAAGAAACGGCACCTGTCCACATGGATAGGTGCTGTTATTTTTAGCTGCTGTGGAAATTCATCATTGAAGCAGGCCATTTCCGGGTAAAAGAAACTAACAGAACCGAGGAGGTTTTCGATGGCAGAACTATCATTTAAATATGTGCACGTGAATGGCCTCCGCCTTCATGTGGCCACCGCAGGACCAAAGGAAGGGGAGATGGTCATACTCCTGCATGGCTTTCCGGAATTTTGGCGTGCCTGGGAGAAGCAGCTGCATGCCCTTGCGGAGGAAGGCTATTTTGTAGTAGCGCCTGACCAACGGGGGTATCATCTGAGCTCGAAGCCTCCTGAAAAAGCATCTTATTCCATGGATGCTCTCCGGGATGATATCACCGGGCTGATTTTTCACTTTAAAAGAGAGAAGGCTGTAGTTGCCGGCCATGACTGGGGCGGGGCTGTAGGCTGGTATCTGGCACTTACGCGGCCGGAATACGTTTCTTTGTTTATCCCGGTGAATATGCCGCACTTAACCGCCATGCCAAAGACGATGCTCATGCATCCTATGGACATAATAAAAGGATATTATATGGCGGCTTTTCAGCTCCCCGGCCTTCCGGATAAAGCGGCTGCGATGTTCCAGTACGCCGCATTAAAGGCCCATCTGTCTGTAACGAGCTGCCCAGGCACGTTTACAAAGTCAGAGCTGGAGCAGTACCGGTTTGCCTGGTCACAGCCCGGCAGCGTAACGGCTATGTTCAATTGGTTTCGGGCCATCCCATTCGGGCCGGCGGAAGCGATGAGCACGGAAACAATCAATGTGCCTGTACGCATGATCTGGGGGATGCATGACTGGTTTTTAGGCAGGGCAGCTGCTAAGGAAAGTCTGAAATACTGCAGCGACGGAGACGGAATTTTTATTGAAGAAGCGACGCATTGGGTGCATCATGAGCAGCCGGAGCTTGTCACACAGTCCATTAAAAATTTCATTCAGGAAAAATAACTAGGAGGCACCAGATATGCAGGATATCAGCTTTGAAACGATAACAGTCAACGGAATTTCTTTACACACCGCATTGGCTGGTCCGGAGAACGGGCCACTGGTCATACTGTTACACGGTTTTCCGGAATTTTGGTACGAGTGGAGGCATTTGATCGGCCCGCTTGCAGCGCGGGGCTACCGGGTGGCGGCTCCGGACCAGCGCGGCTACAATCAAAGCAGCAAGCCGCCTGAGATTGAAGCATACGCTCTGGATGAACTGCGTAATGATGTAACGGAGCTGATCAAAGCGATGGGACGGGAAAAAGCAGTAATCATTGGTCATGACTGGGGCGGAGCAGTAGGGTGGTACACGGCAGCTTCGAGGCCTGAATACGTGGAAAAATTTGTTGCCATTAATATTCCGCATCTGCCGGCTATGCCGGCAAGCATGAAAAAAGATCCGACCCAGCTTCTAAGAAGCTCATACATGCTGTTTTTTCAGCTTCCCGGACTTCCGGAAAAACTGCTTGCCTATAATGACTTTGAAGAGTTTGCCAATGGTCTCGTAAAAACAAGCAAACCTGGAACGTTTACTGAAGAAGATGTAGAAAGATACAAAGAAGCATGGTCTCAGCCGAATGCGGTCACGACCATGATCAATTGGTACAGAGGAATGAGAAAAGGGCCGAAGGATATTGTGGAATCAAGCTATGTGACTCCGCCGGTACGAATCATCTGGGGTGTTGGGGACGCCTTTCTGTCGAAGGCTTCCGCCCGGACGAGCCTTGAATACTGTCGCGATGGAGAATTGATTTTTGTGTCTGATGCGACGCATTGGGTCGTTCATGAGCAGCCGGATATTGTGGAGCGGCTGGTCACAGAATTTATGGAAAAAACGTGACCGGTTGCTTAGGCGTTGGCTCTTCGGAAGCTCACGGTGGCAAGGGCGATCAAAATGGAAGTAAAAATAATTAAAAACAGCAGCTCCTCCGCCACCGTCACTGTACGCCCGAACAGCTGCAGGTTGAGCCCGAGCGCGTTCTGGGCAGCGACGGGCAGGTCTCCGGCGCCGGTCATTACTTTTTTCATAGCGTCTACACCGTAGGTGACAGGATTAACTTTAACAAGGATATCCATCCAGGCTGGCATGTTTGTTACTGGAAACAAAGCTCCTGAAAGAAAGACCATGGGGAACACGAGAACCTGCACAATCAGCTGGAATCCCTGTGTCGACCGAAGCAGGCTTGCTATTAGCAGGCCAAGGGAAGCAAGGGTGCACGAAAGCAGAAACATAATCGGCAGCACGGCCAGGACGTTGCTCCATTCGTAGGTTACGCCGAGGACCGGAATAAGGATAAACATCAGTACTCCCTGCATAAAAGCAACTGTGGAGGCCCCGAGCATTTTGCCGATCGCAATATTCACCCGGGACACCGGCGAAACGAGGATTTCTTTCATATAGCCGAATTCTTTGTCCTGGATGACTGACAAGGATGAAAAAATTGAAGTCATTAAAAGGGTCATGGCTACAATGCCCGGGAAAATGAAGGTAAGATAATTAAAATTCTCGATTTCAGAGGTTTGATTCATTACCAGGTTTTCCATCGTGCCGCTGAACCCGCCGCCAAAAATAATTAAAAATAAAATAGGCATCGCAAATGAGCCGAGAAGCCGGGCGCGGTCCCGGATGAATTTCATTAAATCCCGCTGCCAGATAGCAAAAATACCTTCCATATGTGTGTTCTCCTTTCTTAAGCGGGGCCGGCTTTAATATTGCGTCCTGTGTAGGATAAAAACACGTCGTTAAGCGTCGGCCGGCGTATGTTGAGGCTCGTAATAGGTATGCGGATCTGTTGGAGAAACGTAGAAATAAACTGGTCGCTGCTTGGTACCTTAATGCGCAGAACACCTGCTTCCTCCTGTATTTCTGCCTCCGGCATATCATGCTGCAGCTGCGTGGCTACTGCATTATTATCCTCGGTGCCGAGTTCAATCACGTCCCCGCCAACCTGCTGCTTCAGCCGTTTGGGTGTATCGAGGGCAATAATGCTGCCTTTATCCATAATGGCAATGCGGTGGCTGATTTCCGCCTCGTCCAGGTAATGCGTAGTTAGAAAAATGGTTATATTTTCTTTTTCCTTCAGACGGAGAATATATTCCCAAATATGCGCGCGGGTCTGAGGATCAAGGCCGACTGTCGGTTCATCCAGAAACAGTACCTTCGGATAGTGAAGGAGCCCCCGGGCGATTTCAAGCCTTCGTTTCATCCCGCCGGAGAATTCTTCCACTTTTTTCTTTTGGTTGTCGGTTAAGTCTACGATTTCAAGAACCTCTTGAATGCGCTCCGTTCGTTTATGTTTAGGGACCCGGTAAAATCGGCAGTGAAGCTTCAAGTTTTCAAGGGCGCTTAATTTTTCATCGAGCGTATTTTCCTGAAAAATGATACCAATGCTCTCCCGGACTTTTGCTTTCTGCTTAAACGCATCATAGCCGTTAATGGTAACGCTTCCGGAAGTGGGCGCGAGCATCGTGCAGATCATGTTGATAGTTGTGCTTTTTCCTGCCCCGTTCGGGCCGAGAAAGCCGAATATTTCTCCCTGGGCGACGTCAAAATGAATGCCTTTGACCGCTTCCATATCTTTAAACGATTTTCGCAGTTCGTGCACTTGAATGATAGATTCCATATGTTTACCCCTACTTTAGCCATAGTCGTTATGTTAGCGTAACTATATAACTTCAGAGAGTTAACGTCAATGTATACGAAGCAGGTCAGAGTGGAATGAAGGGTAACCGGGCAAAATTGAGGGTATGGATTAATAGATAGAAGGGGGAAGGAACAATGGAACTTCGAGACCATGTAAAGGAATACCTAAACCAAAATATATCCTTCGAAGTGGAAACGGTGGAGGAAGTAGTCGATGAGCGGAGACGAAGAAACGAAATGGCGCCGGAGCCTTCAGCTCGCCCGGCAGTAGCTGAAGTGCTGGATAAAGATATCGATTTAGATGGACGCACGTTAACTGTTCGACGATATAAGCCCATATCCGAAGAGCCGCTTCCCACCGTGATTTTCTTTCACGGAGGCGGGTTTGCCGTTGGCAGCCTTGAAACCCACGATGCTTTCTGCCGGGTGCTGGCCAATGAACTGGAGGCATACGTTGTAGCAGTGGATTACCGGCTTGCCCCGAAATATCCGTTTCCATCCGGGGTATACGATTGCCTGGATGCTGTGCGCTGGGTGCTTTCTGAATACCGGGACTGGGCAAACACAGAGGACCGGTTTTATCTATGCGGGGACAGCGCCGGCGCAAATATTGTATACGCAGCTTCTACGCTGCTTCGAAAGGAACAGACATACCTTGAGGGGCAGATGCTTTTGTACCCTGTTGCTGATTTTTATAACCGGGACGAAGACCCCGCCTACGTATCCTATCATCGTTTTAGTGAAGGCTATGGACTGACGGCTAAAAACGTAGGTGACTTCTGGGCGCATTATTTGTCTTCATGGGATGAACGCAGGGATCCACTGGCTGTGCCGATGCGGGATACGGATAAACGGGAAAATCCTCCGACCCTTATTATTACAGCGGAATATGATGTACTGCGTGATGAAGGCGAGGAGCTGGCAAGACAGATGAAAGAAGCAAATGCAGACGTTCATCATCATCAGGTGGATGGGACAATTCACGGGTTTATCAACCAGTTTCCGCTTGAAGAGGACGGCCAGGAAGCGATGCACTACATGCGGGCATTTGTACACAAGCATATTGGAAAATAACAAAACACCCATCTGGCAGAAGCTGAATGGGTGTTTCGGATGTGTGCGGAATCAGCCTGAGAATTTTGGAATCAACCGCTGTTCCTGAAATTCGCGAAGCAGCTGCCGAAACATGTCATCACTGTTTACCACTTCAGTAAAACCAAACTGTTTTACCTTATTAGTGTCAGACATCACATCGTATTCTACATTAAAAATAAAGTCACCGAACGGCCAGGCAGCTAATTTATCGAAAGGGATAGCCTGGAGGCTGTATTTTTCCTGCATTTCCTCCCAGAGCCCCTTCTGCAGCGGCATAAAATCAGAAAGTGTGATCGTCTGCACCGGCCCGGTGTCCATTTGGAATGCCTCGGCGATAACCGGCCACATGTGCTCCCAGCGAAAGAAATCCCCGTTAGTAATATTGAACGTTTCAAATGCACATGGCTCATGCAGGGCAGCCCAGACCGAACAGCGGGCGAGCAGGCCGGCATCGGTAACCTGGGCGAGCGACCGGTAGGTTACTTCTTTTCCCGGGAAACGAAGTGGAAGGCCGAGTTCTTTAGAGATAGAGGCATAGACAGCAATGACCATGCTCAAATTCATCGGAGTGCCTACCGAATAGCCGCACACGACATCAGGGCGCAAAATGGTCCAAGACCAGTTTTTCCCCGCCTGGTGGTTACGAAGGTAATCCTCCTGGTTGTAATAAAAGTTTGGTGGCATATGGCGCGGATCGCTTTCCCGTGCCGGTGTTTTAAAGGCGCTGATATGGGCTCCGTACACTTTAGCCCCCTGCATCAACACCACGCGCTGGAGCTGGCTGGACGTCGCTTCCACAGCCTGGACAGCGCTTTGAAGCATGGTAGTATTAACCGTAATTTGTTCCTTGGAAAGGGGATCATAATCCTGATAGGCGGCATAAAAGATGTGCGTGACTGCGGGCACGTCATGGAGGGCTTTAGTGATTTCTTCCTCGTTTAAGAGGTCTGCCTCTACGTAATAATCAGCTCCGTGGGTGTCTTCCGGCTGGTGCCGGGAAATGCCCACAGCCTCCCAATCCTCCAGAGATGCAATATGTTTTAGAATGCTGCTGCCTATAATACCGGTAGCTCCTACCACCAGGGCTGTTTTAGTCATTAAAGAGGACTCCTTTCACAATAGAGGGTACTACAGCTGTATACCACAAACTGCCAGAAGCTTAACCTCGCCGTGGGAAAGAAAAACGTCCGGATAACTAGCCGGACGCTGGTAGTTAGGTATTCTGCTGTTCCGCAGCTTGGAGCTCTTCAAGGCTGAGGCCAAAGGTCATCTCGAGATGGGGATAGTCTTTAAAACCGGGCCAGTCCCCGCCCCAGTTGAAACCGAGTTCTTTAGCGATCTCTACGGCCTCCGTCCAATCTGCTTTACCGTTCCCATTGTCATCGCGTTCCATATCCCAGACGAGCTCTCCGTCCGGTGTGCGTAAAGCAAAGTCAATGGCAAGGCCGTAATTATGATACGATTCGCCGCCTCTTGCCTGCGTTACAATTTCTCCCTGCGTGGTCCGTCCTTGGGCGTATAAAGCATTCTGCTCCTCCACAGAACGGTATCCATCCGTTACAACAACCTGGATTCCCTGCTGTTCTGCACGTTGGATCCATTCATTTTTTCGTTCTTCTACGACAGGGTGGAGGGCGTTTTGTGCGACGACTTCGCTTGCTTCCACCTGGGGGAGCGGATTTTGCCTGCTGTTCCACCCCAGTACAACGAGAATGAGAAGTAAACCGGTCATCAGTAACAAGACATGTCTTTTCACTCAGCTGATTTCCTTTCTTTTTTTACCTGCGCCCAGGAGTTGTAAACGAGTAGGTGTTTTGAGGCTGCGCCTGCTTTTAGTTGGGGGTATCCTCGAGAGTCCGGGCAGCGAGAACAAAGCCTCCGGTGATGCCGGCATCATCATAAAGACCCGGGGTGGTGATATACTGGTCAATGTGTTGAGTGATCATTGAGTCCTGGACGTACCCCTGCAGAAGCTGCTGTGTTTTTTCGTGTACTTTTGCGAGCAGGGAAGGCTGTTTGCTGACGCCGCCGCCGATAATAATCCGCTCGGGAGTGAGAATTAGAATGTAATTCATCATGGCCTGAGCGAGGTAATAGGATTCAAGCTCCCATACCTCAGGGCGGGCAGTCAGCTCGCTGCCTTTTTCTCCCCAGCGCTTTTCCACAGCCGGCCCTGAAGCAAGTCCCTCGAGGCAGTCGCTATGGTAAGGGCATGTGCCTTTAAAATCATCCTCGGGATGCCGGCGGACAATAATATGTCCGGCTTCGGGATGGTTCAGCCCCTCGAGAATATGATTATTAATCACGGCTCCCACGCCGATACCAGTGCCAACTGTCATGTACAGGCAGCTCGTTTTTCCGGCGCCGGCACCGTGTTTCCATTCTCCTAGCGCTGCTGCATTGACGTCGGTTGTAAAGCCTGCCGGCACCCCCAGATGTTTTTGCACGTCGCCAAGAATGTTAAAGTTTTGCCATGCTGTTTTTGGCGTGGTAGTGATGTAGCCGTATGTATCATTTTTTGTATTAATATCAATCGGTCCAAAAGAGCCAATGCCCACGGCTTCGATAGAAAAGGAACGGAAAAAATCGTACACCTGCTGCATGGTTTCTGCGGGCGTCGTAGTTGGAATAGAAACGCGTTCTTTAATATCACGGCCGTTTTCACTGACCGCGCAGACAAATTTGGTCCCTCCTGCTTCAATGGCGCCGAGCATATAAACAACCTCCTGGTCTTTTCTAAAATAGTTAACAAAATATTATAAAATAAATAAACATACTCATGTTGATAAAATTCTGCATACTTTTTAATCGTACCTTTTTTTTCTGGTTTTGCAAATATGAAATATACTTGCCGTACAGGAAAGGAGTGGTCTTGAATGAACAGTGACAGGGAAGTAATAAAAAAGGTTCAGGGAAAAAGCGGGGAGCTGCAGCTTCAGCGGCGCGACGGGCATTATGAAGTTATTAGTAATGGAACGTTTTTAATGGCTACCCATAATGGAGATTCAGAGCGGCGAATGGTAAAGACTGCGCTGCAACATGCTTTTTCAGCAGAGTCGGTGCTGATTGGAGGTCTTGGTGTCGGTTTTTCACTCGATGAAGCGGTAAATCATGCAGATACAGTGCACGTAACTGTTGTAGAATTAGAGAAGCATATTATTGAGTGGAACCGTTCCTATTTTAAGGAATGGAACCGACGGGCTCCCGAGAATGAGAAAGCACGAATCATTGAGGCGGATCTTCTAGCATTTTTAGAGAAAGAAACAAGCGCACGCTGGGATGCTGTATGTATGGATACCGATAACGGGCCTGATTGGCTCGTCCGGGAAGGGAATTCCCATATGTATGAAACGGGAGGTCTGCAGGTGGTTTATAACGTACTCCGCAGCGGAGGTGTGGCTGCTTTTTGGAGTGCTTCTTATTCTACGGCTTTCAAAAGCAGCCTCGAAGCGATATTCGATGCTGTATGGACCGAGGAAGTGGAGGTTGGACGAGGCGGCCCGGACGTTATTTTTTATGCCCGGAAAGCGGCAGGCACGCATCCATCCCACAATTTTTGAGAATTTTTCACCTCTGTACAGTGATACAAATGATATAGAGAAGGGTACGATATGAAAGTACTGTGTAAACAATGGGAGATAAAGGGGCCAGGGGGGAAATAAAATGAAAAAGATAACAATCGTCATCCCTTCGTTCAATGAAGAGGACAACATTTTCTCTGTATATGAATCACTGCAGAATCATTTAGGGCATCTGCCCTATGAAATAGAAGCACTGTATATAGATGACGGAAGCTCGGACCAGACGCTTGCGAAGATGAGAGAGCTTGCCCGGATGCATGAAAATGTGAGCTATGTATCGTTTACCCGTAACTTCGGAAAAGAAGCAGCACTCATTGCTGGGCTGCACCATGCGGACGGTGATGCTGTAGTGATTATTGATGCTGATCTGCAGCACCCCTCCGAAGTCATTTTAGAATTAATTGAAGGCTACGAAGAAGGCTACGACCAGGTTATCGCGAAGAGGAACCGGGAAGGGGATTCAAAATTCCGTTCGGGTATGGCGACGATGTATTATAAATTTATTAATAAAATGGTGGATGTAAAGCTTGAAGACGGTGTCGGCGATTTCCGCCTGTTAAGCCGGAGGGCGCTCGATGCCCTGCTGTCGTTAAGTGAAGCCAACCGATTCTCGAAGGGGCTTTTTTCATGGATCGGCTTTCCTTCCAAAACGGTTTACTATGAAAATGTGCAGCGCCAGGAAGGCGAAACCAAGTGGTCGTTTTCGAGCTTGTTGAATTACGGCGTGGACGGCATGATTTCTTTTAATAACCGTCCGCTGCGTGTTTGTCTGTATACCGGCCTTGCTGTTATGCTGCTTGCGCTGATTTACATTGGTATTACATTTGTCCAGATTCTGCGGATGGGAATAGAAGTGCCGGGCTACTTTACGACAATTTCTGCTATCCTGTTTTTAGGAGGCGTGCAGTTGTTAAGCCTCGGCGTGCTTGGGGAATATATTGGCCGCATCTACTATGAAACGAAAAGGCGCCCGCATTATTTAGTGCAGGAATCTAATACGAAAAGGCGAGATGCATGAAACAGTTGGATAATGAGTTTACTAGATTTGTTTTAGTAGGCGGTATGAATACGTTGAACTACTATGCCGCCTACTTACTGCTTCACGTTGTACTTTCGGTGCCCTATATGGTTGCCCATATCACCGGTTTTTTTATCAGCTTTGTCATTTCTTTCTTTTTAAATACATACTTTACCTACCAGGTGCGGCCGACATGGAAAAAATTCTTCCAATTTCCGTTGACCCAGGTGGTAAACGTAGGGGCTTCATCTGTTTTTGCTTATATATTTGTGGAATGGCTGGACGTTAACAGCACTATCGCCCCTCTGGGAGCGGTGATTTTTACCATACCGATCACATTCATTGTCACTGGGAAAATATTAAAAAGATAGCGTGGGGAGAGAATATTGAAACACAAGCATATATGGGGAATTGCGGCAGCAATCATTCTGTCTGTCATTGCAGCACACGCATTTTTCTTCTACCAATGGACCAATGATACGTATATGGCAGGTCCGAATGACGGATTGAACCAGATGGGGCCGTTTAAGCAGCTGCTGTACGATCATTATACGAGCGGAGAATTTTTTTATTCCTTTCAACTGGGGCTTGGCGGCAGTATGCTTACCCAGCTCGGATACTATTACTCGACAAACCTGTTCTTCTACCTTCAGATGTTAGTCGTTTATATACTGGAGCTTGTGGGGCTGGTTCGTGAGCCCGACGCAGCCTTTTGGACCGAGGCTGTCATTTTTATCAGCATGGCCCGTATGACGCTCGTTTCCTTTTTGACGTACGCCTGCTTCCGCTACATGAAGCTAGACCGTTTGCCTGCTCTGACCGGGGCACTTTTATATGCCACGTGTGTAATGTATTTTCGTCACGCGGCATTTTGGGAATTTTTCGCAGACGCTTTCATTTGGCTT
This sequence comes from Marinococcus salis, assembly GCF_054971365.1. Classification (NCBI taxonomy): domain Bacteria; kingdom Bacillati; phylum Bacillota; class Bacilli; order Caryophanales; family Bacillaceae; genus Marinococcus; species Marinococcus salis. The sequence continues at coordinate 79,523 of NZ_JBQOJB010000005.1, read as the reverse complement.
CCGCTGCTCGTGTACGGAGTAGAAAAAATTATCCGGGAGAAAAAACCGCTGCTGTTTATTTTTGCGCTTGCAGCAACCGTATTTTCCAACTTCTACTTTTCTTATATCGTGCTTATTTTTATCGGTATTTATATATTAGCCAGATGGCTGATCCGTCTTGTGCCTCAGGAAACAAAAATAGGAAAGCAGATACTTTATTTTGGGGGCAGCTCCCTGCTCGGGTTCGGCCTCGGCCTGACCGGCTTTTTCGCTGGCGTGTACGGCTACTTTAACAATTACCGGCCAGACTTTGAACAGGAGATCGTGTTATTTGATAGTACAAGCAATATCCTGCTCGACAGCCGCTTTCTCATTGTGCCGACCATCTTTTTAGTGTTTGCAGCCTGGAAGCAGCTGTACAGGGATCCGCGGTTTGTGCTTTTTACGATTCTGTCGCTTTTATTCATTGTATTTCATTATAGCCCGTTGGTAGGAAGCGCATTTAACGGCTTTTCTGCGCCAAGGAACCGTTTTGAGTACATCGCTGCTTTTCTACTCGCCGGCGCAGTGGCAGCGGGCATTCAGCATATCCGAAAGCTCGACTGGCGGGAACTGGTGCCTTCACTTGTTTTTGCAACAGGCATGTACATCCTGTTTTACCTATTAGATGACGATTTTTCCATTGATCACTGGAGCGGCTGGCTGACGCCGGGCATGATTGTTATTTCCCTGGGAGCCTTTGTCATCACCACGCTTACAGATGTACGCGGGAAAAGGATTATCACTGCCGTTTTTGCCATTATGACCAGCGTGGTAATTGCTAATCAGTATCAGTATGCAAAGCTGTTTGAACGCGGGAGCATCAGCGAAACCACGCAGGAATTTCTCATGAGTGAGGATTACATGGATGCCGATCAGATTGAATTGTTAAATGAAGTGGCTCAGGAAGATCCCGATGCTCTATCCCGCACGACCTGGGTTAAGGACCCGCAGCGTACAAATACGCCGCTGTATTTGGATTTTTACGGGGCTGGCGCCTATTCAAGCATTTTGAATGAAGAGATACTCATGTTTTATTACAATGACCTTCAGATCGATCTGGGCCGGGAAAGCATTAGCCGGTATTCAGATTTCGGCCGTAGGGCAAATATCTACAGCCTGCTGCGCGGAGAGTACGCCATGTTTGAAAAAGACGGGGATGAAAACGTGCCGTACGGGTTTACTCCATTTGTAGAAAATGATAATTATATTATTTATCAAAATGAAAACGTGCTGCCGTTTGTACGGACCACCAATCAAATATACGCCTATGAAGATGCTGAAGAAGCCGCGCCGCTCGCGAAGGAGCATGCGATGCTAAACGGTGTAATCCTCGAAAATCCAGAGACAGCGGCCGATTTTCCACAGGAAAATTCGGTCACTACCGGAGAGGATGTTGAAGCCGTAAACGGGACTTACGACAACGGGATGCTTACGGTTACCGGAGAAGAGGGCGGACTCAATATTACAGTGCCCGGGGATGAAGACGTGGAGGACTATTACGTAGACTTTCTCCTCCGCCAGGAGCCCGGTGTCGGCTATTTCCGGATGAACGTGAACGAATTTGAGACAACGCGAAAAGCGAGAGACTCGCTGTACCGCACGAACGAAAATGATTTAACGATCCGGGTGGAAAATCCAGCGGATAATGTTATAGAAATCCGGCTGCCTGAAGGAGAGTACCATCTTGAGGATCTGGCTGTATACGGGGAAACGTATGAACAATTAAATGAAGCCAGCGAACAGGCAAAGGATATTACCCGGAATGTAGAAGTGGACGGCAATGAAGTCGATACTGTCGTTGAAAACGACGCAGGAGACGCATACGCTGTCATGCCTGTTCCATATGAAAAAGGGTGGAGAGCCAAGGTGAATGGTGAACGGGTGCCAATAGAGAAAGCAAACGGAGCGTTTACCGCTGTGCCGCTTGAGAATGGGGAAAACAACCTTTCTCTTACGTACTATCCTCCGTATTTCTGGTGGATGACTGGGATTTCGGTGCTCTCGCTGCTGGCAGCAGTGTTATGGGGCGTTAAAAGAAGAAAAAAATAGTGACAGAGCCTGTTCCGTTCGTCGGGACAGGCTTTTTATATGGATTGACAATGGAAATAATGGAATGGAAAAATAAGGATGAAAGGAGAGCCTATGTCTTTGTCCAAACAAGCAGAAGATTATTTTCAGGAGGTCGGGGATTATCTTTATTTACATGGCAGAAAGAAAAGAGAAACGGAGTTTTACATCCAGGGGGATAAAGAAAAGGTAGAGGCCCGGGAAAAAGCTGGAGGATCTATGTATGAAATTATGCCGAAGGATCCGAAGGTATATAGTGGAGCAATCAAACACAAGGTACCTCCTGCTATAGGAGGGCATCTATCATTTTTATTGCTGGTCGCCTGGGTTCTATTTTTAGCTTTATGGTTGTGGGATTTGCTGCGGGGTGTGACAAATTTTTCTTTCTGGTATTTTGGCATTTTAGGTCCAGGGGCCTTAATAGTCAGTTTTTTAATGATTTACGGCAAACCCCTTCAGGCCTTTCGTTCAAGTTCGATAAAGCAGAACCTGAAGTATCTTCCTCAAGCGGCAATGTTTGTTCTGGTCATTCCCGTTCGTGATCTCATAACAAATGTTCCCGAGGGGAGCCTGATTTTTTCCTCAGCATTTAAGTGGTGGTTTGTGCCTGTAGCAATCATGGCCACTGCCCTGGCGGTTTGGGTTTTCCAGAAGGACTTTTTACCAGCGTACGCAGCAATTATTGGTTTATTGATTGCGGTATGGCTGGTGATTTCTGCGGTGGATCTTTTGCCATTTCCATACAATCTTATTGCCGGTGTCCTGCTTGTAGGCAGTGCATTTGCCTACGGTATTATCCTGAGTTTAAAGCCGGATGATAGACCGGATTAGCTGTTCGTACATTTCCCGGGAAATAAAAGAAGGCCGTGCGTACGGCCTTCTTTTTAGGATGAAAATTCTACTGCCGGCCCGGTTAAAATGCCGCTGAACAAGTTGATCAAAAGAAGCACTGTTAAAATAAAAAAGATAATAAAGCTTATCCGGCTCTGGGCTTTAAAATGAGCTGCCAGCCCGACACCCCACAGAGCGGTAATTACAAGACCGGCATAGACGTATAATGAAATACCGCCGCCCACTACGATGGCTGTCACAATCAGAAGAATATCAGTGGTAATGACGAGTAACAGGGAGATGGCTAAAAGCATACTGCTGAACATTTTCATTCTGGCGTCTTCCATATATATGAGCTCCTTTGCGAAGAATAACCTTTCTTCAATGTATCACAAACCTTATTGAAGAGGAAAATAAGAAGCAGGAAAAAATAGTATATTCGAAGCCATTTAAGTTTAAAGCAGTTGAAAATCGTAGTATATTGGTTGGGATAAAACACTGAGGAAGAGGGAGCAGAGATGAGAGAGCGGCAGCTGATACGCATGAAATGAAGAAACGCGTTGTTTGCACATTGGGAAAAAACTCCTGGGGAAGTAGCTCGCAGCCTGCCGGAGCATATGGAGGTAGATACGTTTCAGGGGAGAGCGTATGTAGGAGTAGTTTCGTTTTCAATGCACGACATCCGTCCGTCTTTTTTTCCAAAACAGACAGGCCTGCATTTTCCGGAATTGAATCTGCGTACATATGTCTGCGTGGACGGGGAACCGGGGATTTATTTTTATAATTTAGATGCTTCTTCTCCGCTTGGTGTATGGATTGCGCGACGGAATTTTGCTATTCCGTATTATCAGGCACGCTTTTCGATCCGCCATTATCAAAGCTGGACGTATTGGAATCACCACCGGAGGTCCGGAAACGTTCGTTTTCGTGCAAAGTACCGGACGACAGGAGAACAGCTGCCGGCTGCAGAAGGATCGCTCGAAAACTGGCTTGCAGAAAGATACCGTTTTTACACAGCCAAAGATGGACAGATATGGTACGGAGATGTCATACATAAGCCGTGGAAGCTGTATCGCGGTGAGTATGCAGAGGAAGAAAACGGACTACTCGCAGCAGGCGGTTTCAACCATTCAGACGGACGCCCCGTTCATGTTATGGTCAGCCCGGGCGTGGATGTGGGGGCTGTAAGACTACGAAAAAAATAAGCCTCTGCTCCCGGATACGGAGCAGAGGCTTAAATACGTTCGGCATTTATGGCTGATCCACCGGACGAACAACAATTTCATTGACGTCCACGTGTGCCGGCTGGGTAAGTGCATAGTATACTGCTTCTGCAATATCTTCTGAATTCAGCTGCTGCACATTCAATACGGAATCGAATTGTTCCATTACTTCTTTATCCGTAATGGTTTCAGTCAGCTCTGTATTCACCACGCCTGGAGAAATGGCAGTCGTACGAATGTTAGTCTGGGCTACTTCTTGTTCGAGGCCCATCATAATTGCCTTTACGGCAAATTTCGTACCACTGTATACGGAACTGCCAGGGAAGATTTGGTGGGCAGCAACAGAGGAAGTGGAAATAATATGGCCATCATTATTTTCGATCATATGCGGAAGGATGGCATTGATGCCGTACAGAACACCTTTAATGTTCACATCCACCATCTGGTCCCACTCATCGACCTTTTGATTTTTCAGTAATGATAGCGGCATTAAGCCGGCGTTGTTAAAAAGGCCGTATACTTTGCCAAAGTGATTGACTGCTTCGCGTCCGAGTTCTTCCATCTGTTCACGGGAAGTAACGTCGGTCTCTTTGACGATAATTTCGCCAGGCTGATCGGAAAGCTCTTCTTTAATTTCGTTCAGGCGTTCGAGACGGCGGGCGGCAAGTGCTACGTTAGCGCCGTTTTCGACGAGTTTTTTAGCGGTGGCTCTCCCAATGCCGCTGCTTGCTCCTGTAATAATAAACGTTTTGCCTTGAAGTTCTGTCATGACGTGTATCGCTCCTTTTTCTGTAAGCTATTTATGCCATAACGTTAGTTACTTTAAAATAATAAGTGGCATCGGGGTGTATGATACCCTTTGTGACTTAATTCAATCATCCAATTTTTGCTAAAAGGGAAGAATTTAATAGAAATGCTTATATGGCGGGGATAGCGCGTGGGCCCGCGAACAAAATTTTTTAAGCTGGTTGTCCGGAAACTAAAAAACTCCCGGATTCACGCCGGAAGTTTATGATTTTACATGCGGGGGACGTTTTTTAGGAGTGAGAATAATCTGCACCAGAAGGCAGAGAGAAGCGGCCATAATGATACCGATTTCTATATAATACCAGAACAGTTCGCCGCTGTTTAACTGAAACATAGTAACTACCCCGATCATCAGCAGGCCGATGCCGATACGGTTCATCCATCTCCAGCGCACAGCAAATGCGGCAAACCATTGAATGAATGGAAGGTTAAATACAAGCCAAAGCACAAGCGGGGCCCCGATGCCGATTAACCAGTACCCCTGCCCGATAAATAACTCGGCAGAAAAGCGGGCAATGCTGATAATAGGTATATTCATGGCGGCACCTAAAATAATTCCGAGCAAAAATGTTAGAAAACGCCGCACGTCAATTCACCTCAAATGAGTTTCCCGGCCAAAAAGGTACCAGGATATTACAAATAATATAAGCGCTTATGATACGATGATACATAATCAAAGTAGAGAAAGGAAGGGTATTTCGATGGCTTCTATTGAAAACTTTCACAACCTGGATATTAGAGTAGGAAAGATTGTACAGATACAAGAGTTTCCGGAGGCAAAAAAGCCTGCGTATCAGGCGTGGGTGGATTTTGGAGAAGAAGTGGGAGTAAAGCAGTCCAGCGCCCAGATTACTGAGTTGTATGAAAAAGGTGAGTTGGAGGGTAAAACAGTGATTGGCATTGTGAACCTTCCTCCAATGAAAATTGCATCGTTCACTTCAGAATGCTTGATTTTAGGCGTATATACTGATGAAGGAGTGACTCTTCTGCAAACAGACCACGAAACGAAAATCGGGGAAAGAATCGGCTGAGAGGGTGAATATATGAAATACGTTATTACGGGCGCTACAGGCCATCTTGGAAAAAAGGTAACAGAGGAACTGCTTGAACTCGTCCCCAAAGAACAGGTGACCCTTGGCGTGCGCAGCCCTGAAAAAGCGGCGGTGTTCAAAGAGCAGAATGTTCACATAGAAAAAATGGATTACTATTCGTTTGATGAGCAGACGGCAGTCTTTCGGGGAGCAGACGTGGTGCTTTACATTCCAAGCATTACGCACCCATCTGAACAGCGAATCACGGAATTTAGAACCTCAGTTGAAGCGGCAGAGGGGGTTGGCGTCAAACACTTTATTTTTATCGGTTTTACGGCGGACCATTGGAACAACCCCTTTCATATGAGCCCGTTTTTCGGCTATGCTGTCCGGCGTATTGCAATGAGTTCGATGTCTGGCACTATTATTCGCAACGGAGTATATGCGGACCCGCTGATTCCTTATACGGAGGAGCTGGTCCGGACTAAAAGGCTGCCTTACCCGGCAGGAAGAGGCGCTGTTTCTTTTATTACGCGAAGAGACCTGGCTAAGGCCATAGCCGCTGTGGCTGCTGGGCCTGACAGGCACGGGGGTCTCTATACGCTGACAGGGATGCAGGCTTATACGATGGAGGAATTGGGTGAGCTGCTTTCCAATATTATGGGAGAACGCATTCGTTATGAACCGATGGAAGTCCAGGAATTTGCCCGGGCCTACGATGATGGCTCCGGCTTCGGCAGGGTGAATGCATCTTTGTATGAAGCAGTCTCCATGGGACTGATGGGCGAGGTCACTCCAGACGTGGAAAAACTTACAGGAAAACCGCCGGAAATGCTGCGGTCATACCTCGAACGGCATCTATTATAGAAAAAAGGACACGCTGGCATGCGTGTCCTTTAATCGTTATTGCCTCATTACTCTCCGAGAAAACGTAGAAGTTCCTGGTTGAACTTTTCTTTTTCATCAACAAACAGGCCATGGCCGCTGTTTTCAAAAGGAACGACCTTTAAGCCGTTGATTCCTTTTTGAAGCTCCCCGGAAAATTCGTATGGGCAGATCTGATCGTTTTTCCCGTGAAAGCTTTCTACCGGAACTGTAATAGAGGAGAGGTCTTCAAAGGAGTCCTCGTCCCGGAGCGCTTCCGCTGAATGGATGGTCGAATAGCTTCCGGCTTCCATGCCGAGGCCATGGAACCACGTTTTAAATACATCGGAAACATCATCACTGCCAAAAAACATGCCACCGAAATCCTCGAGCATTTTAGGGCGATCGGTATTCAGGTTGTCAATAATTCCGTCGACGTCTTTTTTCTCCATGCCGTATGGGAAGTTTTCCCGTTGCGTGAAGCTTGGAGCTGCCGGTGCGAGCAAAAGTAATTTAGAAACTCCCTGCTGCTTATGACGGGCCATATACCGAAGAGCGATCGGGCCTCCCATGGAAAAACCGGCGAGGACAAAATTGTCCAGCTCCATGGCGTCAACGACTCCTTTAACATCGTCTGCCATTTGATTATAATCATATCCGCTCCATGGCTTGTCGGACTGTCCGTAGCCGCGGAGGTCGATGCCGATAAACCGGTACCCGTGCTTTGGAAGCTCATTGAATTGGTACTCGTACATTTTGTGGTTTACCGGCCAGCCGTGTATGAATACAACTGGCTTCCCTTCACCGATATCCTCCACTTAGAGATGCACGTCTTCTTCTACAGCAACATAATGCCCCATATAGGTAAATCCTCCCCACTAATAAATATAGTATTTAGAATATTTAGTTTACCCTTGTTTGCTTTGCGATAAACTCTGGGCGCTTTATTTGACAATGATAATCTTTTTCAATTAATCTGTTGCTGATGAGACTAAAGACATTGAAGAAAAAGAAATAATTGAGACAATGCAGTAAAAAGGAGCCAGGCTATGAAAGGCACAATCATCCATCACCAGATTATGGACCGGGACGTATATGTATACCTGCCTCCAAATTACAGCCGGAGCACTCAGAAACGCTATCCTGTTATTTATGTCCAGGACGGAGCTTATTTGTTCCGGGATTCGAGCAGTGTGTGGGAGGATTTGATGGAAGCCGGATATATGCAGCCGGTAGTGATGGTCGGAGTGGAGCCCAAAAGCCGTATTCATGAGTACACCCCGTGGCCGTCAAAAGCAATTTCTTTGCACTTGCCGGATTTTAAAGGCCTTGGCACAGAGTATGCATATATACTGACCAACGGCATCCGTCCCTATATCAATGAAAAATACCGGGTAAGAACAGAGGCCTCCCATACCGGATTGATTGGTGCGTCACTTGGAGGGCTTGTTTCCATTTATATTGCTGATCTGTATCCCCATGTGTTTCATAAAATTGGCTTGCTTTCTGCTTCGCTGTGGTATAAAGGAATGGACACTTTTATTAAAGACCGGCTCTCGCTTACCCTGCGCCATTACGTATATTTGTATGTAGGAGAATGGGAAGGGAACGGTCAGCCGTTTATCGAACCCTACATGGTGCCAAGAACACAGTTAATGTATGATATGCTTCGAAAGCAGCTCGAAAACCAGGTGGCACTTCATATAAAACCAAAGGCGATGCATGAGAGAAAGTATTTCGTTTCTCAGTTCCCTGCCGCCTGCACGTGGTTGTTTCCGCCCCTGCATTAGCGGTATAGTAATAGATATGGCACATACGGAGGAGTATAGAATGGAAGCAGAGTTTTTCTTTCGGTCCATACTTATGCCGGCAGTAATTATTTTCTGCCTGATTTTTTATTTGATGCTTCTTTGGATGCATCAAAGAGGAAAGTTCAGCCGAAGTGAAAATAAAAATGCACGGCAGGCAAAAATAATTCGTAATGGGTTTGTGTTAACAGGTTTTCTTGCTTTTATATGGTTTCTCTCGCTCTATATTTAATCACCTGCAAGACTGCAGGTGATTTTTATGTCGTCTAAGCGGATTAAAGATGAGTATCAGATAAAGTGAGACAAAGGAGAGGATAAAAGTTGGGGAAAAATATCGATCTCGTATTTGGGGGCTATGAACTGCGCATCACAAAGGTGTACCAATTGATTTACCATATAAATGATCTGCTGCTAGCCCTTATATTTTTAATTGGCAGTTTTTTATTTTTTTCGGAAACTACTACGTTTTACGGTACGTGGCTGTTTGTGATCGGAAGCCTGCAGATGTTCATCCGTCCCATAATAGCAATGACGCATCAGATTCACGTGGGCAAAGTAAGAAAGCAGAGAAAGGAAAATGCCAGAAAGCGGGGTGCCCGGGCTGTCCGTGTCCGGAAAGGGAGCCAGTCCTATAAGCTGTAGCGAGACCCGGCGCGCGAAACGTACTTATGTTAAAATATGGCTGAAGAAATGGAGAACGGAGGGGAAGCATGAAAAAAACGGCTGCAGCAGCAGGAGCTATAGCACTGATCGGGGGGCTCAGCGCCTGCAACAACCGGGAAAGCGCGGAAGACAAAATGCAGGAATTTACGGAGGCATGGAACAACCAAAACTTTGAAGAAATGTACGGGTATTTAAGCTCCGATACACGAGCGCAGATCAACAAGGAAACATTTATCAACCGGCACGAAACAATTTATGAAGACACAAATGCTGAAGACCTGACGATTCAAACAGGCGAAACCGATGAAAATAATGAGGGTGAAGAAGAAACGGCGCTTCCGTTCTCAGTAAGCATGACCACGAGCGCCGGCGATGTTTCTTTTGAGCAGGAAGCTGCCTGGGTGCTCGAAGAGACAGAGGATGGGGAGGAATGGCAGCTGGACTGGTCTCCTTCATACATATTTGAAGAATTGGGCTGGGAAGAGACTATAAACGTCGAACGGACGAAGCCGGCACGTGGAGAAATTCTGGCAGAGGGGGGCGAGCCGCTTGCGACGAATATGGAAACAACGAGGGTGAGCCTCGTGCCCGGCAGTTTGGGGGAAGAGAGGGAGGACACAATTTCCACAATCGCAGATGAGTTGAATATACCGGAAGAGGATATTGATGAAGCGCTCGACCAGGACTGGGTTACAGACGAAAGTGCGGTGCCGGTGAAAACACTCTCTCCTGACGAAGAAGCAGCAGCTTCAGAGGTAGAGGATCTACCAGGCGTACAGCTTTCTGAAGTCGGAAACCAGCGGTATTACCCGGAACAAGAGGCCGCTGCTCATTTAACGGGATATATCGGAAATATTTCTGGGGAGGAGCTTGAAGAACGGGGCGGCACATATACGCAGTCCTCCCAAATCGGCAAAGCGGGACTTGAATATGTTTATGAAGAGAGGCTGCGCGGTGAGCCCGGCATGCTGATCTCCACGTCAGAGGATGATGTGGTTGCAGAACAAGAAGCGGTTGCTGGTGAAGATGTGCAGACGACGATCGATATTTCGCTGCAGGAGCGTGCCTATGAGCAAATACAGGAGGACACAGGAGCAACCGTGGCGCTGAATCCGCAGAACGGGAACACGCTGGCACTGGTAAGCGCTCCGTCCTATGACCCGAATAATTATATTTACGGCTGGCCGGAAGACGAATTGAATGAATTTAATGAAAGCGACAATCGTCCGCGCGCTGCTAAATTTAACAGCACCTATGCCCCGGGTTCGACAGTGAAGCCTATCACTGCTTCGATCGGGCTGAGCAACGAAGCGATCACCCCGGATGAGGAAATGACGATCGAAGGCCTCGAGTGGCAGCCCGACAGCTCCTGGGGCGGTTATTCGGTAACCCGGGTAGATGATGAGTTAAGCGAGGTTAATCTGCGCGAGGCGTTAATTACGTCGGATAATATTTACTTTGCACGGACGGCGCTAAACACCGGTGCGGAAGACTTCACAGCTGGTTTGGAAAGCTTCGGCTTCAATCAGGAAATGCCGTATGATTTTCCTATAGAGAATTCCTCCATCGCCTCGGACGGCCTGGACTCCGAGGTGCTGCTTGCTGATACCGGCTATGGACAGGGGCAGATGCAAATGTCTCCGGTTCATCTGGCCTCAGCTTTTACAGCCTTTGTAAATGAAGGAGATATGCTGGCTCCGCAGCTTCTCGCTTCTTCTGACCGGGAGGTGTGGGAGGAAAATGTCGTGCCGGAAAGCGGAATCTCAGCAATTGAGGCAGGCCTTGAAGGGGTCGTGGAGGACGAACGTGGTTCGGCATATGAGCCAGTGAACGAAAACATCTCGATTTCAGGCAAAACCGGGACGGCTGAACTGAAGCAGGCCGGAGAAGAAGAAGGTACAGAAAACGGTTGGTTTGTGGCTTATGATAATGAAGACGAGGATTTACTGATCGCGTCGATGATCCAGAACGTCGAAGAGCGTGGCGGCAGCAGCTACGTGGTAGAACAGACAAAGCCGCTGTTTGAAGAGTAACCTTTTCACTGAATTGTCATCGGAGTGCAAAGAAAAAATTTAGTTGTTTTCTCATACATCCGGTGAATTACGGGTATGTATAGAAAAGGATTCTTTGTATGTCAGATGAGGGGGTGAGAGAATGACAGGACTGTTTATTGATCCGTTTTTATGGATCACGATTGGTTTAATTTTGATTGTAATAACATTTTTGTTTTTCTGGTTCCGGCGCAGTCATGACCCACTTGGACGGAAAATACTTGCCGCGGTATTTATGATCTACCTGGCGACGATCGTTCGTTTCACGTTGATTCCGGCACCTTATGAAGGTTCGCTTGGTCCAGGTCTTCAGCTTGGGGAGTACTATCAATTTCTTCCTTTCTACACGATTGTAGAATCGTTCCAGGAGGGCACATGGCTCAGCGTGGTAGTAGGACAGATTGGACTATACCTGCTGTTGCCGATCTTTTTTGGCATATTGGTCAGTGACGATATTCACTTTATCTGGGCTTTTGCTATCGGTACGCTTTTATCCTTTTCCATACAGCTGATGGAGTTTGGGATTAACTTAATTATTGGCTACCCGACGAGAGTGGCCGACATTGATTCAATTATTTTGAATACGATCGGCGCGATGATCGGCTATGCCATCTTTAAGTATTACCGCAAGTCACGGCGCAAGCAGAATAAACCAGTGCTGCCGGCTGCTATTGCTCCGAGAGACCGCTCAGCAACGGCTACAAAATTGTAAATAAAGCCGCCGTCTCCTATAAGGAGACGGCGGCTTCTTCTATATATCAGCGTGCATTTGCTGAATTTCTGCTGCATTCAAGCGCCCATTGAATGAGCGGCAGCTGCAACGGGAGGCGCAGCCAGTATAAAAGCGGATAGGCCCGGCCGTTTGGGCGTAAAGGGATCTTTTTGACAGCCATGTAAATGTTAGCCGGGAAAACAAGTACGAAAAAGGCGGCTGCCGGCTTACCGGCATAGCTGCTCCATTGACGTACGGCAAACGCAATACCTAAAAGCAGTTCTGCTGCTCCGGAAATATATACGGCGGCCCGTCTCCACGGAGCCCAGGGCGGCAGGATTCGTTCAAATTTAGCCGGAGAAATAAAATGCAGGATCCCGGCAGGAAAAAGAATTGCTGCGAGAAACCATCGTTTCATGATAAGTGTCCTTTCTGTATTAAAATAAAATGAAATATATACATGCTGCACAAAGAAGAGCGAATAAAAGAAAAACGAGGCGGCGAAGGATATTCCGCCATATAGGCGACAGGCTGCTTGTCCAACGGTGCACCTGTTTTTCAAACTTATGAAAGACAAACATGATGCCGGAAGTGTCTTCTTCTACCTGCTGCCTGGTAAAGGTTAGCGTATGAACGTCTTCTTTCAGGCTGATCATTAATGCTACAAACAAAAGCAGCAGAAAAGGAAAAACTAAAATGAGCTGAAAAACAATAAACATAGCCACCACGCTCCTCCCTCCTGTGTTCCCTGTTCATAAAAAAGTCAATCCTGGGTGTAAGATTATGGTATACTGGGCGAAGAATAGCTGGCGATGGAGTTCGCCGGAACCGCTCTAAATAGAGCTGATGACTCCTGTCTGTTCACGGGATACGTGTGCAGACAGGATTTTTGCGTTCAACAAGGAGGAGAAAAATGAAACTATATGTATGGATGGCAGTCGGCGGAGCGCTCGGCAGCCTGCTGCGTTACCTTGTCGACCGGGCGTTTGCAGCAGCTCCCGGAGTGTTTCCATGGGGAACGATGACGGCAAACATTGCTGGATGTTTTTTACTTGGATGGTTTACCTCGAGGGTTATACAGCGTAAAGCGTGGCCGTCCATGTGGGAGGCCGTAGTAGGCACGGGGGTTATTGGTGCTTTCACCACCTTTTCCACTTTTAGTATGGAAACCATTCAGTTAATCGAAAACGGTGCTCTGCCTGCAGCAGGGATATATGTTTTAGTCAGTGCTGCCGGCGGACTTGTAACTGCGGGCATTGGTTACCGTGCAGGAAGGAGGAAAAACTGATGACATGGCTGCTTGTCGCTCTTGGCGGTGCCTTCGGGGCTGCTGCCCGTGCGGCGCTGGTGTCATGGTCCAAAGAGAATGGCTGGCACCGGGTGCTGCCTTTTGGCACGCTGTTTGTAAATGTATTGGGATCGTTTATGCTCGGCCTGGTCGTGGCGCGGGGGGCCGGCATGACAGAAACAGTGGGCATTGGCATCGGCTTTTTAGGTGCCTTCACCACCTTTTCGACCTTTAATATGGAAATCATTCAAAAAATTGAAGCCGGCGAAGGAAGACATGCTTTATTGTATGGGGGCGGAAGCTATACCCTGGGTATTTTAGCAGCAGCAGCCGGGTATTTTTGGGGGTAAAAAGCCGTTTCCCGGGATTAGGAAACAGCTTTTTATTTACCCCGGAGAATTCTCTCCGTCAGTCTGAACATGAAAACGAATCAGCCAAGTAATCAAAAGCCCGGTGAGGGAAAGCAGTGCACCGAAATAAAAAACACTGGGGAGGGAAACCTGTTCGGCGACAGAGCCGGCGACGACCGGGCCGAGCAGGATCCCTGCAGCATAAAACGACTGATAAAATCCCATTGCGCTTGCCTTCAGCGGCCCGGGGCTCACCTGCACGACCATTCCTAAAAGCAGCGGAAGCACAATGCCAAGAGCGAGTCCGAGTACCGCCTGGTTCAGGCTCAGCTCCCATAAAGAAGCAGTCGACGGCATCCATACAAGCGCTGCTGCTCCGGTAAGAAAGGAACCGTAAAGAAGAGGTTTGTGCAGACGGACCGATACGGTATAAAACGATAAAAACAAAGAGGCCAGAAGGTGCGGAACAAAAAAGGCAATGAAAATGACGACTAATGTCCGCTCGGTAGCGCCGATTGAAGATGCGTACAGCGGGGTGAATCCGAAAATGGTCATGAAAATAATAGAATGGCCGATAAAGCTAGCACACGTAAGCCAGCGCAGGTCATGCAGCCGTAAAGTGCGTGTGATTAACGAACGAATTTTCAATGGCTCTGCTTTCGTCTGCACCGGTATTTCTTTTGTGAAGAGCGTAAACCCAATGCCTATGAGAGAAAAGGCGGCGGCGATCCAGAACAGCGCTTCAAACCCGAACAGGTCAGCGAGATAGCCGCTGAACATCATACTGATAAACTGAGTGAAAACTGTTAATAACTGCAGGATGCCCATTGCTCTCGAGGATTGGTCGGCAGCAAAGTAGCGGGAATACATAATCGTCGCCATTACCCACATCGAGGCGGTTACCCCGGCAAGCAGCCGGGCAGTAAAAACCGCCGCAAAAGAATCTGAGAAGACGAGCAGCACACCACTGATGAATCCGCTGACAAATCCCGCAATCAGCAGTTTTTTCAACAAGCCCTTCAAAGCATCAGAAAGAATGCCGAGCGGATAACGCAGAAGCACCTGCGTAGCCCCGTAGGCACCGAGAATAACGCCGATCGCGGTATAGGTGAAGCTGCTGTTTTCCAAATACAGGCTAAATACCGGCACGTACACGTAGGTGGCGAACCAAAAACAAAAAACAGCGGTTAAAAACAGGGCATGATCACGTTTTGTAATTTTCATAGCTATCATCCTTATGTAGAAAATCAATTATTGAGATAAAAAGCAGATGTATCCATCATAAACTAATTCTTTCCAAAAGATAAGCGCTTACCTTTAATTCCGTCAAATGCGGAAAAGGGTTTGGGCTTTTGTTTTCGAATATTTTAAGGCCGGTGGCTTCCATTAAAATAAGAGGGGTTTATGGTATAAAATGGATGCTATAATGTTTATCATGGAAGAGGATTTTTATTTTTGGGGAGGAGGCTGTATATGCTTGAAGTAGATCATTTGTCAAAGCGTTTTTTAGAAAAGCAGGCTGTCGATGAGCTTTCATTTTCGATTCAGCCTGGAGAAAGTCTCGGTTTGATCGGCCAGAATGGGGCCGGGAAAACGACCACATTCCGCATGCTGCTCGGCCTAATGGAGCGTACAGCCGGAACGATAGAATGGCAGGGGCGAAAAGCCCATCATCTGCCGCTTGACCGGGTAGGCTACCTGCCGGAAGAGCGGGGCTTATTTGCAGAAGAGCAGGTGGAACAGCAGCTGCTGTTTCTTGCAGGGCTGAAAAACATGAATAAAAAAGAAGCTAAAGCTTCGATGGCTTACTGGCTCGACGTGTTTGAGCTTGAAAAGGAAAAAAAGCAGAAATTAAACACACTTTCCAAGGGCAATCAGCAAAAAATCCAATTGATTGCGGCGCTCGTTCACCGTCCGGATTTTCTTATTCTTGACGAGCCATTCAGCGGGCTTGATCCGGTGAATACGGACATTTTGAAGGAAGCTATCCAAAATCTGCGCAGGGAAGGAGTGACCATTATTTTTTCAAGTCATCGCATGGAGCACGTGGAAGAAATCTGCGACAAGCTCGTTATGCTTAAAAACGGCAAAAACATTTTGAGCGGACGTCTCGGGGAAATCAAGACACGCATGGATCGCAACCGGATTGTTGCCGAAGCTTCCTGCCCGCCGGAAGATATCAGAACATGGGAGGGAGTGCAGGAAGTACGCGAGGCTGGAGAACGACTACATATCTATACGGATACAAAAGCAAGGTCCAGGGACATTTTGCAGCAGCTTTTTACATATGGAGATGTCCGTATATTTCGAATGGAACCTCCGTCACTCGAAGAAATTTTCAAAGAGAAAATAGGTGAGGCCCATGCGTAATATGTGGAGAATTTTTGCCCATACATTCCGGGTACGTGCGGGAGCAAAATCATTTATTGTGTCAACGGCTATCATGCTAATAGTTGTGCTTGCTGCGCTCAGCCTGCCTAGAATTATTGACTTTTTTGGAAGCGGTGAAGCTGATATCAACAGCCTGGCTGTTGTCAATCAGAGTGAATCACTGCAGCTTCCGGAAGAGGCAGCCGGTATAGAGCTTCATACGTATGCCCGGGAGGATCAGGCAGAAAAAGCCTGGAATAGCGGAGAAACAGATGGTTATCTGCTATTTGAAAACAACGGGAGTGAATACCTCGGAAGTTTATATACCGATGAAGAAGCGGGAGAGACGGTTCAGGCCCTTTCAGCTGGTATTCAGCAGACCCATGTTTCTCAATACGCAGAAGAGCTTGGGATCAGCGGGGAAGAAGTGCAAAACATTACCGCTCCTGTACAAATAGCGGAAAGCACAGAAGAAGCTGAAGGGAGCGGGGGTTCTTCCACTGAAGAAGGATTTAATCTTCTTTCCTATGCAGTTGTCTTTGTGATTTATATTTATTCGCTGATGTGCGGAATTATGATTGCCATGCAGATTGCCAAGGACAAGGAGCAGCGGGTAATGGAAATTCTGATTTCGAGCGCCTCTCCTGTCCAGCATTTGTTTGGCCGGGCGTTTGGAGTGTCCGCCATCTGGCTTTTCCAAATGGCTCTGGTAGCAGTAACAGCGGTAATATACGTGAATGTTACCGGGCTGGATAATATTACTTCGCTTATCAGTGCGACTGGCGGGGCCGCTGTCTCCACCTGGATATATGCTGTAGTGTTTCTGCTCCTGGGAATTGTGCTTTACGGCACGCTATATGCCATGGTCGGATCGATGGCAGCCAAAACGGAGGAAGTCCAGAACTTCAGCCAGCCGCTTACGTTTCTGCTGGTGGGGGCGTTTATTTTGTCGAACTTCGGCCTGGCAGCGCCGGGAAATATTTTTGTAACTGCAAGTTCTTTTATTCCATTCTTCACTCCTTTTACGATGTTTGTACGAACGAACGCCCTCGACGTGCCGTGGTGGCAGATAGGTATAAGCATTGGCCTGACTCTGGCCTTGGTGGCAGCAGCAGCCTGGTTCAGCGTCCGTCTTTACCGGGGCAGTGTCCTCGTTTACAGCGGTGATTCATTTAGCAGAAGGGTCAAGCAGGCACGGGAACTTGCCCGCAAAAAATGATAAACTAAAGCTGAACCATCTATTTAGCTTATGCTCATAAGCAGAAGGAGACGATCGCACTATGGGACTGTTTGATTCATTGATGGGGAACGCTTCAGAAGCAGATCCAAAAAAAGTAGAAGAAGAGATGCGGGAATGGTTAACGGCAGGAGAACAGGTGGAAAGTGCATTTAAGCTGTACCGGGATTTAATGGTATTTACGAACAAACGGCTGATTATGCTCGACAAGCAGGGCGTGACTGGAAAGAAAGTGGAATATCATACGGTTCCGTACCGAAGCATCACTCATTACAGCGTAGAAACCGCCGGTACGTTTGATTTGGACAGCGAATTAAAAATATGGGTCAGTAGCACGGCAGAGCCTGTTTCCAAAACCTTTCGCAACGATGACAACATTTTTGACGTACAGCGCGCGCTAAGCAAGTATGTGCTTTGATAAAATTTTCCGGATACCGTTTCAGGTATCCGGATTCTTTTTAAAACAGAAGAATACATATGCTATGATGAACAAAAGTAAATCCACATGAGTCGAACAATACCAAAAATTTCACAGGGGTGGAAGGCTACGATGCAGAATAAGGAACACTCGGCAGTTATCTCTTTGTATGAAAGCAAGCATAAAGAAAAGGATACCGTTGCCACGCATGCTCATGAAACCCATCAACTGTTATACGTCCTTGACGGTGACGGCGCCTGCGAACTTGCTGAAAGTGTGTATGATATTACAACAGATTCTTTTCTTATTGTGCCTCCACAGACCAGGCATTCGATTCGTGCGGATTCCCACATGACAGTCCTGGTGCTCGAATTCGATGCCGGGAAACTGAGCCAGGACGTGCGTACACAGCTGATCCCAAATGTTTTCGGTGCCGCCCGTGTGCAGTCCTTCAGTGCTATTGACAGCAGTGAACTCCGACAGATTATGCGGAAGATGCTTTACGAGCAGTCGCATGGCGATCAGCTGTGGCGGATGGCGCTTAAGATTCATATTGCTGAACTCCTGTGTACGCTAGCCCGTTCAAATCAGGAAATTGGCCCGGGAGATACAAACAAACTACGGGTCGATCGCCTTCGGCAATACATCGAGACACGTTATTATGACATTGAGAGTGCAGAGGATATTGCAGTGCGTATGGGCATGAGTAAACGATACATGCAGACAATTTTCAAAGAATACTATGAGCGTACACCGATGCAGTATTTGACCGAAGTCCGTCTTGGGCTCGTTAAACAGCTGCTTGTAGAAAGCGATAAAGACATCGTCTCCATCTGCTTTGAGGTAGGGTTTGAATCATTATCCACGTTTTACCGTTTGTTTAAAAAACACGTTGGGGTGCCGCCAAATATGTACCGGACGACACAAAGAAATCGAGACGGGGCATCAGAATAACCACTAAATCATTTCCGAATATGAGAATAAACGACTGTAACTAATAAGACAGCGCATACATTTCTCTCTAGACTTGGGAGTAATCAGTTTAGAGAGGAGCAGGATAAAGGTGGCAGAACATACTATTGGAATTATTATGAACGGGGTAACTGGAAGAATGGGAACGAGGCAGCACCTTATCCGCTCGATTGCAGCTATCCGTGCGCAGGGAGGCGTCGAGATCGACAAGGGTGAATACATTATGCCAGATCCTATTTTAGTAGGCAGAAATGAAGAAAAATTGAAAGCGCTTGCGAATGACCATGATATTTCCCGTTGGACAACCAGTCTTGAAGAAGCTCTCGCGGACAAACATAATGTGATTTATTTTGATTCCCAGACAACATCAAGGCGCGCCGAAGGCATAAAACGAGCAATAGAAGCAGGCAAGCATATCTATTGTGAAAAGCCGACAGCCACATCGATGGAAGGAGCGCTTGAATTAGCACGTCTTGCTAAAGAAGCAGGGGTTAAAAACGGGGTCGTACAGGACAAACTGTTTCTTCCAGGGGTGTTGAAGCTGAAAAGACTGATCAACGCCGGATTTTTCGGGGAAATACTTTCGGTCCGCATGGAGTTTGGCTATTGGGTGTTTGAAGGCGGCTGGCAGGAGTCCCAGCGCCCGTCCTGGAACTATAAAAAAGAAGAAGACGGCGGTATTGTTGTGGATATGTTCCCGCACTGGCGCTATGTGCTTGATGAATTGTTCGGTTCTGTGCAATCGGTCTCGGCTTCGGTGAAAACGCATATTCCAGAGCGTGTGGACGAGGCAGGGAACACGTATAAAGCAACGGCAGATGATGCTGCATATGCGACGATGGAGCTTGAAGGAGGCATTACAGCCCAAATTAACTCTTCCTGGGCGGTACGGGTGGACCGCGATGATCTGCTGACGATCCAGGTCGATGGAACAGAGGGAAGTGCTGTAGCCGGCCTTAGAAACTGCAAGACCCAGCACCGGGTGAATACGCCAAAGCCTGTGTGGAATCCGGACCTTGAAAACACGATTGACT
This sequence comes from Marinococcus salis, assembly GCF_054971365.1. Taxonomy (NCBI): domain Bacteria; kingdom Bacillati; phylum Bacillota; class Bacilli; order Caryophanales; family Bacillaceae; genus Marinococcus; species Marinococcus salis. The sequence continues at coordinate 59,776 of NZ_JBQOJB010000005.1, read as the reverse complement.
TTCAGAACCAATGGGAGGAAGTGCCGGACAATCAGCTGTTTGAAAATGCATTCAAAATCCAGTGGGAAATGTTTTTAAAGCACGTGCATCAGGACGAAGCTTTCCCGTGGGATCTGCTCGAAGGAGCAAAAGGCATGCAGCTGGCTGATCTTGGCCTGCAGTCATCCCAAGAACGCCGCTGGCTGGACGTGCCGGAACTGAATATATAAGGAGGGCGCAGCTGATGACAAACTTTATTTATTTACCGAACGCAGACGGAAGTATGTACAGGTATGAATTGACGCAGACAGAAGCGCTCCCGGCTCCTTCGAAAAGCGAATTTACCTCAAGGGTAGCTTATTCTGCCGTTCACGTGACAGCGGACCCATTTGGCAGCAGTGATCCCGTCCGCCGTCCCGCTATCGACTGGGACAAAACGATGGAGTACCGCCATTACCTGTGGTCTCTTGGCCTGTCGGTTGCAGAGGCAATGGACACTGCCCAGAGGGGCATGGGTCTGGTATGGGAGGATGCGAAAGAGCTGATCACCCGTTCAGTCCGGGAAGCCAAAAGCGTTAACGGCAATATCGCGAGCGGCGCCGGAACCGATCATCTGGAACCTGGACCGGAGGTAACCATTGAAGACGTTGTGCAGGCGTACGAGGAGCAGTGCTCCTTCGTGGAGCAGGCCGGAAGTAAAATCATTATGATGGCAAGCCGGGCCCTTGCCAAAGCTGCATCCTCGGCAGAGGATTATGAATATGTGTACGGTAAAATTCTGAACCAGGTGAAGGAACCGGTCATACTGCACTGGCTGGGAGATATGTTTGACCCGAACCTTGCCGGCTATTGGGGCTCAAACGACGTCGATGAGGCGATGGAAGTCTGCCTGCGTGTTCTTCATAAGCACGCTGATAAAATTGAAGGCATCAAAATTTCGCTTTTGGATGACCAAAAAGAAATCGAGATGCGGCGCAGATTGCCGGAAAGCGTTAGAATGTATACAGGTGACGATTTTAACTACCCAGATTTGATTGAAGGGGATGAGCAGGGGTACAGCCACGCGCTTCTGGGCATCTTTGATGCGATCGCTCCGGCGGCTGCCGCTGGCCTAAAAGAATTGGATGCAGGCAATATGCAGAAGTACCATGACATTATGGACCCGACGGTGCCGCTTGCCCGTCATATTTTCCAGCACCCGACGTTTGCGTATAAAACCGGTGTAGTGTTTCTCGCCTATTTGAACGGCCATCAGCCGCATTTCCGCATGATTGCAGGCGCCGAAAGCGCCCGCTCCGTGCTCCATTTCAGCGAATTATTCCGTCTGGCCGATGAAGCCAACGTATTCCGGGACCCCGAGCTTGCTGCAGCACGCATGAAGCCGATGCTTGAACTTGCCGGCCTGCAGGCAAAGGAGGTTTATAAATAATGGCTTCTCCTGATATGAACCTTCTAAGCCTGAATCAGATCACTACCGAAAACTGGTCTCTTAAGGAGGCTGCCGAGGGGTGCTCAGCGCAGGACATTCCATGGATCTCTGTATGGCGGCATAAAATTGAAGAAATTGGCTTAAAGGAAAGTAAAAAAATCATCGACGCCAACGGGCTGAAGGTTTCGAGTGTTTGCCGGGGCGGCATGTTTCCGGCCGTCGATAAAGAAGAACGCCTCCGGCGCATCGATGATAACAAACGGGCAGTAGAAGAAGCTGCAGAACTAGGCACAGACGTACTTGTACTCGTATGCGGCCCATCACCTGATAAGGATCTTATTCGTAGCAGGGAATGGGTGCGCGAAGGCATTGAAGCAGTACTCCCATTTGCAGAGCAGCACGGAGTAAAGCTTGGTATTGAACCGCTCCATCCCATGTATGCAGCAGACCGTTCGGTGATTACCACCCTTGGAGAAGCCAATCAGCTGCAGCAGCAGGTGGGGAGCAGCCATCTTGGCGTCGTCGTGGATGTGTTTCACGTCTGGTGGGACCCATTTTTGTACAGGGAAATTGAACACGCCGGAGACACCATTCTGGGCTTTCACGTATCAGACTGGAGTGTGCCGCTGCCGGATATGTTTAAAGGCCGCAGTATGATGGGAGAAGGCGTGATTGATATTCCGCGTATCCGCGGCGCAGTCGAGAAACAGGGCTACAATGGCCCGATAGAGGTGGAGATTATCAACCAGGCTATTTGGGATCAGCCTGGGGACCAGACCTTAAAGCAAATGAAAGAAGCTTATCATATACACGTTTAAACAGATAATAGCGGGGCCGGAAGGCTTGCCGCTATTGTCGTATGTTAAGAAACAAAAGGAGCGATGTTTTAATGCCGAAGCCGTCCGAACACACAAATTTTGAACCGGTGCACCACGAAGAGTCTGCCGTAGAAAAAGGAACACTCACAATGGCAGCCGTTGGTCTCGAACACGGACATATTTACGCTATGTGCCACGGGATGAAAAGCGCCGGTGCTACAGTGAAATGGGTATGGGACAGCGATCCGGAAAAGGTGCGCGTGTTTCAGCAGAACTTTCCGGAGGCAAAGGCCGCAGGTTCGCTTTCGCAGGTGCTGCGGGACGAAGAGGTTCAGCTCGTGGCTAGTGCCGCCATACCGGTGGAGCGAGGTCCGCTTGGGCTTGAAGTGATGGATCATGGGAAACATTACTTTTCCGCCAAGGCCCCGTTTACTACCCTTGAGCAACTGCAGAAAGCGGAAGAGAAAGCAGCAGCCACCGGGCTGCATTGGGCTGTTTTTTACAGCGAACGGCTGCAGGTGGAGTGCGCCGGCTTCGCAGAACAGTTGATCGAACAGGGAGCGATTGGCGAAGTGATTCAGGTGCTTGGCACCGGGCCGCATCGATTGAATATAGATTCGCGTCCGGAATGGTTTTTTCAACAGGAGCCGACCGGGGGCATTGTGTGCGACATCGGGAGCCACCAGATTGAACAGTTTCTCTGGTTCAGCGGAGCGCAGGATGCCGAGGTGCTCAGCAGTACCGCGGCGAATATGGCGCACCCGGAGCATCCGGAATTTGAAGACTACGGCGACGCCCACTTCCGGGGAGACAACGGAGCGGTACACTATTTTCGCGTGGACTGGTTTACGCCGGACGGACTAAGTAATTGGGGGGACGGCCGGACAATAATCCTGGGCACGGAAGGGTATATAGAGCTCAGAAAATATGTGGATCTTACAGACAGCTCGCGCGGCGAGCGGCTTTACCTGGTTAACCAGGGAGGCGAAAGAAAATACGATGTAGAAGGCAAGGTAGGCTTCCCCTACTTTTTCCGGCTGGCAAAGGACGTAGTGCACGGCACAGCGACAGCCATGCCGCAAAGGCATGCATTTAAAGCGGCGGAATTAAGCCTGAAAGCACAAGACCAGGCAGTGAATATTAAACGGTAGCAGGAGGTTGGCAGTAATGGAACAGTCATGCCGGATAGTTTTGGCAGGAACAGCAGGCTACGGAGAACTATATTTGCAGACATTAAAAGAACAAAATCGTCTTTCCTGGCTTGAGGGCGTAATCGACATTTTCCCGGAAAAAAGCTCTTTTTACCAGGATATTCAGGCAGCAGGCGTTCCGGTATACGAATCGATGGAGGCTTTTTATGCTGAAAGGGAAGCGGAGCTGGCAGTTATTGCTACTCCTATCCATCTGCACGCCGGGCAGGCGGTAACAGCGATGAAAGCGGGAAGCAACGTGCTCTGCGAAAAACCAGCGTCAGCATCGTGGGAGGAAGCGGAAGAAATGCGCCGGGTTCGCGATGAAACCGGAAAATTTTTAGCGATAGGCTTTAACTGGTCGTTTAGTAACGCCGTGCTCGAGTTCAAGGAGGATATCCAGGCAGGAAGATTCGGCCGGCCGCTTCACGGCAGTGCCCTGGTGCTCTGGCCCCGGAACGATGCTTATTATGCCCGCTCCAGCTGGGCAGGTAAAAAGCTTGGCGCAGGCGGCGCACCGATTTTTGACAGCGTAGCAAATAACGCGACGGCTCACTTTATGCATAATTTGTTTTACGTGCTCGGGGACACGAAAAACGAAAGCGCAAAAATAGACACTCTGGAAATGGAAGTGTACCGTGCCAATCCGATTGAAACATTTGATACGTGTGCACTACGGGCAATAACCGACAGAGGAGTGGATCTGGCATTTTTTGCTTCACATGCGGTTGAAAAAGAAGTAAATCCTTCTTTTTATATGGAATTTGAAGAGGCAGTGGTTTCCTACGAATGGGGGAAGCCGATGAAAGCAGTGTGGCACAACGGGACCGAAAAAAGCTATAATGATCCTGAGAGCGAACATATGCATAAACTCAACGTGTGTATCGATGCGGTGCTCGGGCATTCCCAGGATATCCGCTGCGGTATCGAAGCGTCTTACTCCCATTTATTAACCATCGAAAGCGTGCATCAGATGTTTCCAGAAAGCTATGTGTTTGGGGAAGAAGAAAAGCAGGTGGACGCTTCCCTTGGCTTAACATACATTCCCGGGCTCGCAGAGGTGCTTGAAACCTGTTACGCTGAGCGGAAGCTTCCCGGGGAAACGACAGCCTCCTGGGCACGGGGGACGAAAAGGACGAGTATTGACGACAGCCGCTATCCGTATTGATCACAAGTAGTGTGAGGAGGAGAAGCATGCTTCAGGAAGAAAAACTAAAGCACGAAAAGATGCAAAAATGGATAATTCAAAAAGGAGAAAGCCCGCGGGTGGAACTGTTAAACTTCGGGGCAAGAATACAGCGGATATGGGCAAAGGACCGTAACGGCATCGAAGAAAATATTCTGCTTAGCTACGCAGGGCCGGAGCAGTACGAGCGCGACAGCATTTTTCTCGGTGCAGTCGTCGGCCCGGTAGCCGGCCGTATTCCCCGGGGACGCCTGACAGCAGCCGGTACAGAGTATTCCTTGACTGCAAATGAAGGCAGGCATCATTTGCACGGGGGAAGCGGCGGTTTTAGCAATGTGTACTGGGAAGCAGCTGCCGGCGAAAATGACCAGCAGGCCTGGGTGCGGTATTCTACTCATAGAAAGAACGGTACTGACGGCTATCCTGGAGAAGTGGAGGCGTCTGTCACGTACATAGTGGAAGCCGGGGGTGATTTCAAGGTTGAATACAGAGGGCAGTCAGACACCGATACCTGGTTCAGTCCGACCCAGCATATGTACATAAACCTGAGCGGAAACAACCAACGCCCAATCACTGAACAGTATGCCAAAGTCCAGGCGGAGCAAGTTCTGGAGCTCGATAGGGAGCTGATTCCGACAGGAAAGCTGATCCCAACAGCAGGAACGCCTTTTGAACTAAACGGAAGCAAGCCGCTCGGCAGCCATATCGACAGTTCGCATGAGCAGGTGCTTGAGGTGGCAGGCGGCATTGACCACTTCTTTATTCTCAAAGAATCTGAAGGGCCACAGGCAAGGGTGTGGGACGAGGCTTCCGGACGAAGCCTTGATATCATCACGAGCGCCCCCGGTGCGGTCGTGTACACATCGAACAACATTCCTGAGCAGGATTTCGAAGCAGGACCTAAAGAAAAGCACCGTGGTATCTGCATCGAAACCCAGCAGCTGCCGGTCGATTTTTCCCATTTAGGAAAGACGACAGCATATTTAAATGCAGAAACATATTTCCAAAGTTCTACTACTTTTCGTTTGAACACCCAATAATCAAGAAAAAAACAACTCTCCTGGAGTTGTTTTTTACTGAATTTAAGCATAGTATTTTTGGTTTATTCTGAAATTGAGAGTGAATTTCTTAATTTAATAAGACTTACGATTTGAAAGCGCTTAAAATAGTAACAAAGCAGTAGAGATCAGATGTTTCATTGCTGAAAAAATAGAAAGGGGTTTCTTATATGAAAAAGTGGAAATGGGCCCGGGCCGGAACGGTAGCAGTAACTTCTTCGGTACTGTTAACACTTGCCGGCTGTGGTGGAAACGAAAGTTCTTCACCGGAAACAACAGAAGCAAGCGCAGAGGAAACGCAGACACTTACCCTCGCACACATTCACAATGATGCGAGTCCTGTATATCAAAGTCTTGAAGACTTCGCTGATAAAGTCGAAGAAAAAACCGATGGAAGCGTTCAGGTTGATATTTACGCTGAAGGGGTGCTTGGTGGGGAAACAAAAGTAATGGAGCTTGTGCAGAACGGGGTTATTGATTTCGCCAAAGTGAACGGCGGGGTCGTGGAAAGCTTTGATCAGCAGTTCTCTGTCTTCAGCCTGCCGTATATATTTTCGAGCAACGAACAATTCCGTTCATTTATGGAAACGGATACAATTGATAATATGTATAACGATTTATCAGAGGCTCAGCTCCGCGGAATTACTTATTACGATGCCGGGGCACGGAGCTTCTATACACGAAATACAAAAATAGAAAGCCCGGAAGATCTCCAGGGAATGAAAATCCGGACAATGACCAACGTAACTTCGATTGAGACAATGGAAATGCTCGGTGCCTCGCCAACACCGCTTTCAGCAACTGAAGTTTACACCTCTCTGCAACAGGGAGTCATTGACGGGGCGGAAAGCAGCCCAATTGCCTTAACAGACGCCAATCATGGTGAAGTGGCAAAGCAGTTTTCCTTTGACGAGCATACGCGTATACCGGACTTTCTTATTATGAGTGACAACACGTGGCAGGAGTTAAGTGAAGAAGAGCAAGCTGCAGTTCAGGAAGCTGGGGCAGAGACAACAGAAACGCACAACGAACGCTGGGACGAAATGATTGAAGAAAGTATGCAGCAGGCAGAAGAGGAAATGGGCGTAGAATTCTCTTATCCTGATCAGGAACCATTCCGGGAAAAAGTAGAGCCTCTTATCGAAGAACGACGGTCGGAAAACCCGGATGTTGATAAGGTAATCAGCGAAATTGAAGCAATGGAAGAATAAGTGGACAGGTGAGGGGTGAGAACATGCAGGCAGTAAAAAAGAGTATCGATATGGTGCTTTTAGTTATTACGAGCGCCCTGGTTATATTTTTGACTGTAGCAGCGATATGGCAGGTATTTACGAGGTTTGTGCTTGGAGATCCGAGTATTATTACAGAAGAAGTACTCCGTTTTTCATTGATATGGATTGCCTTTTTAGGCGGCGCCTATGCGTTTGGCCAGGACGAGCATCTGGCCATTGCCTTTTTAAGGGACAAACTTACTGGAAAAGCCCACCTCGGGCTCCGGTGGTTGATTGACCTGATCGTCATCGGTTTTGCATTATTTGTTCTTGTGATTGGCGGCTATACGATCGCAAGCGCAACGATGGCTGAACTCTCGCCTATTTTAAGAATTCCAATGGGATTGATTTACGGCATACTTCCGGTCAGCGGTGTTATCGTTATTTTCTATCAGATTTATAATATGATGCACCGCCGGGAAGTGGAAACGCCCCGTGTTGAAGAAAAGGGGGATCATAAATGGATGTAGCAGTTTGGACAGGCATAATATTATTTGGGTTGTTTTTCTTATTCTTATTTATCGGCGTGCCGATCGCGGTAAGTATCGCGGCAGCGACATTTGCCGCTGCGCTGCTGGTTTTATCAGTTGACGCTTCGCTTCTGGCAGTATCACAGCAGCTGCTTACAGGCGTGGACAGCACTGTGCTTCTGGCACTCGTTTTCTTTATGCTTGCGGGAAGCATTATGAATAATGGGGGAATTGCTCTCCGGCTGATTAACCTGGCAAAGCTGATCGGCGGACGAATGTCCGGAGCGCTTGCTCATACAAATATTATCGGTAACACAATGTTTGGGGCCATTTCGGGCTCGGCAATTGCCGCTGCGGCTTCGATGGGAAGAATCATGCATCCCCAACAGGAAAAAGAAGGCTACTCTTCTTCTTATTCCGCCGCGGTTAATATTGCTTCGGCACCGACTGGGTTGATTATCCCGCCAAGCGGTATGCCAATTATTTACTCCCTGTTAACAGGAGGCACATCTATCGGTGCTTTATTTATCGCCGGGTATCTGCCGGGACTTCTGATGGTCGGACTGCTGATAATTGTGGCTTATATTCTTGCCAAACGGGCGAAGTATCCTGTCGCTGATAAAACCGGAGGCGGCGAAGCGGTGAAAATCGTCTGGCAGGCTATTCCGAGTTTGTTTTTAATTGTAGTCGTCATCGGCGGTATTGCCGGGGGAATATTTACAGCCACAGAAGGTGCTGCAGTAGCAGTATTCTATGCGCTTTTGCTTTGCTTAATTTACCGTAGTCTTTCACTTTCTGATTTTCCAAAGATTTTAAAGGAAACTGTCTCCTATTCGGGCATTATTCTGCTGTTGATTGGGGCGTCGACGGCGATGAGCTGGGTGCTTGCCTATGCGGAGATTCCGCAGTCAATCACTAATGCGATGCTGTCCGTGACCAATAACACTATTATTTTATTACTTATAATGCTTTTGATTCTGTTAGTCGTCGGCACGTTTATGGATGTCGCGCCGGCCCTGCTGATTTTCACGCCTATCATGTTCCCGGTGGCTACAGAAATGGGGATCCATCCGGTACATTTTGGGATGATTATGGCCATGGCGCTTGCCATCGGGGTCACGACGCCTCCAATCGGGACTGTGCTGTTTATCGGCAGCAGTGTCAGCAAAGTATCAATTGAAAAGATTATACCAAAGCTGATGATGTTTTATGTGCCGCTTGTCGCAGCACTGGTATTAGTGGCATTTATTCCGGAAATCAGCTTGTTTCTGCCAAGGCTGTTTGGCCTGGTGGAATAACAGCGTGTAAAGCAGTTCTGCGTAAAGCAGAGCTGCTTTTTTACGCTCAATAGAAACGCCGTAAACAAAATGAGAATGAGATGGATTCTTTGTTCCAAATGTAGTAAGAGAGTTCTGCTTTTGATAAGACGTTGAAAGGAAAACAGCCTAAGATAAAATGAAAACGTTAACATTTTACTTAAATTTTTACTTCAATTAAAAGGAGGCAAAAAGATGAAAGTGCTCCGATTGATGGAGTGGGTAGTGAGGGCGGCCAGGTTAAACCTTTATTGGCTGGCAGGCACGGTGGCGGGAGGGGTCATATTTGGATGGGCGCCGGCCACCGCAGCCGTTTCAGAAATATGGAAAAAGGAGCTGGCCCAGGAGTGTACTTCGCTGCGTATGTACTTTAAATTTTATAAACAATTTTTCTGGAAAATGAACCTGAGGGCCACTGGCATATTAGTTTTTATGACAGCAGCAGGTATGCAGCCGTTAATGCTGCAAAGCCTTGGAGACGGTTTCCAGACTCTGATTATTGGCCTGGCGGGAACAGCGGCATTTGTAATGACAGTCATGCTCATATACTTATTGATATTCAGCGAAGCTCTTCCGCGTCCGCTCTCGCGTGAACTTGGACAGGCGTTCCTGCTTAGTATTGGCAGACTTCCTTTGTCAATCGGGTTTATTGCTGGAGGCGGGGTTTGGCTGTACTTAGTATGGCTCGTACCAGGACTTACATTGTTTTTCGGGGCGAGTGTACCAATCTTCTACTTTGTCTGGCTGGCCCATTGGTATCAGCGCCTGCACCAGGGGGTGCAGGATAATATAAAAATAAATAAAACAGTCCAAAACAGAAAGGACGGGGGCATATATGAAAAGAATCCTTAAAGCTTCAGCTGCGCTTCTGCTTGGCAGTTCATTAATTCTTTCCGCATGCGGCGGAAATACAGCTTCCACAGACCAAGTACAAAAGCCGGAAGACCCGGAGAGTGTTTCAGGTTCAATCACCGTATGGGCCTGGGCACTTGAAGCAGATTTTTTGGAAACAATGGTGCCTGTTTTTAATGAGAAATACCCGAATATAGAGGTAAACATTAATAAACAAGGCCCGGATCAGGTATATCAAAGGCTGATTACAGGCCTTGCAGCTGGGGAGGGCGGGCAGCTTCCGGACCTGGTACAGGTAGAGGACCAAAGGCTTCCGTCATTTCAAAATGATTTTCCAAATACATTTGTGAACCTTTCGGAATCGGGCTTTGAAGAACATATGGGCTCCTTTACTCCGACCAAGGAAGAATCCATCAAAGATGAAGACGGTAATGTAATTGCTTTTCCAAGGGACGTTGGCCCGGTGGGCGTATTTTACCGAAAAGATATCTTTGAAGAAGCAGGTGTAGAGGCAGAGTCCATTGAAACCTGGAGCGATTACGTAGAAGCTGGGGAGACTATTAAAGATGAAACCGGAGCCGATATGCTCGGCCTGACCTTGAACGAGTCTGTTCCGTTAAACCGCTTTATGATTCATCAACAGGATGCCTTTTATTTTAACAGTGACGGGGAGCTGACTGTTGGATCGGAAGAAACCAGACGGGCTGCAGATTTGATGAAGGAATTTGAAGATAAAGATATTATGTCGAATGTTACGAACTGGGATGGCCGGGTGGCTGGCCTGAAAAATGGTGAAGTGGCTACGCTTCCGAATGCGGTCTGGTGGTACGGAACAATGGTGGACCAGATGCCGGAGCTGTCAGGGTCATGGGGAATGTTCCCACTTCCAAAGTTTGAAGAGCAGGGCGTCCGTGCAGCAAACAGCGGTGGTTCAAGCTATGCAATCCCTCAAGTTTCCGACCAGAAAGAAGCAGCTTATTTATTTGGTGAGTTTGTTTCAACAAACCTGGAGGCCCAACTGGAGGGATTGGAAAGCCAGGGGCTGTTTCCGTCGCTGACTGAAGCATATGATGCCCCTATTTTTCAGGAAGGCCAGGAATACTTCGATGGCCAGTCAGTTTATGCCGACTTTGCTGATATTGCTACACAAATACCGGAAGTAACGTATACGAGTGACTATGCTAGAGCCGACAACACTTTTAACGAAGAGATTGTTTCCATGTATTTGTACGATGAAGACCCCGAAAACGTTGTAGACAGAATTGAACAACGGCTGAAGGCAGGTACAGGAAGAGATGTGGCAGAGACAGAGAAAGAATAAACAAAGGGGGCGGTAAATATGAGTTATCCATCCGAAGAAACGAACTGGGAGACAGAAACGGAGGAAAAAGGGTCTTCACCGGACCCTGGAGGGAGACCGGTGAAAAGAACATGGTTTACAGTAAAAACAGCTCCATACGTGCTTTTACTCCCAGCTGTGCTTTTGTTTTTAATTTTTACGGCTTATCCGATTATTGCTTCATTCTGGCTGAGCTTTCAAACAACGGAGGCCGGGGAGCGCGTATTTGTCGGCCTGAACAACTATGTACGTTTATTTCAGGACCCAATTTTCTACCAGGCTTTAGGAAACACGCTGTTGTTACTTGTGCTGCAGGTGCCGATTATGATTTTTTTGGCAGTTATTTTAGCGGTGTTGATGAATTCAGCGTTTTTGAAAATGAAAGGGTTTTTCCGGGTGGCTTTCTTCACGCCGGCAGTTACTTCCCTGGTAGCAGCATCTGTAATTTTTCTGCTGCTGTTGAATCCGGATTATGGGCTTATCAACTACTTGCTGACGACGGTAGGACTTGAACCCGTAGGATGGCTGAACAATCCGTTTTGGGCTAAGGTATCGTTAGTACTCGTGATGCTGTGGCGGTGGACCGGCTACAACATGATCATTCTCCTCGCCGGACTGCAGAATATTTCCAACGATTTATACGAAGCGGCACGTATCGATGGCGCAGGAAAGGTACGACAGTTTTTTTCCATTACTATACCGCAGCTTCGTCCGGTGATTTTATTTGCAGCCATCATTTCTACAATTGGTACGCTGCAGCTGTTTGACGAGCCGTACACCCTGACAGGCGGAGGGCCGGTGAATGCGACAACTACTATTACCATGTACTTGTATGAAAACGGGTTTGAGTATTTTGACTTTGAATACGCTTCTGCGATTGCCTACGTAGTCGTAGTTATCATAGCAATTCTTTCATTCCTGCAGTTCAGATTGGGCGGTGAACGAAAATGACAGAAGTGAAACTGCAAAAAATAGCTTTCTATATTGTACTCACGTTCGGGGTCATCTTAACCGTAGGGCCGTTTTATTGGATGATTGTCGGCGCCACTAACCCGTCGGGAGAGACACTGAGTATTCCCCCTAACTTCATTCCGGGTGGACACTTGATTGAAAATATTCAAAGCTTATTAAGCCAGATTGACATATGGCAGGCATTGTTTAATTCAGCATTTATTACGATCGTTTACACAGTACTTGGCGGAGTTATCAGTGCGGCTGCCGGATTTGCTTTCGCAAAATATCAATTCAAGGGAAAAGAGCTCATTTTCGGCATTTTTCTTCTGTCGATGATGGTGCCTTACCAGGCTCTCGTCATTCCGCAGTTTGAACTGTTTGCTTCATTTAGCCTGCTCGATACGTACGCGGCGATTATACTGCCCCAGCTGGCCTATCCATTTGCGATTTTCCTTATGCGGCAGAACATGCAGTCGATACCGGATTCTCTGATTGAAGCATCAAGAGTAGATGGGGCGGGCGAGTTGTATATTTTCTTCCGGATCGCTCTTCCGACCATGATACCGGCCATTGCAGCAGTGTCCATCTTTTTATTCACGCACCAGTGGAACAACTTTTTATGGCCGTTGATTGCTTTGATTTCTGAAGACATGTACACACTGCCGGTGGCTCTCGCTACAATTGCCGGCCAGCGTTCGATTGACTACGGGGTGTTAATGACGGGAGCCGCTATTTCGATTCTGCCTATATTTATTATTTTCTTATTTTTACAAAGATACTTTATTTCCGGAATTATTGGTGGTTCCGTAAAAGAATAACCGAACGGGGGAATTAAGATGATTCATGAAAGTTTACCGAAAATTTGGTACGGCGGGGATTACAATCCGGAACAGTGGCCGGATGAGACGATAGAGGAAGATATTCGGATGTTTCAGCTGGCGGGCATTGATGTGGTGACCTTAAACGTCTTTTCCTGGGAAAAAATTCAGGTCGATGATCACAGCTATGAAGCAGAGTGGCTGGATCGTTTGATTGACCGTTTATATGAAGCCGGCATTTATACGTGCTTGGCAACAGGGACCGGGGCGCACCCGGCGTGGATGGCCAAAAAGTACCCGGAAGTACTGCGGGTGGACTTTTACGGACGGAAACGAAAATTCGGCGGCCGCCATAATTCTTGTCCGAGCAGTCCGGTCTACCGGGAATACGCGGGGCGTATGGCTGCCTTTCTGGCGGATCGGTACCAGGGCCACCCGGCAGTGCTTGCCTGGCATGTGTCTAATGAATACGGGGGGCGATGCTACTGCAGCCTTTGTGAACAGGCCTTTCGTGAATGGCTGCAGCAAAAATACGGCACGTTGAATGCCCTCAACCATGCATGGAACACTGCATTCTGGGGCCATACGTTTTATGAGTGGGACGAAATCGTGGTCCCGAATGCGCTGAGCGAAGAGCGGGAAGGAGGAGAAACGGACAATCAGGGGATTTCGCTGGATTACCGACGGTTCATGAGTGATCAGCTGCTGGCCTGCTACTATAAGGAATACGAAGCGATTAAAACCTATACACCGAATCTTCCGGTCACCACTAATTTCATGGGGACATACGAAGGGATTGATTATTTTCAGTGGGCGCCTTACCTGGATGTGGTGTCCTGGGATAACTATCCCGGGATGGAAACACCTCCGAGCGAAACCGCCATGACCCATGACCTGATGCGGGGCTTGAAGCAGGGGCAGCCGTTTATGCTGATGGAGCAGACCCCGAGCCAGCAAAACTGGCAGCCGTATAATTCTTTAAAACGTCCGGGCGTAATGCGGATGTGGAGCTACCAGGCCGTGGCCCACGGGGCAGATACAGTACAGTTCTTTCAGCTGCGGCGTTCGCCTGGAGCGACTGAAAAGTTTCACGGCGCTATTATTGAGCACGCCGGCCATGAACATACACGTGTCTTTCGGGAGTCAGCTGCGCTCGGAGAGGAGCTTCAAAAGCTCGGGGACGTGTTGACAGACAGCACGAGCCGCGCCCGTGCTGCAATTCTTTATGACTGGGAAACCCGGTGGGCGGCTGAACTTTCCAGTGGGCCGTCGGTGGAGATTGATTATGTGCGGGAAGTTCATGCCTATTACCGGGCCTTCTTTGACCAGCATATTCCGGTGGATATAGTGCACCCGGAGCAGGACTGGAGCGGCTACGACATTGTCATTGCCCCAATGATGTATATGGTTAAAGAAGCATGGGCCAAACGGGTGGAAAGCTTCACGGCTCAGGGAGGCGCCTTTGTGACCACGTATTTCAGCGGCGTCGCGGACGAATCGGATCGGGTGCACCTGGGAGGCTACCCGGGTCCGCTTCGAAAGGTGCTCGGGATATGGGTGGAAGAAATCGACGCACTGCCGCCAGCTTATACGAACACAGCGGCTGTTACGCTCCCTGTCGGCCAGCTGAAAGGGGCGTATGAATGCCGGTATTTGTTTGATCTGCTTCATTCTGAAGGGGCGGAAGTGGTAGCGGTCTACGAAAATGATTTTTACGCCGGCATGCCTGTGATAACGAAAAACCAATTCGGTAAAGGCGAGGCCTGGTACATCGCTTCCCATATGGAATCCCAGGCTCTGCATGATTTAATTGCAACAATCACAGAGGGAAAAAATATTTCCCCTTTGGTCCCGTGGGCTTCTGAGGGTGTGGAAGCAGCCGAAAGAGTTAAAAACGGAGAGCAGTACTTATTTTTGCTGAATCACTCTAGGGTGCCGGCGCAGGCGGAACTGAACGGAAGATATACGGATCTGCTAACAGATGAATTGCTTGCTTTCCATTGTAATTTAGAAAAAAATGACGCTCGTATTCTCCGCAAAGAGCACAAAGAGTAAAGCCGAAGGCGGCAAGGAAAATAATAGTGAATTTCATTTGTTTTATTTTGTTTTATGTTTGTTTTTGCTGTTATTTATGATAGGATAGGTGTATGAAAACGCTTAAAGAAGATTAAATGGAGGGTGAATAATGATTACAAACGTTAAAAAGGTGAAAAACCTCTGGAATGAGAACGAAGCATCCAAGTTCAAAACCGGCGTAGAGCAGCTTCGCTATCGTTCCAACCTGCTGGGGCAGGACCGCTCCGTATGCAACTGGGGCGGTGGGAATACGTCATTAAAGACCACAGAAAAAGACTTCCGGGGCAGGGACATCGAAGTAATGTGGGTGAAAGGAAGCGGTTCGGACCTTGCGACTATGGAAGAAAAACACTTTACTGCTTTGAGCATGGAGGATATTCGTCCGTTAATGGAACGTGAAGAGATGCCGGATGAGGAAATGGTGGCATACCTGCGTCACTGCATGATCGACCCGGGTCATCCACGTTCGTCCATTGAAACACTTCTGCACGCTTTTCTGCCTTTTAAACATGTAGATCATACCCACCCGGATGCCATTATTAGTATCTGCTGCGCAGACAACGGTAAAGATATTGCCCGGGAAATATTCGGGGACCGTTTTGTCTGGGTACCGTACGTCCGCCCTGGATTCACTCTTTCGAAAATGATTGCTGAAGGTGTACAGGAGAATCCAAAAGCAGAAATGGTGTTGATGGAAAAACACGGCCTGGTTACATGGGGAGAAACATCGAAAGAAAGCTATGACCAGACCATTGAGGTAATTCAGGAAGCAGAAGACTATATTGTAAAAACACAGGAAAGCCAACAAACCGTTTTTGGAGGGGAAGATACAAAGGCGCTGCCGGAAGAAGAACGCAAGGAACTGCTTGCCGAAGTTATGCCGGTTATCCGGGGAGCGGTGAGTGATCATAAAAAAATGATTCTCTCTTATTCCGATGACGAAGCGGTGCTTGAATTTGTGAACAGTAAAGACGCACCTGAACTGTCCCAGGTGGGCGCTGCCTGCCCTGACCACCTTGTGCACACGAAAAGAACGCCTCTGTTTGTTGATTGGAAACCATCGGAAGGTAAAGACGCCCTGATTGAAAAAATAAAAACAGGGGTGGAGACATACAAGCAGGAATATACCCAGTACTTTGAACGAAACAAGAATGAAGGCGACACGATGTTTGAGCCGGCGCCCCGCGTTATTTTGATTCCAGGTGTAGGCATGGTCAATACCGGTAAGGACAAACGGATGGCCAACGTAAGTGGAGCGCTTTATCACCGTGCGATTGCTGTCATGAAAGGAAGCACGGCTCTTGGATCATTTGTTTCCCTGTCAGAGAACGAATCGTACAATGTGGAGTACTGGCCGCTCGAGCTGTATAAGCTTTCTCTTGCTCCGCCGGAAGCAGAATTCTCGAGACAGGTTGCATTTATTACCGGAGGAGCCGGCGGGATCGGTTCGGCGGCCTGCCGTGAATTGCTCGGGGACGGCGCTCATGTCGTAATTGCCGACTTAAACGCCGACGGAGCAAAAGAAAAAGCCGACGAATATACGCAAGCCTACGGAGAAGAACGGGCATATGACGTGGCAATGGATGTCACTTCTGAAGAAGCTGTCGCAGCTGCTTTCAAGGAAGCAGCGCTGCAGTACGGAGGCGTGGACATCATCGTGAATAACGCCGGCCTGGCTTCTTCAAGCCCGCTCGACGAAACGACGCTGAAGCAGTGGCAGCTGAACATGGACGTACTTGGTACCGGCTACTTCCTGGTGGCGCGTGAAGCATTCACGCAGATGAAAGCACAGGGAACGGGAGGAAACATGGTTTTTGTGGGATCTAAAAACTCGGTATATGCCGGAAAAAATGCAGCGGCCTACAGCTCGGCAAAGGCGCTTGAAACCCATCTTGCACGCTGCATCGCAGCAGAAGGCGGCGAGTACGGCATCCGTGTGAACTCTGTTCTGCCGGACGCCGTGCTGCAGGGATCGAAAATCTGGTCATCTTCGTGGAAGGAAGAACGGGCGGCAGCCTACGGAATTGACCCCGACGAGCTGGATGAGCACTACCGTAAGCGTACAACGCTTCTCGTTAATATTTATCCGGAGGATATTGCGGAAGCGATCGCTTTCTTCGCTTCAACGAAATCAGAAAAAACGACCGGATGCATGCTGACCGTAGACGGTGGTGTACCAGCGGCCTTTACACGCTAAGTAAATAAACAAGGAGCTGCCTGCCGGTAGGTACCGGCGGGCCTGCCCCTCCTGAACAAAGCAGAGAGCCAGCGGAACTGCCTTGGTGCGGACCGCGTTGGAAATAGAGATAGGAGGATGACACATGAGCGACCGTCATTATACATTATTCGAAGAACAGCAGCAGGCAAGGGGTATTGACCTTGAAGCGGTAAAAAAGAAATTGCAGAAGCTGCAGGTTGAAACACCTTCCTGGGGCTTTGGCGATTCCGGCACCCGTTTTAAAGTATTCCAGCAAGAAGGCATACCGCGGGATCCCTTTGAAAAGCTGGAGGATGCGGCCCAGGTGCACAAGCATACGGGTTCAAGTCCAGCAGTGGCGATTCACATCCCGTGGGATAAAGTTGATAATTACAACGATTTGAAAGCGCATGCGGAAAGTCTCGGAGTGAGTATAGGAGCAGTGAATCCGAACCTGTTTCAGGATGATGATTATAAATTTGGCAGCTTAACCAATACGGACCCGGCGATCCGCCGGAAGGCGCTTGACCACCTGCTTGAATGCATTGATATTGCGAGGAAAGTTGACTCCAATGTATTAAGCCTCTGGTTTGCCGATGGCACCAATTACCCGGGACAGGCAGACTTTCGAAAACGGAAAAACTGGATGTTTGAAGGGCTGAAAAGCATGTATGACGCGTTGGACGATTCGATGCGCATGCTGATTGAATACAAGTTTTTTGAACCAGGATTTTATCACACTGATTTTGCAGACTGGGGGATGGCTTTTAACGCAGCCAACAAGCTCGGCAGTCAAGCGGAAGTACTGGTAGATACCGGCCATCATCCACAGGCGACTAACATCGAGCATATTGTGGCGTATCTGCTTGATGAACAGAAGCTCGGCGGATTTCACTTTAACAGCCGCAAGTATGCAGACGATGACCTTATTGTCGGCGCCCACGATCCGTATGAAGTATTTTTGATTCTTCAGCAGATTGTACAGGCGGAGGAAGATCCGGATCCGGCAGTTCGCAAAAATGCCGAAAATATTGCTTATATGCTCGACCAGTGCCACAATCTGGAGCCGAAAATTCCAGCTATGATCCGCTCGATTGAAAACGTTCAGACAATGTACGCTAAAGCGTGCCTGGTGAATTTGGAAGAGCTTCGGACTGCTCAGGAAAAACAGGATGTTCTCGGAGCAGAGCGTGCAATCCGTTCCGCTTTTGAGGCGGACGTTACGCCGCTTCTTGAAGCTTTCCGGGAAGAAACGGGCGCTTCCGTGAAGCCGATGGACGCTTACTATTCCAGCGGCTATGGAGAGAAAATTCTTTCCCGCGGCAAAGGCGGTGCCAGCTGGTGAGTGTACTCGCGTTCGATTTAGGGGCAGGCAGCGGAAGAGCCGTGCTTGGCTGGATCGAAGCCGGGAGGCTCGAAACGATGGACGTGCACCGCTTTAAAAATGAACCAGTACGGGTGAACGGACGATTTCACTGGGATATCTACCGCATTTTTCATGAGTTGAAGGAAGGCATTCGTGCAGCTTACGAAGAGCGCCAGGACATTGAAAGCATCGCCATCGACAGCTGGGCAGTCGATTTCGGCTGTGTGGGCCAGGACGGGGAACTGCTGCGTCATCCGTACCATTACCGTGATGCTCACACAGATGGAGTAATGGAGCAGGTAACGGAGCGTATCGGCAAAAAATTTATTTTTGAACGCACAGGTATCCAGTTTCTGCCGTTTAACACAATCTATCAGCTAGAAGCTATGGTAAAAGCTGATTCCCCGGTTTTAAAGGAAACACGGACACTCTTAATGATTCCCGATCTGCTGCGCTATTTTTTAACGGGAGAAATGAAAAGCGAATTTACAAATGCAACTACCACTCAGCTGTTTAATCCGCGAACGATGGATTGGGACGGAGAACTGTTGAAGGCGATTGGAGTCCCACGGGAGTGGATGGCTGATGTCGTGATGCCGGGTACCCGGGTAGGAGAGCTGCGTCAGGATCTGCAGCAGGAGCTGCAGGTGCCGGCGGTTCCTGTCTACACCAGCGCCGAGCATGATACAGGAGCAGCAGTGGCCGGCGTCCCGGCAGCATCTTCTTCCTTTGCCTATTTGAGCTGTGGCACGTGGTCGCTGATGGGGACGGAAATTGAAGAACCCAATACCACTCCAGAAGCGTTTGAATGGAATTTCACGAACGAAGGCGGTGTAGAACGGACCTTCCGACTGCTGAAAAACATTATGGGGCTTTGGATTTTCGAGGAGTGCCGACGTGCCTGGCGCGGCGATAATGTCTCCCATGAAGCGCTGCTTGCGCAAATGGAAGAAGCGCCGGCTTTTCAGTCATATATTGATCCGGACGACCTCCAGTTCCTGCACCCGGTGGATATGCCTGCCCAAATTCAGCAGTATTGCCGGGAGAGCGGACAGAAGGTTCCTGAAACAAAAGGGGAGATTGTGCGGTGTATCATGGAAAGTCTGGCCATGAAATACCGGCACGTTCTCGAGCGTACGGAACAGCTTTCCGGCCAGTCTTTTTCCGGATTGTATATGGTCGGGGGCGGTATTAAAAATACGTACCTTTCCCAGTTTACGGCAAATGCCCTTGGGCGTAACGTATGGACAGGGCCGAAGGAAGCGAGTGCTCTTGGCAATATTACAGTACAGCTGACCGCTGCCGGGAAAATCAAAGACCGGCACGAAGCACGCAGGTATATTCGCGAAGCAGTAGAAGTAAGCGCCTTTTCTCCAGAAGAACATACCTCCTGGAACACGGAGTATGAGTCATTCTGTGAAAAGACAGGGCTTGGAAACGGTTTGTCCAAAGCTAAAAGAGCATAGTGAAACAAATGGCCTCCGGGTGCTCACCCCGGGGGTCATTTTTGTATAGAGCAGTAAAAACGTTTATACTATATGTAAACGTTTACCAAAAGGGGATGAAGCTATGAATATTGCGCTGCAGCTTTACACGCTTCGAAACGAGCTTGAAGAGGATTTTATTGGCACGCTCCAGCAGGTGAGGACCATGGGGTACAAAGCGGTGGAGCTGGCCGGCCAGAACGGCGGCTTCGGTACGGAGGAGCTCGCAGGGACTATGAAGAATATTGGCCTTCAGGCAGTATCGAGCCATGTGCCGTTGGAGGAGCTGCAGGATGACCTGGGCGGGGTAATAGAAAAGCATCTGGCACTTGGATGCCGCCACATTGTCTGCCCCTACCTCGATGAAGAGAGACGTTCGAGTCTGAAGGCCTATAAGCAGACGGCAAAGGAACTAAACAGGATTGGAAAAACGTGCCGGAAGGAAGGCATCACATTTTCGTATCATAACCATGATTTTGAACTGCTCCCGCTCGAAGGGCGACTGCCGTTTGAAGTGATGCTTGAGGAAATGAAACCGGAGCACGTGCAGGTGGAGCTTGATACATACTGGGTACAGAAGGCGGGGGAAGACCCTTTTGCCTGGATGGACCGGCTCAGGGACCGGCTTTCACTTGTGCATATTAAAGATATGACTGCAGACGGCGAGGAATTTTTTGCAGAACTCGGTGAAGGAAAAATGGATATTAAGGCGATTATGAAAAAAGCAGAGGAGTCCGGGGCTTCCTGGCAGATTGTGGAGCAGGATGCTTCGCGGCGGAAGCCGCTGGAAAGCGTCCGTATAAGCATGGATTACATTCAGAATACGTTTGTTTAAAGAAACGGCAGCTGAGGAAGAGAACTATCAAGGAGGACGATAATTATGCCATCCGCTTTTGATATTTCAGATAAAACAGGCCAGGGTCTGGCCGTAGACGATTTTGTTGAACGCATGCGCCCAACGTACCGGGAGAAAATGGAGCCGTGGCAGGCCGCTTTCTCCTGGAACCATCACCCGGAAGACAAGCTGCTCGCCCTGCAGTCGCGGGAGGATCTGCACTGCTCTATCCTCGCATCCGACTGGTGCGGGGATGTGCACCGAAATTTCCCGGTGATCGTGGAAGTAATGCGAAAAGCCGGTATTCCGGTGGAAGTGTTTATTCAGGAAGACCATCCCGATTTTATCGATCAATTCCGCACCCTTGGCGGCACTTCAGTGCCGAAAGTGATCGTTTCTGATGAACACGGAAAGGTTTATTTCAGCTGGGGACCAAGGCCTGCTTTTGTGCAGGAGCCAATGAAGCATTTTAAAAGCCTTGGGCTCACAGAAAATGATGAATCGTATGCAGATGAACGCTCGGCAGCATATGAAAATATTTTTTCCAGATACGGAGACGATGCAGACTATCAGCGGTTGGTCGTTTATGAACTGACTAATCTGCTGGAGCAGAGCTGACGGCTATCAAAAAAGCCCGCGCCTTTTTCAGGTGCGGGCTTTCTCTGTGCGGCGGAGTGTTGGCTCCAGGGTAAGAGCCACATTCCCCTGGATGGCCCGGGAAATCATGCAGGCCGTTTCCGCTTTTTCGATCAGCTTTTGTGCTTTTTCTATTTGCTTTTCAGATGCGTCCTTCTCCAGGGTGATTACCGGACGATGAATAATTTCTTTGTACGTAAACACGCCGTTTGTGACATCTACACGGCCTTCGCTTGTATGCTCCATGGAGGCAACGGGAAGCTCCGCCCGCTCAAGCATGGCACCGAGCGTAATAATATAGCACGTGGCTGCGGCACCGAGAAGCATTTCATCAGGATTTGTGCCAATGCCCGGGCCGTCCATTTCTTGCGGAATTGAAATATTTGTTTTCAGCTGTCCGGCATCAATAGAGCCGACGGCATTGCGGCCACCGGGCCATTCTGCCGTTAAATGAAAATGTTCAATAGCCATAAGGGATCCCTTCTTTATATAAAGTCTTTCCCTGAGGATAAAAAATAAAGGAACGAAAAGCAAAAAAAGTGCCTGCAGCACGTTTCAAATACAAGAAAAAGGTCTATGGAAGAGTATGCTATAAAACGGGAGGTTTACACATGCAGACAGTATTACTAACGGGAGCGGCGGGCACAATCGGCACCGTGCTCAGAAGCTATCTGTCGAAACGATTTAAACTCGTGCTGACAGACACGAAAGCTCCAGAGGGTTTAACAAATGAAGAAACATTCATGGAAGCAGATATTACAAGCAAAGCGGAGGTCCGCGAGCTGATGCACGGGGTGGATGCGGTTATTCATCTGGGAGGTATCCCGGTTGAGACGGACTTTGAATCAATTGAGCAGGTGAACATAACAGGTACGTTTCATATGATGGAGGCAGCAGCCGAGGCAGGCGTGGAACGATTGATTTTTGCAAGCAGTATCCATGCTGTCGGCTTTTATCCGGCGGACGAATGGGTGGACGAAGCCTCACCAGTGCGGCCTGACACGCTGTATGGAGTCAGTAAGGCATACGGGGAAGCGCTCGGACGTTATTATCACGATAAATTTGGGTTAAAAGGCATCGGGGTGCGCATTTGTAATTTTCAGGAGCGGCCGGCGTCCGGATACGATTTAGAAAACTGGTTCAGTCCCCGTGATGCAGAGCGCTTATTTGAAGCAGCGCTCACCTGTGCGGTGCCCGAGTACCTGATTGTTTACGGTATTTCAAACAACACCCGGGCAAAATTTAAAAACACCCGGGCAAAAGAGATTGGATACGAGCCACAGGATAATGCAGAAGATTACGCCGGTGAAGTGGAGGGAGGAGGCTCTCCGAAAAAAGGAGGAGAGTTTACGGCGAAAGACTTTGGAAAAGAAAACGGGCGGTGAAACGTATGCAGGAAGCGGAGCTGAAGATTTTAGGAGGCGAAGATGCTGAAGCTTACAAAGAGCTTAGGATGCAGGCTTTGGAGGAGAGCCCGGAGGCTTTTGCTTCAACCTTGGAGGAGGAAAGACAGAATTCAGGTCTGGTCCGAAAATATAAAGAAAGACTGGAGGGAAGCCAGTCTTTTACATGGGGCATCGAAGCCGGAAACGAGCTTGCGGGTGTCATCACCCTGCTCCCTATGCAGATGCAGAAGCTTCAGCACAAAGCGACAATTCTGGCTATGTATGTAAAGCCTGCATTCAGGGGATGCGGGTTTGGAGGCAGACTCGTAGAAGCTGCATTGAAGCAGGCAGATAAAAACGGGATCGAACAGGTGCAGTTAACCGTCGTGAGTGAAAACAAGCATGCGCTCCACCTGTACAAAGCCTGCGGCTTTTCTATTTTTTCGACAGAAAAAGAAGCGATGAAAACAGCGGACGGCTACAACGACGAGCACTGGATGGTTCGTTTCTTGAAAAATGTTTAAAGTTCCATAGTTTTCCACTTCAACTTTCCGTATAATAAATAATAATATTTATTATCTTAAAAGTTAAAAGGAAGGGAAGTGAAAGCATGGGATCCTGGAAAGCGTACCGGTTTCCAGTCATTATGCTTGCTGCTATCATTATTGGTAGCATAGCGGGTTTTATTTGGGGCGAGGATGCCATGGCGGTCCAGCCTCTCGGTGATTTATTTTTAAATATGATGTTTACTATTGTAGTGCCGCTTGTGTTTTTCTCTATTGCTTCAGCGGTAGCGGTTATGGATTCAGTAAAGCGGCTCGGCCATATTCTGGGTTCAATGATGATCGTTTTTATTGTAACCGGCATTATTTCTTCCTGCCTGATGCTGGCGGCTGTTATAGCCTTTCCGCCTGCAGAAAACGTAAGCGTAAACGAAGAGCAGCCCGCCCAGCAGGAAGAACAAGGCTCGTTTGCCGATCAGCTTGTAGAAACGTTTACCGTGTCTGATTTTATAGATATCTTCTCTACTGAGAATATGCTTGCTTTAATTGTTTTTGCAATGCTTGTCGGCGTAGCTACAGGCTTATCAGGAGAAGCGGGAAAGCCATTCGCCAGCTTTTTACAGAGCGGCTCGGAAGTATTCATGAAAATAGTGGCTCTGGTTCTTTATTATGCACCAATCGGGCTGGGCGCTTATTTTGCAGCTCTGGTAGGAGAATACGGCCCTCAATTGATCGGGGAATATGCTAAAGCAGTAGCAGTTTATTACCCGGTAGCTATTTTATATTTTGTTTTTGGTTTTTCTTTTTATGCCTGGATAGCTGGAGGGAAGCAGGGGTTCAGCCGCTTTTGGAAAAATATCTTTGCGCCGGCGGTAACTTCACTTGGTACAGCCAGCAGCGTGGCATCTCTGCCAGTGAATTTAAACGCAGCCAGAAATGCTGGTGTTCCTAAAGACATAAGGGAAACAATACTTCCTATTGGAGCGACCATTCATATGGACGGTTCCTGTCTCTCAGCCATATTAAAAATAGCTTTTGTCTTCGGGGTGTTCCAAATGGAATTTACCGGGTTAGATACATACTTAACTGCTATTGGAATCGCGTTGCTCAGCGGAATGGTGATGAGCGGGGTCCCCGGAGGAGGGTTTATTGGAGAAATCATGATTGTTACGCTTTACGGTCTGCCTATCGAAGCTTTGCCTATTATTACTGCTATTGGAATTGTTGTTGATCCTCCGGCGACAACTGTAAACGTGGCAGGAGACAATGTTTCGAGTATGCTTGTGGCGAGATTTCTGGAAGGAAGGAATTGGATGAACGTTCACTTCTAGTTCTCGGTTTTCCCTTTTATTTTATAGGGAAGAACGAAGCAGGAGGGATAACAATGAAAATCCAGGCGGCGGTAGTCAGTGAAAAAGCTGGCGCCATTCAGCATACAGAAGCAGAACTCGACGAACCGAAAACAGGAGAGGTGAGGGTGAAAGTTGCTGCAGCCGGTATTTGCCACACTGATCTCGGGGTGCAGCAGCAGGAAATTCCGACACCTCTTCCAATTGCGCTGGGCCACGAAGGAGCAGGCGTGGTGGAAAAGGTCGGTGACGGTGTCCAGGACGTCGAACCCGGCGATCATGTGGTTATCACATTTTCACACTGCGGCACCTGCCGCAACTGCCGGGAAGGGCATCCCGGAGCATGCGAAAATTTTAATGCCTTAAATTTCGGAGGTACCATGAACGACGGCACCCACCGTCTGCAAAGTGACGGCACGGAAGTCTCTTCTTTATTCGGACAAGGATCGCTTGCCACATACGCTGTCACCCCCGTTAATAATGTGGTAAAAG
This sequence comes from Marinococcus salis, assembly GCF_054971365.1. Lineage (NCBI taxonomy): Bacteria > Bacillati > Bacillota > Bacilli > Caryophanales > Bacillaceae > Marinococcus > Marinococcus salis. The sequence goes on along the minus strand of NZ_JBQOJB010000005.1, from coordinate 34,773 downwards.
TCCGCAATGACGTAGATATTCGTATGCTCGGCCCTTTGGCCTGCGGAGTCCAGACCGGGGCAGGCACGGTTCTCAGCCGTTTGAACGTAGGCGTCGGTGATACGATAGTCATATTTGGCTGCGGAGGGGTCGGAATGAGCGCCGTTATGGCCGCACATCTTGCTGGCGCTCTGCAGGTCATCGCAGTAGACGTTAACGAAGAGCGTCTGGAAATGGCAAAAGAGCTCGGAGCGACCCATACCATCAATGGCAAAAACGAAGATGCCGTTGAAAAAGTAAAAGAGTGGACCGGCGGCGGGGCAGATTTTGCGATTGAATCCACGGGAGTGGCTGCCCTGGCAAAGCAGGCGATGGACGTGCTCCGCTATAAAGGGGAGTCGGCAGTCGTCGGCGCCGGTGCGGACACCGAATTTCACGTGCACCAGAATTTCATCGTGCCAAACGCTACCATGTCAGGTGTCGTAGAGGGAGATGTTGTACCGAAGCTCTTCATTCCAATGCTTGTGGAATACTATAAACAGGGCAAATTTCCTTTTGATAAATTAATTACGACGTATCCCTTTGAAGAACTGGAGCAGGCCCTCGAAGACATGAAAGCCGGCAAAACGATCAAGCCAGTAATTACATTTGAATAGCGGGTAGAAGCTGCGCAAATATGCGCGGCTTCTTCTTACTTTGAAAAAGGAGGTTTCACATGGAACGAATAGCGATTGATATGGATGAAGTGACGGTAAATACGCTTCCAACGCTGTTACATAGGTTTAACAGGGATTACGGGCATAAAGTGACTGCGGAAGATCTCAAAGGTATGAAGCTTGAAGCACTGCACCCGGAGCTTCATGACGAGATTAAAGCTTATTTCTATGAGCCGGCTTTTTTTCGGCATCTAAAGGTCATGGACGGAGCTCCTGAAGTGATTGAGCAGCTTGCCGGTGAATACGAAGTATTTATCACCACAGCTGCGATGGAATTTCCACCCTCGTTTGCTGCGAAATATGAATGGCTGAAGGAACATCTTTCCTTTCTGGGAGATATGAATTTTGTGTTCTGCGGAGATAAAAGTATTATTCATGCGGATTATTTAATCGATGATAATGCCAGACATTTCGAGCGCTTTTCCGGCAAAGGGATTTTGTACACCGCCCCGCACAATATTTACGATACAGTTTATACAAGAGTCGATCACTGGGACGACATTCGGCGTTATTTTTTAACGTAAACGCTTCTTTGTTCTGAAATTGAGAATCTTGGCGCTGACAGGAAGAATAGGGGAGAAAGGTTGTTGTACAATAAAAAAGAATGTAAAGTAAATCAATATGAAAAGCGTTCGTAGGAGAGAGAAGTATGCAGAATGAACAAACTGGAGAACGACTGCGAAAGCGGGGCCAGCATTTATCAACAGCGCAGCTTGCCCTTCTGTTTGCCGGTATCATTATGCTCGCAGTCAATCTCAGGCCGGCGCTAACAAGCGTTGGGCCACTCATCCCGTTAATCCGGGAAGATATTTCCCTCACAAGGGGGACGGCGGGGTTAATTACGACTCTGTCGCTGCTGACATTTGCAGCGGTTTCGCCAGCGGCTCCGAAGATCGGGGCGAAGATTGGACACCAGCGGGCTTTAATGGTGGGGGTAGTGGTACTCATTGCGGGTATTGCCATGCGCTATATACCGGAAGCTGTATTTCTGTTTGCCGGGAGCCTGCTTGTAGGAGCGGGCATTGCGATGCTCAACGTGCTCCTGCCCGGGGTTATAAAAGAATCGTTTCCACATAATGTCGGTGTGATGACCAGTATTTATACGACCACGATGGTATTAATGGCTGCAGTCGGGTCAGGGGTCTCAGTACCGCTTGCCTCCGGTGCCGGGCTGGGATGGCAATGGTCGCTTCTGTTCTGGATCGTGCCGGCAATTGCGGCGATGGCCTGCTGGGGTTTTGTGTTGAAAAACCGGCAGCTGCAAATGCCCGGCCGCGTGAAAGCAGTGGAGCGCAGCAAGCCGGAAGGGTCGATCTGGAGGTCCCCGCTTGCCTGGCAGGTCACACTGTTTATGGGTCTGCAGTCCATCGGATTTTATGTGACCATCACCTGGCTGCCGGATATTTTAAATAATCTTGGGAATATGCCGCTTGCAGCTGCAGGCTGGCTTGTAGCATTAATGCAGGTCGCAAGCCTCCCGGCTACATTCTTCACACCAATTCTTGCCGGCAGGTTCCACCACCAACGTGGCATAATTGCTGCGATTGGCGTAGTTGCTGTGCTTGGTCTGCTGCTGCTCATGACAAACACATCGCCGTTTATGCTCACTATTGCGGTGCTGTTTATCGGACTTGCTCAAGGTGGAAGCATCAGCCTGGCGCTCGCACTGTTAAGCATACGTGCTTCGACGCCGCAGCGGGCTGCGGATTTGTCCGGAATGGCCCAGTCAGTAGGTTATTTTATGGCTGCGCTCGGGCCAATCCTCGTAGGCGCTTCCTTTGACGCCTGGGAGACATGGATGCCGGCACTGCTTATTTTGATGATAGTTTCAGTGCTTCAGGTAGTAGCCGGTATGGGCGCCGGCCGGAATAAAGAGGTATAAATAGAGAAGACTTTCCGCCGGGGGAAGTCTTCTTTAATGTATAGGGGAGGTGTAAAATATACGGATACGGGGTATCGCTATTAGTGGAATAAAAAGAAAAGGAGGATACGATGGACACGATTTCTATTATTGCGGTCGTTTCCCTGGCAGCCGCATTTCTTTCTACGGCGATCGTTATTGTAGATGTGCGAAGAAACCCCCAGCCGATGATGGTCATGAATATTGTCTGGCCGCTCACCGTGTTGTACTCCGGGCCGCTCGGCCTGTTTTTCTATTATTATATCGGCCGGAAGGGGCACGGCGACAAGCCGATGTGGCAGTCGACCGTCGCTTCGACCAGCCACTGCGGCGCCGGGTGTGCACTTGGGGATATGGTAGGCATTCCGATTGTCGTAGCGCTTGGCTGGACGATTGCAGGCACGCGACTGTTTGCCGACTATATCGTAGAATTTATCCTCGCCTATACGTTTGGGATTTTCTTTCAGCTGGCATCCATCCTGCCGATGCATGAACACATGAGTAAAAGCCATGCGGTCAAACAGGCCGCCAAGGCGGACACGCTGTCCCTTGTGGCTTACCAGGTCGGCATGTTTGGTTTTATGGCGCTTGTTCATTTTGTGTTCTTTGCTACTCCGCCGAGTCCGGCCGGCCCGACTTTCTGGTTTATGATGCAGATCGCGATGGTGATCGGATTTTTAACCAGCTATCCGGTAAACTGGTGGCTTGTCGACAAAGGCATTAAGCACGCGATGTAAGCAGAAGGCCATATGGTCTTCTGTTTTTTATGCAGATTTTGTTAGTTGGGCTGAGAGGTATGATAAGCTTAATTTGTATAAATAATACAGTAAAGCGCGAAAAGGAGAGAGAATCATGCCGGCACGGTTAGCGTATCTGCTTGTTTTGGCGGGAGCAGCTCTTTGGGGCACGACAGGGCTGTTTGTGCAAAATTTATATACATATGGTTTTACGCCGTGGGAGGTCGTAGGCATTCGCCTGCTTTTTTCGGCGGTTATTATTACCCTGTTTTTAAGTATTGTGGAGAGAAGCCTGCTGCGCATCCGCTGGCAGGATTTGCCGCTGTTCGTCGGCACTGGTATTATCAGCATTGCTTTTTTTAATTTCTTCTTCTTTTCTGTCATGGAGGTGTCCGGAATTTCTCTGGCAGTGGTGATGCTTTACACGGGTCCGTTATTTGTGGCTATTATTGCCAAATTTATTTTCAAGGAAACGCTGACGGCAGGAAAGATAGCGGCACTCGTCATTATGATTACCGGATGCATGTACGCGGTCGGGCTGATCCCGCTCGGATCAGACAGTGTCGCAGCAGCGGCTGTCCTATTTGGCATCGCTTCTGGTTTCTTTTACGCGCTCTACAGCATTTTTGGAAAATTTTTAAGCGGAAGGTATCATCCGCTGACGATTACGACATATTCCATGATCCTTGGCGGCCTGTTTTTACTGCCTACAAGCCGCCTGTGGGAAAAAGCAGAAGCTTTTACAGAGCCGGGAGTATGGTGGAACGGTATCGGGCTTGCGGTAGCAGCGACCACGGTCGCTTACGTAGCATATACAGCCGGCCTGACCCACGTGGAATCCTCGCGTGCATCGATCCTTTCCATCATCGAGCCGGTGGTGGCGATCGTGATCGGCGTAGCTGTTTTCGGGGATTCCTTTACACTCTGGCAGACTTTTGGCATTGTGCTCGTCTTTGCAGCCATTATTGCTACAGTATACGGTGATACGCTGCTTGGCAAATTGCTCGGAAAAACGTCCTTGAACCGTCAGTCATAAATAATAATCAGAGAGCGTATTGGCAGAACGGGTGCCCCCCGGTACACTGGAGAAAAGGAGGGGGCATATGAATATTCGCGTAATGGAATGGTTTACGGGAAGGCCCGAAGACATATCAGCTGAAAAAGAAAAGCCCATATTTTCGGCTATTAATAAAACAAAGCGCCGGGAGGAGTCCCTGTATTTGTCGGAGACAGGCCTGGAAGGGGATGAACAGGGAGATCAGAAAAATCACGGGGGAGCAGAGAAAGCGGTCTGTGTCTATCCGTGGGAGCATTATGCGTACTGGAGCAGGACGCTTGAGGAACCGCTGCCGCACGGCAGTTTTGGGGAAAACCTGACAGTGCAGAGCGGGGTGGAGGAGGACGTAATGGTCGGCGATGTTTTCCGTTGGGGAAAAGCAGTCGTGGAAATAAGCCAGCCCCGGGAGCCCTGCTATAAGATTGCAAAACGCCACGGCATTAAAAAGCTGCCCCTCTACGTTCGGGAAACCGGCTATTCCGGCTACTATCTGCGGGTACGGCAGGCGGGTATCGTGGAAAAAAACCAGCCGCTTCGTCTCGAAGCGAGAACGACATCTTTGAGTGTTGCGGAAGTGAACCGGATCACATACCATTCGGAAGACCCGGGGGAGATTGAAGAAGCGCTGGAGTGTGCAGCTCTATCGGAGGAATGGAAAAGTTCTCTGCATAAAAAGCTGAATAAGTTAAATAATAAGCACTGACCCGTAGGGCCGGTGCTTATTTTGTGACAGGAACGTCAGCGCTGATACGTTCGGCGTGAGCATAAACGTTGAAGGTGGAGCCACGGATAAAACCGACGGCGGTGATATTTAAGTCATCTGCGAGGCGGATCGCAAGGTTGGTCGGAGCGGACTTGGATAAAATAATCCCCATGCCCATTTTAGCTGCCTTTGTCAGTACCTCAGAGCTTAAACGTCCACTGAAAACGAGCACCTTGTCGCGCACCTGGATGCCGTTCATTAAACAGTATCCGTACAGCTTATCGAGAGCGTTATGACGGCCGATATCAGAGCGGTCAACGATAATGCCGTCTGTATCGCAGATGGCAGCGTTATGAACGCCGCCGGTATTTTTAAATACGAGACTGTTATCCTGCATCTCCTTCATAAATCCGAGGCACTGCTCCGGTGTCAGCGTGCGTTTCGTAACAGCTGTTTTAGCTGTCTGGACGTCGCTCTGAAAATAAAACTGGCGGCTTTTTCCGCAACAGGAGCCGATCACGCGTTTTGAGTAAAAAGAAGCTTCCTTGACCCGGTTGGAATTGATGGAAACGTAAGCAAAGCCTAGATCATCGTCGAGCGAAATTGATTCAATTTCCCGGCGGAATAAAATAACGCCCTCGGATGCGAGGAATCCAACAACAAGTTCTTCAACATGCGTGGGAGTGCATACAAGCGTTGCGAATTCTTCCTCGTTTACGACAATCGTCATTGGTTTTTCCAGGGCCACCTGGTCTTCTGCGGCATAAAGGCCCTGTTCAGGTGAATAGGAGACGATGGGCTGAATGGCGGTGGAGCGGTCCGGCATAGTGGGACTCCTTTCAAAATCCGTGCCCGGCACGGGAGTGTAATTGTACTTTTATCTTATCATGAGAAGCGGCTGAGATAGAAAAAAATGCACAAAAAGCCTGCATCCTCTAAAGGAAATGCAGGCCGGATATTGCGTAATTATCGTTTTTTGCCCCAGGCTTTTAAGTTTTTCAATCCCGGGATACTGTCGTTGTAAAATACTGGATCGATGCCTTGTTTGCGCTGATCCAGGTAGTTTTTGAGTGCGGCAGCAGCTATGTGGCCGAGCAGTGCAATCGCAATTAAGTTGACGACCGCCATTAAGCCCATAAACAGATCTGCCATGGCCCATACAAGCTCGAGGCCGCTTGCTGCTCCAAGAAGAACAAACAGCAGGAAACAGACACGGAAAATTTGGACGTAAATGCGCTTTGGAGAGATAAACTCCACGTTTACTTCGCCGTAGTAATAATTCCCGAGAAGGGAGCTGAAGGCAAAAAAGAAAATAGCAAGGGAGACGAAGGTTTGTGCCCAGCCGCCCAGATGGAAGGCAAGAGCATCCTGAGTCAGCTGTATCCCTTCAATATTTGCCCCGGCGTCCGCATACGTACCAGAAAGCAGAATAATAAATGCTGTCGCGCTGCATATAATCAGCGTGTCTGTGAGAACCCCAAGGGACTGGACGAGCCCCTGTTTGACCGGGTGGCTAACGTAAGCAGTGGCTGCTGCGTTCGGCGCGCTACCCATACCGGCTTCGTTGGAAAAGAGGCCGCGCTGAATGCCGAGCATGAGAGCGCCCCCAATAGTACCGCCGGCGACTTCACGAATCCCGAAGGCCTGGCCGAAAATAAGCCCAAATACCTGTGGGACATCTGCAATGTTAATGATCATAATGACAACGGCCGCAATAACGTAAAGCGAAGCAAAAATTGGAACGATAATTTCAGCTACTACAGCAATACGACGAATGCCGCCATAAATAATGACACCAATCAAAAGCATAATGGCAATCCCGACGTAAACTGATGGGATATTATAAGCACCATTGAACGCCTGGGCGATCGTGTTAGTCTGTACGCCGTTGAAAATAAATCCAAAACAGAGCGTAATCAAAACAGCGAAGACAATGCCGAGCCAGCGGGCATTCAACGCCTGTTCCATGTAATAGGCCGGACCGCCGCGGAACCCGTCCTTATCCTTTACTTTATACATTTGTGCAAGCGTGCTTTCCACGAATCCGGTAGCGGCACCGATAATAGCGATGACCCACATCCAGAAAATGGCGCCCGGTCCGCCGGCACTGATGGCAAGGGCCACCCCGGCGAGGTTTCCGGTGCCGACACGGGCAGAGGTACTGATCGCAAATGCCTGAAAAGCACTCGTGCCCTTTCTGTCTTTAAAGCCGGAACGGTCGGTTCCTTCCTTGAATAAAAGCACGAACATTTCTTTAAGCATCCGGAACTGGACAAAGCCGGTGCGGATGGTAAAATAAACGCCTAAAATAAGTAAAAGTGCGATTAACAAATAACTCCAGATAACGTCACTGAGAGAGCCTACAAGGTTATAAAACCATGTATCAGTTGTTAACCAATTTCCCATATGTATCCTCCTTCAAGTAAGGTTGTATCTATTATACATTTTTCAGGGCCTGTCCGACACTGTTTTCAAGGAATTCCTGTAAATAGAGATAAGAACAAACAAGATTTACTTATCAAGGGAAGCTACGAATGGTTTCGAGCTGAGTTTTCAGGATGCGGAGAGATTTTTGTTTAATTTTCGAAACGGCCTGCTGGGATATGCTCATTGCCCTGGCTGTTTCTGTTATTGTACGGCCTTCAATAAATAAGGCGTATAATACGGCTTGTTCCTTTTCCGGCCTCTGCTGAATAATGTCATAAAGCTCCGGATTTTCAATATGGCCGGCAAGCTCCCGTGAACGGCTGCGGTACTGGTCTGTGAAAGAAACAGCTGGAAGAGGTGTGGCGGACGCTTCCTCATCGTTATCTACAGCCAGCGGAAACCGCTCCCGGTGCTTTCTCTCCCGTTTATCATAGTGCACGGCCGCCCAGTAAATCGTTTTCTGCATGAAGACCCGCTTTTTAACATCCAGAAAAAAGTCGCGGAATGCCTCGTCGAGTTGATGTGTGTCGCCGTTACTCCACAGGTATTGATGGTCAGGGGAGTCAAAAAAATGCTGAATGAGCTTTTGCTGATGAAATGCTATTGTCAATGCGCATACCTCCTTGTAGATCGTATGTACAAAAGGCAGTTAATGTAAAAAATGACAACCTTTAATCGAACATAAGTTCTTAAATATTGATGCGTAAAATAACGCGTATTAGGGAAGACAACGAGTGAATAAAAAATTAAAACTGGAGGAATCCAAAATGGGAAATAAAGTATTTATCAGTCCAAATAAATACGTGCAGGGCGTCGACGTAGTCGATGAAGTAGGCTCCTATGTAAAAGGAATGGGCAGTAAAGCAGTTGTTATTGCAGATGAATTTGTATGGGATCTGGCTGGTAACCGTGTGGTGGAAAGCCTCAAGCAACAAAGCATCGACGCTGTAAACATTACCTTTAACGGTGAAGCGTCCACTGGGGAAATCAACCGGATTACTGAGGAAGCCAAATCGGCTGGGGCAGAAATGATCGTTGCTGTCGGCGGCGGCAAAACGCTCGACACGGCCAAAGGGGTGCGCGACCAGATTCCGGATGCTTACTGCGTCATTGTTCCGACGACGGCTTCTACCGATGCTCCGACGAGCGCCCTTTCTGTCATTTACTCGGATGAAGGCGTATTTGAATCGTACCGCTTTTACTCAAAAAATCCGGATTTGATTGTAATGGATTCCAAAATCATTGCCGGCGCACCCCCTCGTTTTCTCGCCTCCGGTATAGCGGACGCGATGGCTACATGGGTGGAAGCGCGCATGGCTATTCAGGCAAACGCCAATGCCATGTCCGGTGGGCTTTCCACGATTGCCGGCGCAGCAATCGCAGAAAAATGTGAAGAAACGCTGTTTCAGTATGGACTTCTTGCATATGAATCCAACAAAAGACAGATTGTTACCCATGCCCTTGAGCAGATTGTTGAAGCAAATACGCTGTTGAGCGGCCTTGGTTTTGAAAGCGGGGGCCTTGCGCTTGCGCATGCGATTCACAATGGATTTACCGTTCTCGACGGAGAGGTGCATCATATGACGCACGGGGAAAAGGTAGCCTTTGGCACCCTGAGCCAGCTGACCCTTGAGAACCGTTCGAAAGAAGAGTTTGAAAAGTATGTGGATCTGTATTACCAACTGGAGCTGCCGATTACGCTTGAGGATCTGCACCTCGGAGATGCCTCGGAGGATGAATTAATGAAAGTGGCGGAAGCGGCTTTAACTGAAGGGGAAAGCAGCCACAATATGCCGTTTGCGCTAACGCCTTATGACGTTGTAAGCGCCATGCAGGCAGCCGACCAATACGCGAAAGCGTACAAAAAAGAGCACGGCTTAAAATAAATGTATCTGCATAGTCCTAAAAGCCGCCGGGTTATACGTCCGGCGGCTTTTTGTGTTAACTTTTCCGGGAAAGACGTATGTCCCCCGCGTGAAATCTCGGCCGGAGGGTGATATAGTATCGAAGGAAAGGAGGCCGGTGCATGAAGATCCTGCGTGTACTGAACAACAATGCGGTAGTCGTCCATCACGGTGACCGGGAGAAGATCATTTTCGGTCCGGGGATTGGATTTCAAAAAGGCAAAAATGATCCCGTTAATCAAAAGAAGATTGAAAAGATTTTCAGTATGGAAGAAGAGACGCCAAAATTTGAGCAGCTTTTGAAGACTCTGCCAATTGAAGTTATTGAAGTTGGGGAAGAAATTATCAGCTACGCGGAAGGGGTAATGCATCTGCCGCTCAGTGACCATATTCATATTTCCATCATTGATCACCTGGCGTTTGCACTCGAGCGTATTAAGCAAGGGTTTACTATAGAAAATAAGCTCCTCCATGAAATTAAGGCTCTTTATCAGGAAGAATACAGCATCGGTGTCTGGGCCATTCAGAAGATCAAAAAAGATCTGGGAGTCGAGCTGCCGGAGGATGAAGCAGGGCACATTGCGCTGCATCTGCATACGGCGAAGCTGCAGACCGGATCGATGGAGGAGACGATGCACAGAACCTCACTGATCCAGGAGCTGATTCAAATTGTAGAAGACCGTGCCGGACTCGAGCTTGCGGATCGGGGTATGTCGTATCACCGGCTCGTCGTTCATTTAAACTTCGCACTCTCAAGAGCAGAGGACGGCAAAGTGTTTGATGATATGGATCCCGAAATGCTCGAGCTGATCCAGACGAAATATGAAAAAGCCTATGCTGTTGCATACGAGCTGGCTGATTACGTTAAACAAGAGGCGGGACTGCCGTTTCCTCTGCCGGAAATCGGCTATATTGCGCTTCATATTCAGCGAATTTTATCGAACCAGTCGATTTCATAGAAATGAAAAGAAAGCGTTGACATGAATCTTTTCTTTTTGTATACTTTCTGTACATTACACATATCGGGAGTTGTTACTGCTACGGGCAGGCAAGACCCAAAATGAGAACAGGACACGTGTATCCTAGGCACACGTTGACCCTTCTCGTTTTGGGTCTTTTTTATGTCTAAAAACAGCTTCCGTTAGTTTAGCGGAGGGAGTTTCCTGATGGATCATAAACAAATAGCAAAAGAACTGGTACCGCTCCTTGGCGGAAAAGATAATATTATCAGTGCCAGCCACTGCGCCACGAGGCTCCGGCTGGTTATTGACGATGAGAGCAAAATCAATAAGCAGGAAATTGAAGATCTGGAGGGCGTAAAAGGAGCCTTTTCAAGCTCCGGCCAATTTCAGATTATCTTTGGGACCGGCACGGTTAATAAGGTATTTCAGCCATTTGCCGAAGAAATTGGCCTTGATGACGAGTCCGCAGAGCATAAACAAAAGCAAATGGATCATAATGAAGCTGTAAAAAAGAAAATGAATCCGGTCTCACGATTTGCGAAAGTACTTTCCAATATTTTTGTACCAATTATTCCGGCGATTGTCGCCGCTGGCATGCTGATGGGCCTTTTAAATCTTATGAACCGATTCGGGTGGGCGGATGGAGACAGTTCCCTATACATTCTGCTTGATATGTTTTCCTCAGCTGCCTTTATTATTCTACCGATTTTGATCGGCTACAGCGCTGCACGTGAATTCGGCGGGAATACGTATTTAGGAGCTGTGGTCGGCGGGATTATGACCCACCCGACTCTTTTGAATCCGTGGGGACTTCAGGAAGGCGGCGTCGAGCCGGAAATGCTCAATTTTGCGGGCATGAATATCGAGCTGCTTGGCTATCAGGGAACGGTTATACCAGTGCTCCTGACGGTGTACGTGATGTGCTGGCTCGAAAGGCTGTTCCGCAAGGTTGTTCCGAATATGGTCGACCTGCTTGTGACACCTTTTTTAACAATCATGACCACCGGCTTTGTAGCATTGATGGTCGTCGGTCCGGTTGGCCGTCTGCTCGGTGAAGGTGTAACCACGTCGCTGTCGTTTTTATATGATTCTGGTGCCGGTTTTGCCGGTCTCGTGTTTGGCGGCCTGTATTCGCTCATCGTTTTAACCGGCGTGCACCACAGCTTTCACGCGATCGAAGCAGAAATTCTCGGCCAGGTCGGCTTTAACTACCTCCTCCCTATATGGGCGATGGCTAACGTCGCCCAAGGCGGAGCCGGTCTTGCCGTATGGGTGAAGACGAAGAGCAAAAAAATGAAGGAAATTGCTGGTCCGTCAGCATTCGCGGCCTTTCTGGGCATCACGGAGCCGGTCATCTTCGGGGTTAACCTCCGCTACCGCCGTCCGTTTATCGGTGCTGCAATTGGTGGCGCTCTTGGTGGTGCGTACGTGACGATTACAAACGTTACAGCAAACGGTATCGGGGTGACCGGGCTTCCAATGTTTGCGATCGCAAATGACCCAATTAACTATGCCATCGGTATATTGGTTGCTGTGGGCGGCGCGTTTACAGCAGCGTGGCTGCTCGGCTGGCAGGAAGAAGAACAGCAGCCGAAGAAAGAAGAGACAAAAACAGAAAAAGACAGTGAAGAAAAAGCTGTATAGGGAGGAAGCAATGAAAGAGGAGCACGCTCTTCGAAAAGAAGCAGACCAAATAGTGCAAACGGTCGAAGCGGCAGGTCCCTTTCGACAGCAGTTTCACCTGATGCCTCCAGCAGGCTTAATGAATGATCCGAATGGACTTGTGCAGTGGCAGGGAGTGAATCATGTGTTTTACCAGTGGATGCCGTTTCATACCGGTCACGGCAGCAAATGGTGGGGACACGCGGTGACCCGGGATTGGGTTCATTGGGAGCTTCTGCCCCCAGCGCTCGCACCGGTATATGATTTTGAAAAAAACGGCTGCTATTCCGGCAGCGCGGTAGCACATGAGGGTTTTCTATACTTGTTTTATACCGGAAACGTCAAGGATGAACACGGGAACCGGACGAGCTACCAGTGTCTTGCGGTTTCAAGCGACGGAGTGGAGTTTGAAAAGCACGGTCCGGTGATTTATCAGCCGGAAGGCTATACCGCTCACGTCCGCGATCCAAAAGTATGGTTTGAAGCCGGAGTGTGGTGGCTTGTAATCGGTGCCCAGCGTCTTGACCTGGAAGGACAGGTGCTGCTTTACCGCTCGAGGGACCTGCGGGAATGGGAGTTTCTCGGGCCGCTAGCCGGAAAGGACGTTACGCTGAGTGCTTCCTTTGGCTATATGTGGGAATGCCCGGACTTTTTCGAGCTGGGTGGCTCCCGGGTGCTGCTTGTGTCTCCACAGGGACTTGAAGCAGAAGCGTACCGGTACCAGAATCAGTATCAGACCGGCATTTTTACCGGTGAATTCGCCCCGGAAGCGGGCACATTTTCCCACGGGGAGTTTCGTGAAATTGACCTGGGCTTTGAATTTTACGCCCCGCAGTCGTTTCTGGATGAGCAGGGCCGGCGTCTGCTGATTGGCTGGATGGGCGTCCCGGACCAGCAGGAACAGGCGCATCCGACGATTGCCGATGGCTGGGTTCACTGTCTGACGGTCCCCCGGGAGCTGACGATGCAAAACGGACATCTGTACCAGCAGCCGATTGAAGAGTGCCGGCAGCTGCGCAGGAGGAACGCCTCGGCGGTCGTTGCTGTAAATGATGAGGCGTTGGTATGGCAGTCGTGGGATGCCCCAGTAGCAGAAATTTATCTGGAAGTGGAGAAAGATAAAAGCTGGACCGTCTCCTGGCGCCGTTATTTTCATATTTCCTATGACGCCGATGATCAGACGCTTACCTTTGAACGGCCGGATTTGGTCACTGGCGGGTCGGTGCGCCGAACCAGCCGGGTAAACGGTGTGCGTTCGCTTCGCTGCCTGTTTGACTGCTCTTCTGCAGAAGTTTTCGTAAATGACGGGGAATACGTTTCTACCTCCCGCCTGTTTCCGGAGCAGGAAGAAGGAGAGCTTCAATTTTCAGCAGAACAGCCGGCTGTTTTTCATGTCGATGCGTGGGAGCTTCATTCTCTGCAATGGGCATGATGGAACGTGCTGGTGTTTGTAAGCCGGAAAAAAGAGGAACAATATAGCGTAGAGAATTTTGCAAACAGAAAGGAAGATTTTCATGCGCATATTATTAGTTGGAGCTTCAGGCACGATCGGAAGTGCGGTATATGAACGCTTAAAGGATGACCACGACATTCTTTGTGCCGGGAGAAACGGAAGAGACGTGCAGGTGGATATTACAGATGAAGAAAGTATCCGTCAAATGTATGAATCTACCGGCCGTGTGGACGCAGTTATTACGGCCTCCGGGAGCGCCGGTTTTGCTCCGCTCACCGAGCTCACTCCGGAAAAGAACCAGACGGCCATCAACAGTAAAATGAAGGGCCAGATCAACCTGGTGCTGCTCGGTATTCCATATGTAAACGACGGCGGCAGCTTCACGCTTACATCCGGAATCATGATGGATGACCCGATCCCTCAGGGGACTTCCGCTGCGATGGCAAATGGCGCCGTGAAAGGCTTTGTCACCTCTGCAGCCATTGAGCTGCCAAGAGACATCCGTATTAACAACATCAGTCCGAACCTGCTGGCCGAATCGGCAGATAAGCTTGGCAGCTTTTTCCGCGGTTTCGATCCCGTACCGGGAGATAAGGTTTCCCTGGCATATCAAAAAAGTGTCGAAGGGCAGCAGACCGGCCAGACATACGAAGTCTATTAATGCAAAGCTCCGGAACACAGGCAAATGTCTGTACTCCGGAGCTTTTTAGATATGAAGCGCATGGGCGGCGAGCGTGTTCAGGTATTCCTTCATCGTTTGCTCGAGGCTGCGGTTATACAAAATCGCGGCTGGGTGGTAAATCGGAAAAATATTATAGTTTCTGGCAGTCCAAATGTACGCTTCGTTCGCTTCCTCCCACTGTCGGATCGGATGCGTCTGTATTCTGCCAGTAACGTCACCCAGTCTGGGGCTGGTCCCAAGAAGCCGCCAGTAAGCGATTTTTCCCATCGGCACGATCCACTGCGGCTGCACCCGGTTTATTTCGTAATCCAATACGGGCGCGTGGGCGAGGATTTCCTTCTGGTTCGGGGTCCGGTTGTATTTCCGGCGCACACCGGCCCTGGTCTGTCCCCATTTATAGGGGCGGCTGCGCACGGCACTGGTGACATAAATGTCTTCTCGTTTGATGTTCAAATCGTCGAGATACGAGTCGAAAATGACTCCTGCTCTGCCGCTGAAGGGAATGCCATTGTGAATTTCAGTTTCGCCCGGGGCTTCCCCAACAAACATGATCGTGGCATCGGCCGGCCCGGCGCCCGGCAGAAACCCTTCACAATCGAAAGGTTCAATCCGTTCGTTGGCTAGGTGTACTAAAGAAGAAGGCAGCTGCATAATTATCATCCTTTTTGTAGTTTCTTTTTGCCGCTAATAGGTTTGTACCCGAAATGGCGAGGAATAATGAGCGTAAGAGTAATTTTGATGAAGGAGGAAGCAATATGAAACCGTCAGATCAATACTTTTTCCCGACCTACGAGGAAGCAAGAAGAGCCTTCCGGAAAAGAAGCACCGACGTAGCGGCGGTCTGGCCTGAGGCTTCGCTGACCCAGTACGCTGTTGGAAAACCGGAAAACAATAACACCACCGATATTATTGCAGCGGACGCCAAATACCATTCAAACACGCTGATTGTAGTCACCACCGGCGTACACGGAATTGAAGGATATGCAGGGTCGGCGCTTCTGCAGCTGTTTATCGATGAATATCTGACGCAGCTGAATCCAAATACGACTGGCCTACGGCTCGTTCATGCGGTAAATCCGTGGGGAATGAAAAACCGGCGGCGGGTGAGTGAAAACAATGTTGACCTGAATCGTAATTTTATCAAAGACTGGAACAGCGTACCTGCTTCATTGAACGAACGGTTTGAAAAAGAAAAAAAGCACTTTTTGCCGGAGGGGCCAGTGAAAAGCTGGAAAAAACAGCGGAAAAATCTTTTGGGAGCACTTGGGGCAAAGGTGTTTAAACGCGGCGTATCCGGGTTGGAAAAAGCAGCAACGATGGGACAGTATCAGTATCCGACCGGTATTTTTTACGGCGGCGCAGCTCATGAAGAGCCGGTGGAAAAGCTTCTGGCGCACATGGATGAATGGGTAAAGGAGTACGAAACGGTCGTCCATATTGATATTCATACCGGACTTGGTCCTGCCGAACAGCTGTGGCTGCAGGTACCGCATTCAGATCCAAGGAAAGAAAAGCAGCTCCGAAAGCAGTTCGGCCATCCGGAGGTCAACGACGTGCAAAAGACAGACGTACGGGAAATTAAAGGCGAGGATGCAGAATACGTGAAGGACGTCTACAGCCGGAAGCATCCGGACAAGTACATCTTCTCCTGTCTGCTCGAGTTTGGCACGATCGGCAACCGGCTGCCTGACCAGATGAGGGCGCTCGATATAGTGGTACATGAAAACCAGTATTACTGGTACGGAGCAAAGAAAGAAAAAGATGCTAAAGAGCTGCAGAAGGAATTTCATCAGCTGTTCGACCCGCCTGAGGAAAGCTGGAGACAGGCCGTGCTGAAGAAGGGCAAGGCCGGTTTCAATCTTGTGCTTGAAAAAGAAGCGGGCGTGCAAATCGTTAAAAAATAACCTTGGCATAGAAGTAGAGCATGCAGCGTATTCGAAAACAGAATCATTTGCGGCAGCAGCCGGCTGTATAATATAAGAAGGGAATTTTTAAACAAAAGGAGGAAAAGTATGGATCAATCATCTATTGCGCCGTTGATCGACAGCTTTAAAGAATTATTCCCGAAGGAGACCTCATTCGCTGCTGCAAGTACAGATGCGTTCATTTACTATAAGCCGAGCCGGTCGGTCGACCTGTCAATTACCCCGGGCGACAGGGTGGTACAGGATACGGTCAGCTACCATTCTTTGGCCAGCAAGAAGAAAACGTCCCGGCACGTGAGCAGACACGTCTTCGGTATCCCTTACTACGGAACGTCGGTGCCAATTATTCAAAAAAATGAACTTGTCGGCTGTCTGACCGCAATTACCGTGCCCGGCGAAGCTCCGGAAGAGCTTAAAATATTAACGATGGAGCATGAAAATGGCTGGAAACCTGTTCCCTACAGCGACGTTTCTTACATGGAAGCATACGAACGGAAAACGTGGATGCAGACGAGTGCAGGAAGGGGCACAAACAAATTCACGCTGCATCAGCTGGAATGGCTGCTGCCGGAGGATACATTCATCCGCTGCCACCGTTCATTTATCGTGAATATAAACAAAATCCGGGACATTCAGCCGGATTCGCATTCCACCTTTATGCTCATTATGGATGAAGGGTCCCGGGTGCCGGTTGGCCAGACGTATGCGAGCACCTTCCGGTGGCGGCTGCAATTCTGATTCATCCGCAAATATGCTGGTTTATTCATGAATACCGGTCGTTTGTGCATAATTGAAAGAATCTTATGACACATCCTGCTACGCTGTACAAAAAGAAATGAGGGTTTACCGTGAACAATAAACTCCAGCAGATGCTCCGGCACAACGGTTTAAAGGAACGCATCGTGGACAGTGAAACAGCAGCAGGATGGATCAAGGACGGAATGACTGTGGGCCTGAGCGGTTTTACACGAGCAGGAGACGTGAAAGCTATGCCCGGGGCTCTCGTAGAAAAAGCGAAGCAGGAAGAGTTCTGTCTTGACGTTTATACCGGGGCTTCGCTTGGTTCGGATACTGACCAGATCATGACTGATGCCGGCATTGTTTGTAAGCGATTACCTTTTCAGGTGGACCAGCGGATGCGGGAAGAGATCAACCAGGGAAATATTTCGTTTATTGACCAGCATCTGTCCCACACGGCAGAAAGTGTAAGGAACGGGTCGCTCAACCGTATTGATGCAGCGATCATAGAAGCAGTGGCAATCACCGAAGAAGGATGGATCGTGCCTTCCACCTCGGTAGGCAATTCGGCAGTTTTTGCAGAAGAGGCTGATATGATTATTGTGGAACTGAACATGGCCCAGCCTGCCGATCTGGAAGGGATGCACGACATCTACCATATGGGCCGGCAGGGAGAAAGAGGGCCGATCCCGTTAAGGGACGTAGAGGACCGTATTGGCACTACCGCCATTCCAGTTAATCCGGAAAAAATCCAGGGGATTATCGTCACGAAGGAGCTGGATTCACCGTCGACCGTTACAAGCCCGGATGAAACAACAAAGGCGATGGCCGGACACCTGATCGATTTCTTGAAAAATGAATACGCTCACGGAAATGCTGAAAAAGAGCTCCCTCCGCTGCAGTCCGGCATCGGCACAGTAGCGAACGCTGTGTTTCACGGGCTATTGGATTCGGAATTCACGAATCTGGAGGTGTACTCCGAGGTGCTCCAGGACGCCGTGTTCGATTTGATGGACGCCGGCAAAGTCCGGTTTGCGTCAGGCTGTTCGATTACTCTTTCCGGAGAGAAAATGAACGAAGTTTTTCCAAAGCTTGAAGACTACCGGGATCAGCTGGTCCTGCGTCCGCAGGAACTATCCAATCACCCGGAAATCATCCGGCGCCTCGGCCTGATTTCCATTAATACGGCCCTCGAAGCAGACATCTACGGCAATGTTAATTCCACTCACGTAAATGGCACAAATATGATGAATGGCATTGGCGGCTCCGGAGACTTCGCCCGCAACGCCCGCACAGCCATTTTCGTAACTAAATCAATTGCCAAAAACGGTGACATTTCCAGCGTGGTGCCGTTTGTCTCCCATGTGGATCATACGGAGCACGACGTTGATATTCTAGTGACAGAGCAGGGCTATGCCGACCTCCGGGGGCTTGCGCCGCGGGAGAGAGCTGCAGAAATTATTCAGCAATGTGTGCATCCGCTGTATAAGGAGCAGTTGTGGAGTTATTTTCAGCGCGCCTGTGAGGAAGCCGGCGGCCAGACACCGCATCTTCTGGAAGAAGCCCTCACCTGGCACGTACAGATGCAGAAGGAAGGGACAATGCGGGAAGCTGCGACGAAAATCTAGAGTCAGAAAGCGCAGCCTAAACATCGGCTTTGTGTAAGTGGGCCGGGTGATTACGTAGAGGGTTTCAATAAGTGCAGCAAAAAAGACAGCTTCTACTGGTACCAGAACGTGATTCAGACAAAAGGGGAAGAGTTGTAAACATTAATTTAACTGAAGCCGGGGCGGTTGCTCCGGCTTCAGCTTTTGCTTTTGGTATTGGCAATTTCGTTTAAGTGTGGGAAAGTAATGAAAAGCAGTTTGAACATCATTAAAGCGTTCGAAAGGAGTGCGGAAGTGATGTACCAATATATTTGCAGTGAGTGCAGAGAGATTCATCCGATTACCCTGGCTATCTGGAAATGCCCGGTATGCGGAGGAGTGCTGGATCTTTTAAAAGAAACGCCTTCCGTAAATCCAGAATCGTGGAAGGACTACCCGTTTTCCGTCTGGCGGTATGCGGAAACGATGCCTTTTGATGAGGAAGCACGACCATGGGAAGCCGTGTCCATGGGAGAAGGCCAGACTCCTTTGATTCCATTATTTCCGGAGGATCCTGAAGTATACGTTAAAGTAGATTACATGATGCCGACGTTATCGTTTAAAGATCGCGGAGCAGCGGCATTGATAACAAAAGCAAAGGAGCTGGGCGCAGAGAAAGTGATCGCGGACAGCAGCGGGAACGCCGGCACCGCCATAGCTGCCTATGCTGCACGGGCAGGTATTGCCTGCGACGTATACGTCAGCGCGAAGACGTCACCGAAAAAGATAGATCAAATTCAAGCACACGGAGCCGGAATTCAGAAAATCCAGGGGACGAGGGGGGATGTAGCGGCAGCCGCCCAGCGCGCAGTCGAACAGGAGCAGGTGTTTTACGCAAGTCATGTGTATAACCCGTATTTTTTTGAAGGCACAAAATCGTATGCGTATGAAACATATGAACAGCTCGGAGGTGCACCTGAAAACGTAATTGTTCCGGTAGGGAACGGGACGCTTCTTTTGGGAATTTACTATGGTTTTCAGGGGCTGCTCGTTAACAATTTGATTAGCCATATGCCAAAAATTGTGGCAGTGCAGGCCGACAACTGTGCACCGCTGGCCCAGGCGTATGAAAAGGGAGCTGAAACAGCGGCATCAGCGGCCATGGAACCAACACTTGCAGAAGGTATCGCAATTGCTGCTCCAGCGCGCTCGGCACAAATTTTAGAGGCTGTTCGTCAAACCGACGGCACGTTCATCCGGATTCCGGAAGAAGAAATATTGCATGCAAGGGAGGCCCTGGCCGGCAAAGGATTTTACGTAGAAATTACTTCAGCTATAAACTACGCGGGATATCTGCAGTATAAGCGCAGAAAAAACGAAACCGTAATTATTCCTCTCTGCGGAGCAGGGATCAAATCTTCGTAGTAGAATATATGTGAAATGTTTCTGTTGGTAGAGAAGTTCAGGCAAACAATGCCCAATAAGCGGCAGGCAGTAAGGGAGGGATTGTTACGCAGGCAGCGATAATGACAAGATGTTCAATTTGTAGAGCGATAGCTAAAAACAGTGCCAACAGGCTGAAAATCGGAGCCGAAGCGGAGAGTCCAAGGATCCCAAATCCTGTTTTATACGGATAATATGCCTGCCAGAAATCAATTGAGAAAATAAGAGGGAGCAGCACCATCACTCCGGCAAGAATGAGAAGCCAGTTGAAAAAGTAACCAATTTTGGTGAGCATCTATTTCAGCTCCTTTAAATTTTTCCGGGAATAGAATACCATGCTGTAAAAGTACAGCAGTTTGCTAATATTATAAGTATTGGCTACAATCAATTTAACGAACGGAGGTGTTAGTTTATGAGTGAGAAGATCAAAGAATATAAAGGTAAGGTCGTAATTGTAGATGGTGTTAAGATGATAGCTCTTACCAATCAAGAAGAAACAAAAGATCTGCATGAAGAAGAAAATGTTACTGTTCAAATTGATTCGAAGGATGAAATGAATACGCTCATAAATGAAGCTTTTAATAAATATGATAACACGTTCAAAAACTTGGTTGATCGTTAGATGAGCGTCAATTATTTATCCGTCCATCAAGTGACAGAATTGAACAAACAGGTAATAAAGCGCTACTCTCCTAAAGAAATTTCGGGAGTTAAAGATCACCACATGCTTGCCAGTGCAGTGAACAGACCAAAGCACTCAGTATTTGGCGAAGATGCTTATCCAACTATTGAATTAAAAGCAGCATCCCTGTTTCAAAGTCTGGCTCTTAATCACGCTTTCCATAATGCTAATAAAAGAACAGCTTTCCTGGCAATGTACGTGTTTTTAGGCTTGAACGGTTATGTACTAGAGGCAGGTGAGCAAGTAGCTGAAGACTTTACGGTTCAAATGGTTGCCGGGAAGCCAGCAATGACCGTAGAAGAGATAGCTGAATGGATAGTCAATCATAGCAGAAAACGTTAAACGATAGAGAAAGGCCTCCGAGAATCGACATCGGAGGCCTTTGGTTATTATATAGAGTTTGAAAACTACCTTAAGCACGTATCCGGCTGAGGTTTCCAATTTAATCTTTTTCTTTTGATTGCTTTCTCTTTTCTAGCTGTTAAACGATATCAGCCATCATTTCTGGGAAGCGGATAGAATCCGTTGTAGAGCTGCTGCCATAGCGGCTCTGGAAGATGGTATTTCGTCGGCTCTTCAGGGTCAAACGTGGCATTGATCTCGTGCTCGCGACCCTCCTGAATTTTTCGCACAAACTGATAATCGAGCAGCAGCTCCCGTCCGAGGCAGACCAATTCCGTGCCCGTCTCCAAAGCACTCAAGGCATCATCTGCCGTGAAAATGGAGCCGATGCCGACTAGCGGAGCACGGCCGTCAATCCAATCATGGATCAGTTGAATCCGTTTCTGTCCATAATACGGACCTTCCCGCGTTTTGGAATGAATATCCATCAGGGACACATGGAAATAATCCAGCGGCTGATCAGCCAGCTTATCAATCAATTCCTTCGTCAACTCCATCGTAATCCCTGGAGATTCGGCTTCTTCCGGGGAAAAGCGGTAACCTACAATAAAATCATCGCCGCCATATTCTCTGGCTGCGGCGGTTACCTCCTCAACAACAGCCAGTGGAAACTTGAATGGATCGGCCCACTCGTCATCCCGGCGATTATAGTACGGAGACACAAACTGTTGAATGAGATAGTGGTTGGCCCCGTGAATTTCCACGCCGTCAAAGCCTGCCTGGGCCGCACGTCTCGTCGCTTCCCCGAACGCCCGAATTGTTTCTTCGATTTCTTCTTTTGAAATAGGACGAGCCTGATGCTTTTGTGGCTCGCCAAAGCTTGCCAGTTCAATTTCACTTGGCGCGGCTACATCGCCCCCGGGAGTCAATTTAGGCAGAGACTGGGCTCCGCCGTGGTGAATCTGGGCGACGGCTTTTGCCCCGTTCTTTTTCATGACAGCAGCTTGCTGGCGCAGGCCTTCGATATCCGAGTCTCTGGCGATGGACGGCTGTCCGGGGAATGCTTTCCCTAAAGCTGTCACATTGCTTGCTGCCGTAATAGCCAGGCCGACATCCTCCGAGCGTTTTTCAATATATGGAAGTTCGCGGTCAGATATAGTGCCATCCTCATTGGAGGAAACATGGGTTAACGGCGCTAACACAAAGCGATTTCTCAATATTGTACCATTCGGTAATGTTAATGGTTGAAATAGTGGATTATATTTTTCATTCATTGCATAAGCCCTCCTTCTGCCAATAAACTATAGCACGATCCAAAAGGTCTTCGCGAAAATGTTGCTTAGCGTTATACAGTTAAAATTTTCAACAGAGGGAGTAAAGAGAATGATATTACTTTTAATACGAACGAATACATGTAAAGTTGAACCTAAGGGTATACCAATAAAGGAAATATTTGTTACTAATCAGGGGTAAAAGGAAGAATAGTAATGAAAACTCAGCAAACAACGTTATCGAAATCAAAGCTATATTCATTAGCAGCCTCAGGGGTGCTGCTGATGGCCGCCGTGCTTGTTATGCTTGCCCTGGACTACTACACCCGCGTTGGGCTGCTTCTCCTTTTTTACGGAGTAGGAGTTCAGCTCATTGCCCGTGCAGTGCTGGAATGGAGCGATGGGATTCCCACATTTTATTGGCGGTTACTGTTGGGAGCAGGAATTATCATCCTAATAAGTTCGTTTCATCTGATATCATAACTGAAAGGTTAGGAATGAGAGCGGCTGAGAAGGCTGTAAGTTATGAGCGGTGCAGGTATCGTTATATGGATACTGACCATCGTTCTTCAGCTAATGGATCAACGGAGTGAAAAACTTAATAACTGAACAGGCGTTTTGGCACCAGTGGACCGGGCGCACTGAAAACGGTGTAGGACTGGGGCTGTTCCCTGGAATTATGATTTGGTTTCCTGGACATTTCCTGTAAAAAACTAATTGAGGAGGGAACTATGAAAGATAGAGAGACGATGAAAAAAGTAATGAAACGTGTAGTAGGAAGTATTTTTATTATTCTTACGATCGTGTTTATAGCAGTAGGTATTAGAAATGGTGAATGGTATATCCTGGGTTATATTGTTAATCTAATTATTTTTTCCAGCGGCTGCATCGGTATGTATTACTTCTTCTTTCCGCCAAGGCCATAAATTTTATTGCTAAATAAAAGCCTAAGAGGAAGGTCTCTGATAACGGTTTGATATACTTCACTGAAGTCAGTAAAAGATTGAAAGAACTTTAGACTATCCTGACTGCTTATTACTTATTTCAAAGTCTTTCGCCCTTAGTGCATATAACGTTTACATGAGGTATATGCCATGATAAGATAAGCATATAAAAGTTCTCTATCATTTTTTCACCAAAAGGAAGAGCCTGGATGCTGGTGACATCCAGGCTCTTTTTGTTGCTTTCATCGCCTGTTCCTGCATTTCTTACGTATTAGCTTTAGCAACATATCAGCAAATACGATTCCTAACACGGTAGATGCGAAAGGAAAAAGAAAGTGCGTTAATAAAAGTTCTGCTACCATTTTTTCACCTCCCTTCTGACACATTTCGCCAGAAGGTGAACAGGCGATAAATCCTATTATACCAAAGCCTAAGCCCTAAAAGAAATCATAGTATATTATGCTTTTGAATAGTGGAAGACGCCACAAGCGAACGTTTGAAATTTATTTTCTTTTTTATTTTTGAAGACTTCTCTTTAACGTTTATGAATACTTTGTGTCCATTCATGTGAAAATATTCACAATAATTTAAAATGCGGTATACTAAAGATAAGAAATATGTGAATAGATTCACAAAAAGGAGGGGTCAAAATGATTATTCGTTTCTTGAAGGAGTCGACGATTGCGGCGGTAGTGTTTCTGCTGGCTCGTATGTACTTAGGTTGGGCATGGCTCACCTCAGGACTGGGAAAAATTACAGAAGGCTTCAACCCCGGCGGGTTTCTGCAGGGAGCTGTCGCTGAACCGGTTATGCAGGGCGGGGAAACGGCAGCAGCTTATCCCTGGTACACTGCTTTCCTGGAAAACGTCGCTATTCCAAATGCCGGACTGTTTGGTTTTCTCGTCATGTGGGGGGAAGTACTGGTAGGTGCCGGCTTAATTGTTGGCTTGTTTACCACCACTGCCGCCTTCTTCGGAGGAACGATGAACATGGCATTTCTGCTGGCAGGTACAGTGTCGACTAATCCGATCATGCTTATTCTTGCAATTCTCATCCTGGTTGGAAAAGGCAACGCCGGTAAAATCGGACTTGATCGCTTCGTTCCAGCTGTAACAGAAAAAATCGGCCGTAAACCAAAAGCGCATGAAACGCCCAAAGCCGCATAGTAGTAAATAAAAAGCCCTTACAGGAGGGCTTTTTGCTTGTACGAATATGTAATAATATCGAAATAATACGGAGAAACGTTTACGAAACAGGAGCGGTGGAAAGATATATGTTAGCAGTATTAAAGCAGAAATTATTTAATAATGTTTGATAGATAGCTGTGGTTGGAAGGGAGGCTGCATTCATGGAATTTATTATAGGTATTCTGCTGCTCATCGTATTCGTTTTCCTGGTTATTCGTATGGCCGGCTGTTTCTTTAAGTTTATCCTGCCGGTGGCCATAGTACTTGTGATTGCTTACTTTATTTATAACGCCATACAGGGCGGATGACAATGATTAAATGAAAATCCCGCTTTTCAGCACCCGCTGAAAAAGCGGGATTTTTTGTGCTTCTTTTTAGTCTTTGTTCGTTTGATCGACCATGCGGACAAGCGCTTTGGCAATAGCGTCTTTTTCATCTTTTTCGGCATTCTGCCAAAGCTCGTTTAATACTTTTTCTTCCCGGTTGCGAGGCTCTTCATGCTTGGAAAGGTGTTCGGCCACACGCTTGGTTGCTTTCGCCAGTCCTTTTTCTCCGAGACCAATGCTTTCGCCTTTTTTCACCTGGTCGCCCAGATAATTTTTAAATGTATTAAAGTTCTGCATGATCTGGTCTTTGTCTTCCTGGTCCAGCTTATCGACGTACTGTTCTGCTTTTTTTGGATCTTCCGCCATTAGTATCTCTCCTTTAGATTGAGTAATAGTAAAGGGTTTCCTTTTTCAAAGATAAAGTAAACAAAAATGAAAAAAGATAAGTCATAATTCACAGGTGAAAGATGCAATTAAAAATAAATCTGAAAATTAATATGTTAGATAAGCTTACGTGAAGATTGTTTTCTGCTGGAATGTTGATTAGACTACAAATCAACAGCAAAAACAGTATATAGGTTTCCGCCAGCTGGAAACGCTAATGCTTTCTAGGGTTCCGCTTCTTGAAAAAGAAGGGCAGGTCCGAGAGAAAGCGGTACAGGCATTGTTGCCTGTATACACGGAGGGACAAAAGCCCGGGAGAGTGAAAACTCTTCCGGGCTTTTTATTTATTTTAGGTGCTTATATTACTAAAGGAGGCTCCATGATGGAAAAAATAATTGAAGCAGGAAGCAAATGGTCGAATGTGTTGGCAAAGGGAAAAGCAGTCCGGTTTACCGCACTTGAAGACGGGGCTAACATTTCACTTCTGCTGTATAACGCCAAAAATACAACAGACCGTTACAATATGCCCGATTCGTTAAAAGCGCAGCACACATCGAAATTTACGAAAGGAAACATTCTGATGACTGATAACGGCCGTGCCATGGCAAGCATTATTGAAGACAGCTCCGGATGGCATGATCCTATCGGCGGTTATTCAACAAGAGCAGGGACCGACAGCCGGTACGGTGAAACCACGTTTCAAAAGCTGTTGAACGATTATTACCGGAGCAGTGAAGAAAACTTCGTCAAGGAGCTGATGCGTCACGGCTTAACAAAAAGAGACCTGGTGCCAAACATCAATTTATTTTCAAAGATCTATGCCGACGAAGCCGGCAGTATGCATTTTGATCCGGAGCATGCCAAAGCGGGGGACACGATAGTGATCCGTCTGGAAATGAACAGCTTAATGATCATCTCAAATACGCCAAACCCTCAGGATCCGGCAACAGACTTTCCGTCAGTACCGGTGAAAATGGAAGTATATGACGTGAAGGAAGCAGACGGGCAGGACTATTGCGTTAACTATCATCCGGAAAACAGACGGGCGTTCGAAAATACATGGGAATATCATTCATTACTAGTATGAAGGGGAGTTTAACATGAATATGCTAGCAAAGGTACAAAGTGAAAGAACCGCGGACACAGCCGTATATGAACAGCTGATTCCGGCCGGCGAAGGCTGGATCAAAGAACTGCAGCCCGGCCAAGTGTTCCGGATTGAAGACGTGGAGGGAAACGAAGCAGCTGATACACTCTTTTTTGATACGCAGCACCCGGAAGATCATTACAGTGCGATTAACACTATTAATGCACAAAACAATATTTATTTAACGACTGGTTCAGTACTAAAAGCCGAATCCGGAAAGGATTTACTTGAAATCACAGCCGACACGGTCGGGCGGCACGACACGCTTGGGGGAGCCTGCTCGTCTCAAAGCAACACGGTCCGCTACGCCCATGACCGGGAGTCGATGCACAACTGTCGTGACACCTTCATGTACCAGCTGGCCAAATATGGTCATGATTACAGTAAGCGCGACATAGCGCCGAATATCAATTTCTTCATGAATGTGCCGGTTACGCCGGAGGGCGGCCTGGATTTTGATGACGGAATTTCAGGGCCCGGCTGCTATGTGGAAATGACAGCCAAGTGCGCAGTGACTGCACTCATAAGCAACTGCCCGCAGTTGAATAATCCGTGCAGCGGTTTTAATCCAACGCCACTTCGTGTACTCATCTGGGATAAATAGATTACTAAAAGGAGAGAGGCTGAATGTTTCAAAAGGTACTCATTGCAAATCGTGGAGCGATTGCTGTCAGAATTGAAAGAACATTAAATAAATTAAATATTCCGTCTGTGGCTGTATACACGAAGGCGGATCGCGATAGTCTGCACGTGGCATACGCCGATGAAGCAGTAAATATCGGTGAAGGGGCACCGCAGGAGAGCTATCTGAATGAACAAAAGATCCTGGAAACAGCGCTTGAGAAAGGAGCAGATGCCATCCACCCGGGGTACGGCTTTTTGAGTGAAAATGCTGATTTTGCGCGTGAATGTGCGAAGCAGAACATTACGTTTATTGGCCCGGAGCCGGAGCAGATGGAGCTGTTCGGACTGAAGCACACGGCCCGTGCTGCTGCGAAAGAAGCGGGCGTCCCTCTGCTTCCGGGCACAGATCTGTTGGATAGCCGGGAGGAAGCGATGGCAGAGGCAGCGGGTATCGGCTACCCGGTCATTTTAAAAAGTACGGCCGGCGGTGGTGGCATCGGCATGCGGATCTGTGAAAATGAAGAGTCGCTTCATGAAGCGTATGAAAACGTCAAGCATTTGGCAGAGGCAAACTTTAACGATGGCGGTATGTTTCTGGAAAAATACATTCCAAGCGCCCGTCACATTGAAGTTCAGATCTTTGGCAATGAAAGCGGGGAGGTTGTCGCATTAGGGGAGCGGGACTGCTCGCTGCAGCGGAGAAATCAAAAAGTGGTGGAAGAAACGCCCGCCCCAAATATTACGGAGGAAACAAGAAAAGCGATGTGGCAGGCAGCCGAACGTCTTGCAGAAACCTCAGGATACAGAAGTGCCGGCACGGTCGAATTCTTATATGATCCGGACGAATGTACATTTTACTTTTTGGAAGTAAATACGCGGCTTCAGGTGGAGCACGGAGTAACAGAGGAAGTGCTCGGCATTGACCTGGTGGAATGGATGGTAAAAGAAGCGGCCGGCAGCTGGCAGAACCTCGCGGCGAAAGTGCCGGCATCGTCAGGCCACAGCATTCAGGCCCGGGTGTACGCTGAAGACTGCGGCCGCGATTTTCGCCCGAGCGCCGGCCATATCGACCACGTGTTGCTGTCGAATAACGCAAGAAATGAGACATGGATTCAAAACGGCGTGGAGACGACGACGCTGTATGATCCGATGCTTGCCAAAATCATTGTGCACGCCGGCAGCCGGGAGGCTGCGCTTGATAAGCTGTATGAGGCGCTTGGAGAAACCCGTTTTTACGGAGTCACCACAAACCGTCAGTACGTCCGTAGGCTTCTGCAGGATTCCCGTGTACGGGAAGGACATGTTTTCACCCGTCTGCTGAATGATTTTGACCCAGCGGAAAAAGCACTGGAGGTGCTGGACGGAGGGATCCAGACGACTGTGCAGGACGTGCCGGGAAGAACCGGTCACTGGGACGTCGGCGTTCCGCCCTGCGGCCCGATGGACCCTTTCGCTTTCAGGCTTGGCAATGCACTTCTGAACAATGCGGAAGACGCGAGCGGTCTGGAGCTGACCCTGCAGGGAGGGTCCTACATTTTCCGGGATGATCTCATGTTCTGTATCACTGGCAGTGACATGGGCGCTGCTCTTGAAGGAGAAGCCGTGGCCTTATACGAAACGGTGAAAGCAAAGAAAGGACAGACACTGACGTTTGGAAAAACCACCGAAGGCATGAGAACCTACCTGCTGGTTGAAGGGGGATTTGACAAACCGAAGGTGCTCGGAAGTTCCTCCACGTTTACCCTTGGAGAATTTGGCGGCCATGCCGGAAGAGCTCTGCGCCCGGGAGACATCCTCGGTGTCCGCGGAAGTTCGGATAGCCAAAAGCAGCAGTCGCTTGCTGCGGATACGCGCCCGGAATTAAAGAGCGAGTGGACAATTGGCATGATCCCCGGCCCGCACTGCACGCCGGAATATTTGCAGCCGGAATATTTGCAGCAGCTGGCAGAAGCAGAATGGGAAGTGCATTTTAACAGCTCCCGGACTGGGGTGCGCCTGATTGGACCTGCACCATCCTGGACCCGTGAAGACGGGGGAGAAGCAGGCCTGCACCCATCCAATATTCATGATAACGCTTATGCAGTTGGAACGCTTGATTTGACAGGCGATATGCCAATTCTGCTCGGTCCGGACGGGCCAAGCCTGGGAGGTTTTGTCTGCCCGGTGACAACTGCTTCTGCAGAATTTTGGAAAATCGGCCAGCTGCAGCCCGGGGACAAGGTGCATTTTCAGCTGCTGACGATTGAGCAAGCTAATGATCTTCGAAAAACGCAGGAGCGGCTGATCGAAAGTGTAAGAGCGGGACGGGAAGCAGAAGCCATTACGCTGCCAAAGGAAAATGATGTGCTGGATCCGGAATATCCGTTACTCGTCAATGAACGACAGGGCCGCCGTTTTCCTATCACAGTCCGCATGAGCGGGGATGAGTATCTGCTAGTGGAATACGGCGAAATGGAACTGGATCTAAAGCTTCGTTTTCAGGTTCAGGTGCTCATGGAGGCGATTGAAAAAGAAGGCGTGCTCCCGGTTATTGAAATGACTCCAGGGGTGCGGTCTCTGCAGATTCATATTGATCCGCTGCAGATGACAGTCCAGGAGGCTTCGGATCATGTACTTCGCATTGATGAGAATCTTCCGCCGCTGGAGTCGATACAGGTGCCTTCCCGTATTGTAAAGCTGCCGCTCTCATGGAACGACCCGTCTGTGCAGCTTGCCACCGAACGTTACCAGCAAAACGTGCGGCCGGATGCTCCGTGGTGCCCGGATAATCTGGAATTTATCCGGCGAATCAATGGTCTGGAAAGTATTGACGACGTAAAACAGATAGTATTCGACGCAAATTACCTGGTGCTTGGCCTTGGCGATGTGTACCTCGGGGCGCCGCTTGCCACACCGACAGATCCGAGACACCGGCTTGTCACGACCAAATACAACCCGGCACGGACATGGACGCCGGAGAACGCTGTAGGCATAGGCGGAGCGTATATGTGCGTGTACGGCATGGAAGGGCCGGGAGGCTATCAGTTCGTCGGCCGGACGATCCAGATGTGGAACCGGCTGCAGGCAACGGAAAGTTTTGAACCTGGAAAACCGTGGCTGCTTCGCTTTTTTGACCAGATTCAATATTACGCGGTTTCGCATGAAGAACTGACGGAACTGCGGGAGGATTTCCTGCGCGGCCGGTTTGAAGCAGACATTACAGAAACCACCTTCGATCTGGGCGAATACCTGGCATTTCAAGAATCGATTCAGGAAAGTGCCGCAGCGTTTAAAGAAAATCAGCAGGCAGCCTTTCAGGCAGAGCGTGAACGTTGGAAAGAGCAGGGCATTGCAGAGCATATAGAGGATGACAACGGAAATGCCGGGGCGCCTGAAGAAAAGCTGCCAACAGATGAGACGGCTGTTCGCTGTTCCATGCCGGGAAGTGTATGGAAGGTCGAAGTGACAGAGGGACAGTACGTGAAAAAGGGCGACGTGCTGGTCATTGAAGAAAGTATGAAAATGGAATTTCCGCAGCAGGCTCCGGAAGAGGGTTATGTGGCTTCCATACATGTGGAGCCCGGAGATGAAGTGCAGGCCGGTCAGTTGATCGTCGGCCTGCGTGCAGAGAAAGAAAGCGGGGTGTCGGTTACATGATAGAGCATTTGACAGTGCAGGAGCTGTTAACGGCTTACCGAAGCAAAAGTATAGACCCCGAAGAAGTGGTAGACAGCATTCTCGAAAGGGCCGTGAAATATAAACACAAAAACATTTGGCTCTACCCTCCTTCCAAGGAGCGGATCCAGCCGTATATTGACCGGCTGGCTGCGTTTTCGCCGGAGGAGCTGCCGCTGTGGGGCGTACCATTCGCCGTGAAGGACAATATCGACGTAGCGGGATGGCCGACGACGGCTGGGTGCGAAGCATACACCTATACCCCGGACAAGCACGCCTCCGTAGTGGAGCGTCTCGTCGACGCCGGCGCCATACCGGTTGGGAAAACGAACCTGGATCAGTTTGCAACAGGGCTCGTCGGTACGCGGAGCCCTTATGGAGAAACGCATAACGCACACAAGGATGAACTGATCAGCGGTGGGTCGAGTGCAGGCTCTGCCGTAGCGGTAGCGTGCGGTCTGTCTGCTTTTTCCCTCGGTACAGATACTGCAGGCTCCGGGCGGGTCCCGGCTGCGCTGCATGGACTGATCGGGTGGAAACCCTCGCTTGGTGCCTGGCCGATCAGCGGCGTCGTGCCGGCATGTGAAAGTCTGGATTGTGTGACAGTATTCACCTGGGAGATAAATGATATTCACCTGGTGGATCGGATAGCCCGGGGCGTGGACCCAGGTGATCCCTGGTCGAAGCCGTTTAAAAGTTTACAAAAGCAAAAGCCGAAAAAATGGCTGCTGCCGGAAGAAGAACCGGAATTTTATGGGCCATATGAAGAGGAGTACCGGCAGGCATGGAAAAAAACAGTCGAGCAACTTGAACAAGGGCCAGAGGAAGTGTCCTATGTAAATACGTCCATACTAAGTGAAGCGGCATCGGTGCTGTACGATGGCCCCTGGATTGCTGAACGCTGGGCGGCACTCGGCTCATTTGTAGAAAAGCACCGCGGCGACGTATTCCCGGTAACCGAAAAAGTACTTTCTAAAGGAGAGGGCAGAGCATACGGGGCAGCAGAGCTGTTTGAAGCGATGCACCGGCTGCAGGAAATTAAGCACCACACCGGCCGGTGGCTCGAAAATAATGTGCTCGTGCTTCCGACATGCGGAGGAACGTGGACAAGAGAAGAGGTCCAAAAAGACCCGGTACAGACAAACAGCGATATGGGCAAATATACGAATCACTGCAATTTGCTTGATATGAGTGCAATCGCGCTGCCAGCCGGGCAAGCAGCACCAGAGGTGCCTTTTGGCGTAACGCTGTTCAGCCGTTCAGATGCCGAAAACCTGCTAATGGGGGCAGCAGAAAGCTGGCAGCGGAAAAAGCTTTCTCTGCCGGAAGAACCAGCCGAAAAGCTGATCGCCGTATGCGGGCTTCACATGAGAGGTTTTCCACTTGAAAAACAGATGACCGAACATCGTGCTGAATTCGTGGAAGAAGCATCGACGGCTCCGGAATATAAACTGATACGCCTAAACAGCGAACCGGCCAAGCCCGGCTTAATACGGGAAGAGGCGGGAGAAGAAATCGACGTTGAACTATGGCAGATGCCAATCGAAGAGATAGGAAAGTTTGCCGCAAAGATTCCTGCTCCGTTAGGAATCGGCACGATCAAGCTAAACGATGGACGCGACGTGATGGGGTTTATTTGCGAAAGCAGTGCTAAAGGAGAAGACATCAGCTCCTTTAAAGGATGGAAAAGCGCAGAGGCGGCCAAATCAACGATGTAAAAAGCTAATCAGGTAAAATGTTTCGCAGGAAGGAGTATGTAAATGAAGAATATAGCTGACGAGGATTTGGACCATATGGAAAAAAATCCTGGAGACACAGCACCGCTCGAGGGGAAGGAACTGGATAAACAGAAAATCAGCCGGGGACAGCTGAGAAAAGGATTGATCAAATCATTTCTGCTGACCTCCATTGCTGTAATTGTTTTCTTTGTTCCGGTAGTAGTGGACGGGGAAACTGATGTCGTTTTTGGCTACTTGTATAACTTTCTTTTGAACCTTTCTGTGCCTTTTAGTTTGTGGCTTTTTACGGTAATGGTACTCGCTAATGCCGTCATGAGTATATACGTGAAGTTGTTTCCGGAAAGAAGCGGGCGACTGTTAAACTATTACGGGGGAGACACGGGCGTACACATTTTCTTTTACGTGCTGGGTGCAGTCTTTATGTCAGTCTACGCTCTTCACGACAGCTTGGCTGGATTCACCGGTCCGGAGTGGATGGTCGGTCCGGATACAGGCGGCACGATTATCCCTTCGATTGTGCTTACCGTTGGCTGGATCATTCCGCTGGCCGCTGTGTTTATGCCGCTGCTTTTAAATTACGGAGCACTTGATTTTATCGGGTCGATACTGGAGCCGGTTATGCGTCCGTTGTTTAAAGTGCCCGGTAAAAGCACAATCGATGCTATTTCTTCGTTTGTCAGTGCTTCGTCTGTAGCTATTTTGATTACAAGCAGTTTGTATCGCATGAATGTTTACACAAAACGCGAAGCCGTGGCTATTGCTACAAGCTTTAGTGCAGTCAGTGTCGGGTTTGCCGTGCTGGTCATTAACACAGCAGGACTGAGTCAGGATTTTCTGCAGGTATATTTTTCCGGTATGCTGATTGCGTTTATTATTTCTTTCTTTATGATTCGGATTCCACCTCTGTCGAAGCAGCCAGACGTTTATTTTGACGGACGGGAGCAGACAGAAGAAGAAAGACAGGGGGAGACAAAGTTTGAGCTTGGCATTGTTCCTCGTGGCTTCCAGCGTGCGGCCAAAAGAGCTGAAACAGCCCGGCCGCTTGGCTCAGAAGTGAAGGCGAGTGTGACGGGGGCACTCGGTGTGCTTCCGCGGGTAGTGGCAATGCTTGCTTCTATTGGTATTACCGGCCTGATTGTCGCTGAGTATACTCCGTTGTTTAACTGGCTGGGCATGCCATTCATCCCGCTTTTAAATATTCTCGGCGTGCCTAATGCGGCAATGATTGCACCATCGATCCCCGTAGGTATTGCCGAAATGTTTCTGCCGGTTCTTTTGATTGCAGGAGATTTAGCAGCACTTGAAGCAGGAGCGGTTTATTTTGTAACGACGCTCTCGTTAGTACAAATTGTGTTCTTTTCTGAATCGATTGTTGTTATTAAAGCAACGAGAATGCCAGTAAAACTCTGGGAATTGGTTGTATGTTTTTTTCAGCGTACCTTAATCGCCATTCCCATTATTGCTTTGTTTATGCATATGATGTACTGATTAAAAAAAGACGCCTTTCGCGGGCGTCTTTTTGCATAGGACCGTATTTATTGGAAAATAGCGGTGTACTGAAAGCCAAGGCGCTCATAGTTCTGTTTCCGGTACATATCGCGCGGTGTATCTTCCTGGTCTGCCACGAGAAAGACTGCCTTATCGGGGAACAGATTCATGGTGAATTGCTGCAGGGCATGGCCAATGCCTTTGCGCTGCAAATCATCATGGACGAACAGATTATCCATTTCCACAGCGTGACCGCTGGCAATCAGTTCAACAAAGCCGGCAGGGCGGCCGTGGTAATAAGCGATCAGTTGAATAAATGAAGCGTCATAAAACTGCTGCTCGAGCATTTGTTGTTTTTGGGCAGCGTATGCTTCTCCGAAAGGAAGGTCCTGTTCAAGCTGCATAGCGAGAAAAGCGGGAAGGCTCTCCACATCAACGCGCTGGATGCTGCATCCCTCAGGTAGCACCTCCCGGGGAAATTCAGCGGGCTGGATGGCATACAGCTCCATAACGCTCACATCGTAGAGGGAGCTGTGCAGGTACTGGTTTAACGCCTGCGGGAGTTCTGTATTTGGCGGAAAATGAAATTTTAAGTGATTTTGGCCGCGGACTCTGTGAAAGTCGCGTAGACGGGCTTCGATTTTCTGAAAGTAATCAGTCGTCGGCATTTGTTTAAAGGAAATAAAATTGCTGTCGAAATGATGCTTCCATTCTAAAGAATGGTAGTGGCGAAACTCATTGCGGTCCTCGATGAGCCGTCCCGGGGTATGGACATAGTGAAACGTAATAGGAAGCAATGGTATCAGGCCTTTCAGTAATATAATAAAGAAAAGATACTATTTTACGGGAGCTGTTACGGTAATTATTGTACTTTTGTCCTTGGCAAAATTCCAGTCGGTAAATGTACCTTCCACAAGTTTCCCTCCATGAATATTTTTTTCGAGCTCGCGCTCTGCTTTTGCTGCTTATTTCCCCGAATTCCCGTTCGCTTTGTTCGGTTAATGTGTCAATAAATGGAATTTACTTTATTGTTACTTTTAAGTTGCAGGTTTGAAAACAAATGTTGGTCATAGAAGTAAATATTGGAAATTATATCCAATATCATCCAACC